>CACZXL010000005.1 GCA_902785135.1 uncultured Erysipelotrichaceae bacterium
TTCTTGCTCATTCCTTTTATTTCCTGGTTTTTCGTTATTGAAATTGGAAACATTATTGAAATTTAAATTAATATAATTATTACACATTATATTTTCATTTACCAAAGGAGTATTATATTTAGCGATATTATTTTCACCTACATATATTTCTCCAGATGTTGGTTTATCCATACCTCCTAGTAAATTAAGTAATGTAGATTTACCCGCACCAGAAGGTCCAAGTATAACTACAAACTCACCTTTATCAATGCTTAGATTTATTCCATCTAATGCATTATACTTTTGTTCTCCAATAACATAAGTTTTTCGAACATTTTTAAGTTCAATTAATCTATTCATAAATCCTCCTATATATATATTATTAATGAGTTAGTAATAAAAAAATGAGACTTATTTGCCTTATGGCAAATAAGTCTCATTATTTAAAACAAAGCCAGATATAAACTATCAGGATGTTGACTTCGTTACATATTTCTATGCTAACTACTCCCTCATTCGTTTACAACTATATCATATTTTTTAATTTTTTTCAAGACTTTAAAATGGTCTTTTACCATTTAACCATTCTTTTGATTTCCAATAATCAACATCAGTTTTATTCCATCCATTTTTTTGTGTCATTTTAAATATATTGAAAAAGAACTTTGTTTTAAAACCTACTTTTCTTTTTTCTAATGCTTTACTAACTTCTTTTGCTTTCTTTTTTACTTGTTTAATTATTTTATCTTTATCCTTATATTCAGAATAATTACCACCCATTTTCATAGTAGTAACACCATAATTAAATATTTGAGGAACTCCCCAGTAGAATAAATTATTTTTTAATAACTTAGTTGTTTGTTTAACTCCAGATCCTCCTGCGGATGTTACTATTAACCCCACTTTATTAAACATACTTTCTTTTGGTCTATGAACAAGCCACATATACGCTAAATGATCTAAAAATAGTTTTAATGAACCAGTACATGATCCTACAAATACTGGTGTACCAAGTATTATTAAATCTGCTTTTTCTATTTTTTCTACCATAGGATTTATATCATTATAATGAGGACATTTATCTTCCCCATTTAATATACAATTTGCGCATCCCATACATGGTTTATTAAAATCTATTGGAAGTACTATTTCATCAAACTCATTATTATCATTTTCAAATTCTTTTAAAAATAAATCTACTATCGCTCTTGTATTACCTTTATGAGGTGTTCCCATAATCGTTAATATTTTCATAATTATTCTCCTTTTATTTCATATAATCTAAAATCTTATTACAATACTTTATAGCTTCTACCATTTCTTTATTATTAAATAATTCATTATATTTTTTCTTATTTACGAATGCTATGTTTGATACTTCTGATTCTTGTATTTTTATACTATTTATATCAATATCCTTTTGAATTAAAAATAAATATGTGAAATGATTAATAAAAGTATTATTATCTAATTTTGCTTTGTTTAAATATATATCAATTAATTTTAATTCTTCTATTTTAATTTTAATTCCTGTTTCTTCATATAATTCTCTTATAGCTGCTTGCTCTGGAGTTTCATCAATATCTATATGACCAGCACCAGATAAGTCCCATTTATTTGGCTCTGTTTTTTTATTTGATGATCTTTTTTGAATCAATAATCTTCCATTATTATTAATTAATGCAATTGCACTTATTCCATGACATATACCTTCTTTATGAGCAATAGATTTATTAATTCTTTCTCCTGTTTGTTTTCCGTCTTCAGTTAATACTTCAACTAATTCATCCATAACATCAACCTCTATATAAATTATACCATAGATTTATGTATTTATTTTGTTTGTAATATTACTATTTTACGAATAATATAATAAAAACACAATTTTATTTTAAATAACAAAAAATAGGCCCTTTCGGGCCTTTCAGGGGGTTTGGTTACACTTTCAACTAGTTCGTGAAAGTGCTTACGTAACATATACTGTTACGCTACAATAATAATATATTATTTTATAATGTTTGTCAATTACTTTTTAGAATTTATACTTCGATAGTTTACGACATTTATTACTAGTTCTGATATCACTACAATTGTTAGAATTATACTTACAATTTGAAACTTATGTATGAATGAACTAAATAATATACATAATATACATATTAATAATGATATAAAGTTTAAATATACTGAATACCAAAAATATTTTTTTTCTTTCATCTAATCACCTAATCCTTATTTATACTATCTTTTAATATTCCTTTTAATAAAGGATAATTATCAATTTCTTCTAATATTATACCAGAATCTTCTTTAGCTTTTAATAAAATATCATAATCTTTTGTCAAATTGGCAATTTTAAATTTCATATCACCATGTTGTTTTGTTCCAAAAAGATCTCCTGATCCTCTTAGTTTAAAATCTTCTTCCGCTAGTACAAAACCATCTGATACTTCTTTCATTATATCTAATCTTTTAGTTTCTCTATTTGTTACTAGAATACAATATGATTGTAAATCATTTCTTCCTACTCTACCTCTTAATTGATGAAGAGTAGCAAGTCCAAATTTATATGCATCAAATATTACAATCATAGTGGCATTTTTAACATCTACTCCTACTTCTATTACAGTTGTAGATATTAAAATATCTATTTCTTTATTTTGATACTTTTTCATTATATCATCTTTTTCAGATGGTGTCATCTTACCATGCATTATACCTATATTTTTATTTTTAAAAGCTAGTTTAAATTTTCTTTCTAGTTTGATTATATCTTCATCATCTGATTCGTCATTTTCTATTAATGGTGAAACTATATATACTTGATGACCTAGATCAAGTTCATTTTTTATTTTTGTTAGAACATCAGTTATTTCACTATTATCCTTTACTAGAGTTATTATCTCTTTTCTTCCTTGAGGTTTACTTCTAATAATAGATATATCCATATCACCATAAATAGTTAATGCATATGTTCTTGGGATAGGTGTTGCGGATAAATATAAAACATCTGGTAGATTACCTTTATTTCTTAAATTAGTTCTTTGATTAACACCAAATCTATGTTGTTCATCTGTTATGACTAATCCTAAGTTATTAAACTCTATTTGCTCCTGTAATAAAGCATGAGTACCAATAATCATATCTATTTTACCTTGTTTTAGTTCTTCATATATTACTTCTTTTTCTTTTTTAGGAGTACTACCTAGTATTTCTTTAATATTAATATCATAATCTTTAAATAGTTTTATCATGTTTTCATAATGTTGATGCGCTAAGATTTCAGTTGGGGCCATTAAGGCACTTTGATAATTATTAAGATGCATTGCGTACATACTGATTATCGCAACAATAGTTTTACCTGAACCTACATCACCTTGTACTAATCTATTCATTCTTTTTTCTGATTTTAAATCATCAAATATTTCATCTAGTGTTATTTCTTGATCTTCTGTTAAAGAAAAAGGTAATGTTTTAATAAATGATTGTATTTTATCTAAATCTATATTTTTAGAATAACCAATATTTTTAATATTATTCTTATTCTTTAATTCATTTATTTTTAACATAAATAAAAATAATTCTTCATATTTAGATCTTATTAAAGCTTCTTTTAACTTTATATTATTAGATGGATTATGTATTAGATTTAATGCATCTTTTTTTGACATAAAATGATATTTATCAGTTATTTGATTAGGTATATAATCTATCACATATCCTGCTTGTAAAGCTAGATTAATATACTTATTTAGATTCTTATCAGTTAATCCTTTAACTTTATGATATATAGGATTAATATTTGTTTTATCACCTATATCTTCTAATTTAATATCTGATGCATTAAATGTATTTTTTTCTTTATCATATTTTCCAATAATAGTTATTGTTTTTCCTATAACTAAATTGTTTTTTAAATATCCTCTATTAAAAATAGTTACATTTATTAAATAATCATTAATATTTATTTTAAAGTTTAATCTGTTTTTACTTTTTCCAAAATAACTTATTGTAGGTGTACTTTCTATTTTACCAGTTACTACTGAGTGTTCATCTTCTAAACTAGTCTTTTTTAATATTTCATATCTATATGGATAGTAAGTAATTAAATCTTCAACAGAATAAATATCTAGTTTATTTAGTTTAGAAACTGTTGAATTACCAATACCTTTTATAAACTCAAGTTCACTCATAAATTCACCTACTTTTCTCAAAATAATTATAACATATTATCACAAAAAGAACAAACGTTTGATTATGTTGAAATATTTAATTTTTATTCATAAAAACCATTGACAAAAAATAAAAAATAAGTAATATATTAACTACCAATTCCCAAATGGCGAATTGGCTGCTAGTATCACACTAGCCAACCCCTTTTTATTCTTTTTTATGGAACTGTTCTTCAGGGGGGCAGTTCCAATTTTTTTGTATTTAAAAAGAACTTATTATAAGTTCTTTTTTTATTTTAAATAATCTTTAGCTTGTTTTAATAGATCATCTAAAGTATATATAGGAAGTGAATAATATTTACTATTATGTGTTACTATAACTTTATCTTTATTAACTTCATATAAACCTTGTATATGACCTACTTTATTATAATCTTTATCTATAATATAAGCATCTGTCATATTACCTATATATATTCTTTCATATTTATCTTTTCCATAGTAATGACTTGGATCATTTATATCATTAATAGTATTAATTAATTTCTTTTCTTTTATATCATATATCGCAAGTGAATCATCAGTATACGCTACAAATAAAAGATCTTTTTTAGTACTATAAAACATTCTTGAAACTAAGTTCTTATTTTTTATATTATACTTTTTCTTTAATACTTTTACATCATTTATCATGATTGATTCATCTTTTACATAACCTGATTTTATTTGTACTTCTTTTATATTCTTATTAGAGTTTTCTTCATAGTATATTACTCTATTTTCATTATTAGGTACTAATAAGAAACCTTTATCATTTTTAGTTACTATATTATAGTTATTTAAATTAAATTCATATTTACCTATATATTCTATATTTTTATTTGTTTCCATATTTATGAAATTAACATTACCTTTATTTGTAAAAACTACATATATTTCTTTATCTAAATTAGAATATATTTCTATTATTTCACTTTTTGTATCAAATGTACCTTTTGAATTACCATTAGATGCATCAATAACATTTACTTTATTGTTAGTTACAACTGCAATATCATTAGTGCCTTCTGCATATGATTTAGTAAACATCTTACCCCAAGAACCATCATAAGATTTAGTCCAATTTAAATTATTATCTATATAATTATAAGACGCTACTATCATATTAAAATCCGAATTAAAAGTTCTGTTTAAAAGCATATATAAATTATTATCTTTAGTAAACATTCCACTTATATAACCAGCATTTAATTCTATATTATTTATTTCTTTTAAAGAATTAACTTCAAATACATGAACAGTTAAATATTCTTCTTTATTTAGAGAAAAAGTAGAATCTATTGAACTCGCAAATAAATATTTTTCATCATTAGAAAAATACATTTCTTTCATCATATTTTTATCTGTTTTATAAGTACCTACTATCTTATCATCTTTAATATTATATATACTTAAGTTTTTATTATTTATTAAAACTAAATAATTATCTATACCTCTAATAGAAATAAATGAAAGATCATCTTTTTTTATTTCTTTTACTTTTTTACCATCTTTAATATTAACTATATTAACATTACCATTCTTATTAATATACGCAAATAAATCATTACCCATAAAAGTAAAAGAATATTTATCAAAAGATATACCTGAAATATCATTAAAAGTATATAGTTTTTCTAACTTATTAGAATCCCAAATAGTTAATTCTTCTGATTCATCATATATCGCAAGTAATTTACCATTCTTATTATTTTTAATATAGTCTATAACACCTTTAGTTTTTATTTCAGAAATAGCTTTATAAGAGAATCCTGCATTATATACTCCTAAACTTTCTGATAATGCATATTCAGCATCTGATGTATATGGCATTTTAACACCATCAAAATTAGTAAGTGCTTGATATGCATATTTAATGCCATCATGTCTACTATCTCTTTTTAGTGCTTTAGATGATTTTTCTGATAGTGTAATAGCTTGATGTCTCTTTAATATTTTTTGTTGACTATTTATTTTTATAAGCATTATAGAAGTATATAACGCAAATAATAAACATGCACACGCAACAATAGAAGAAGTAATAATCATTTTTCTTTGTTCTTGTACTTTATGTCTTTGTTTTAAATCATCATAATCTAAATTATACATTGGTGCGATTAATCTTAATTTTTCTGATCTTATCTTCTTTAATACTTCTTTTTTAGTTTCTCCTCTTACATCTGCCGCAAGTGGCTCTACTAAAGTTTTACCATCATCATCTACTAATACTTCTTTAGGGAAAGACTCATCTGGTTCTCCTTCTATTAATACACAAAATATATTTTTTCTTCCTCTTATTTTTTTAAAAGTTTCTATTTCCTTTTTACACCACATAGAATCTTTTAATCTAGGTGAACATATTACTATTAAATATTTTGTATTATTTAAAGCATCTACTATAGGATCTTCTAAATTACTTGATAATGGTAATTCATCTTGATCTCTGAATACTCTTTTTATAGTTCTTCCTTCTATATTTAATTTTTCTTTTATATTCTTAGGAAGTTCATAACTTTCTAAGGTCTTATGTAAATTTTCCGCAACGAACTTATCTAAGTCACAATGTCTATAACTTATAAAAGCATCATACTTATACTCTTTAGTTTTCAAAATAACACCTCTTATATATTATAAATCACTTGACTATTTTTCAAGTGATTTATAATATTCAAATCTTTCTTTTGCAGCTTCTAAATTATCATTTAATAATTCTTTAGCGTGTTCTAAATTAACTGCGCTTATCATTTTATATCTAGTTTCATTCGCTAAGAATTGTCCATATAAATTAAAATCTGGTTCTTTATAATCTAAAGTAAAATCTTTTGTTACTCCATTATATCTAAATATAGGGAAATAGCCTGATTTAACAGCTAATTCTTCTTCTTTCATAGAATTACCCATTCCACCCTTAATACCATGGTTAATACATGGAGCATATGCAATTATAAGAGATGGGCCATCATGATTTTTTGCTTCATTAATAGCTTTAATAGCTTGATTCATATTAGCACCCATACTTATTTGAGATATTGTTACATTTGAATATTGCATCATCATTCTCGCTAAATCTTTTTTAGATGTAGATTTACCTAAAGAAGCAAACTTCGCAACTGCGCCTTTTCTAGTACTCTTAGATGATTGACCACCAGTATTAGAATATACTTCAGTATCTAGAACTAATACATTAACATTTTGATTTGTACTCATTATATGATCAAGTCCTCCAAAACCTATATCATAACTCCAACCATCTCCTCCTAAAATCCAAACTGATTTAGTAGGAATATAATCTTTTATTACTTCTAGATCTGGAACTTCTTTATAATCTATTTCTTCAGATACTTCTTTAGTTATCTTATAATTATCTTTATTATTTAACCAGTTATTAAATAATTCTTTATTTTTATCTGATACTTTATCCATATTATCAGTCATAATCTTCTCTATTTTATCTTTCATAATAGATACTGTTAAACTCATACCATAACCATATTCTGCATTATCTTCAAATAATGAATTAGACCAACTTATATTATATGGGCTACTTGGCATAGAACCACCATATATAGATGAACAACCAGTAGCATTAGCGATAATCATTCCTTCACCTACTATTTGAGTAAGCATCTTAACATATGGTGTTTCTCCGCATCCCGCACAAGCACCTGAATACTTAAATAATGGTTTATTAAACGCTAATCCTTTAACTATTGTTTCAGGATATAAATGCTTATTTGTAGCTTTTATTTTGTTATTTATTCTTTCTGTTTCTTCATTTTTAGTCATAGTAATAGCATTACCTAAACATACTGAAGTACATACAGAACAACCTGTACAATCATCATAACTAAATTCTAATGCAAATTTAAGATCTGGTTTACCTGGAACATCAATTGTTTTAATCCCTGGATTATTCTTTAATTCTTCCTCGTTAAGTATTCGTGGTCTTATTACTCCATGTGGACAAGCCATAACACATTGATTACAACTTATACATTTTTCAGTATTCCAACATGGTAACATTTCTGCGATATTTCTTTTTTCAAATTTTGAAGTATTAACTTCAAAAGTACCATCATCATGAGTAATAAAATCACTTACTTTTAATGAATCTCCTTTTAAATGAGATATACTATCTAAAACACCATTATATTTAACTTCTTTATATTTAATATCAGACCAAGATTCAGGCACTTCTATTTCTTTAATAGCTTCTTCAACATTACTAATTGCATTGATATTATTATTAACAATTTCTTCTCCCTTTTTAGAGAACTTCTTATCAATACTTTCTTTCATCTTTTCTGTCGCTAAATCATATGGAAGTATCTTAGTAATCTTAAATATAGCATTTTCCATAATAGTACTAATCTTATTAGGTATATTATTATCTCTTGCTATTTTATGAGCATCTATTATATAGAATCTTAATTCTTTACTCTTTATTTGATATTTAACATTATCAGGTAATTCATCTATAGATTTAGATGTATTAAGTATAAAAATACCATTCTTTCTAATATTAGATAACATATCATATTTATCTAAATATGAATCTTTAGAACATACTACTATATGAGGTGTTTCTACATAATAACTAGATCTAATAGGTTCTTTACCTATTCTTAAATGAGACATAGTTACTCCACCAGATTTTTTAGAATCATATTGGTTATAACCTTGTACAAATCCATTAGTATTATCTCCTACTAAAGTAATAATATCTTTAGTAGCAGTTACCATTCCATCTGATCCATATCCATAAACTAACATTTCTATATTTTTACTTTTAATCTTTATTTCTTTTCTATCTAAACTATTATTAGTAACGTCATCTACTATACCTATTGTAAAGTTATCTTTCATATCAGTATCTAAATTATCATATACTGCATATATATCTTCTGGCATAGTATTCTTAGAAGATAAACCATATCTACCACCGATAACCTTAATATCTAAATCACTAACAGCATTAACAACATCTAGATATAAAGGCTCTCTTCCACCTGATTCTTTTGTTCTATCTAATACCGCAATCTTCTTAACTGATTTAGGTAACACTTTCTTAAAATAATCTACAGAGAAAGGTCTATATAATCTAACAATAATTAAACCTATTTTTTCATCTGATTTTTCATCTACTACTTCTTTAATTGTGTCACAAACAGAACCCATCGCTACAATTATTTTTTCAGGTTTTTCAGGTCCATAATAATCAAAAGGATGATAATCAGTATTAAACTTTTTATTTATCTTTTCCATAGTCTTATTAACTATATCAGGCATTTCATTATAATATTTATTTCTAGCTTCTATATTTTGAAAATAAACATCATCATTTTGAGTTGTACCTTTAATTTGTTTTTTAGCTAAACTAGAGTTCTTTCTAAATTCATCTATTAATTTATAATCTACTAGGTCTTTAATATCTTCCATTTCAAGTACATTTATTTTAGATAATTCATGACTTGTTCTAAAGCCATCAAAGAAATTAACAAAAGGAATTTTTCCTTCAAATGTACTTAAATACGAAACTAAAGTCATATAAATAACATCTTGCGCATTTACTGAACTCATCATTGAATAACCTGTACTTCTAACTGAATATACATCAGAATGATCTCCAAATATACTTAATGAATGAGTTGAAACTGTTCTTGCCGCAACGTTAATAACACTAGGTAATAACTCACCTGCAATCTTATACATTTCTGGAATCATTAATAATAATCCTTGAGATGCTGTATAAGTACTTGCAACTAATCCTGTTTGAAGTAGTCCATGTACTGTTCCTATAGCACCAGCTTCAGATTGCATTTCTACTACTTTAACATTTGATCCATATAAATTCTTAGTATCTTTACTAGCCCATTCATCTATTTTTTCAGCCATTGTAGATGCTGGAGTAATTGGATAAATTGCTGCTGCATCAGAAAACATATATGATATATGTGCAGCTGCACTATTTCCATCCATAACTTTATATTTCATTATAATCACCTATTAAAATTATATCACAAAAAAGATGAATATTATACTATTCATCTTTATTTTCTATTAACTGATTTAGAATATAGTTTTTTATTACTTAAGTTGTTTACAATAAACATTTTCTACTGTTAATAATTCTTTTTCAGTATATTTACCATCTTTAAATGTAATCATTTTTTGTTTTAAAGTTTGATTATATTCATCGCCTTCTGATCCAGGTAAACATTTGTATACAATCATTTCATTACTACTAATTACTTGATCAATTTCTTCAAAAGTACCTCTTGCATTTTTATTATCATTAGTATTTCTTGTAAAACTCTTAGAATCTCCTATTTCTTCTACTTTATTAAAATTACTATCATAAAGAGTAACTATTCCTCCCATTGCTGTCCCAGAAGTATTAATAACTACATATTTTCCATCCATTACTGCTATATAATGTACATAACCAACTTCAATCTTAGTATCATTAAAATAAAGATTAGATGCAAAAGTATTAGTATTAATATCATGTATATCTTCATATTTAACATTATACTTCTTTCCATCAATAGTTAATGTACCTAAATCATATGTACCACCATCTTCTTTAACATATTTATCTACATTAATTAAATAAGTTGATTTATCTTCACTTACATTAACTGATGTATTATCATTCTTTTTTGATGCTTTTTTAGTATCAGTTTTTTTATCAGAAATAGTAGTATCAGTTGTCTTTTTGCTAAAAGTATTTATATTAAAAATACCTAAAAAGCTAAGTACTGCTACCATTCCTAGTAATAATACTAAGATAATTAAAAAAATAGTTAATCCTTTTCCTTTCTTTTTTTCAATTACATTATTTTCCATTTTATTCACCTCTATTTTAAGTATAGATTTAGAAACAAGAATTGTCAAAGTGATTTTTTTCACATTGTAAATTACTAGTAAACATTAATTGAAACTATTTCTAAATTTGATATAATTAAATTGGTGATAATATGACTGAAGAATTAAATAAAATTATTAATGAAAGTAATAATATAGTTTTCTTTGGAGGCGCTGGAGTTTCAACTGAAAGTGGTGTTCCTGATTTCAGATCAGTAGATGGTCTTTATAATCAAAAATATGATTATCCTCCTGAAATAATGCTTTCACATATGTTTTTCTTTTCTAAGACTAAAGAGTTTTATAAATTTTACTTTGATAAACTAGTTCATACTTCTTTATTACCTAATAATTGTCATAAAAAATTAAAGGAATTAGAAGATGCAGGTAAATTAAAAGCAATTATAACTCAAAATATAGATGGATTACACGAAAAAGCAGGATCAAAAAATGTTATACCTATCCATGGAACTATATATAGATATCATTGTGTAAAATGTAATAAAGAATATAAATTAGATGATGTATTAAATAAAGAAATACCTACTTGTACATGTTCTGGATTAATAAAACCAGATGTAGTTTTATATGGAGAACCTCTATATGAAGATTATTATGAAAAAGCAATTAAATATATTTCTGAAGCAGATACATTAATTGTCGGTGGAACATCATTAAATGTTTATCCTGCGGCCGGTCTTATTAATTGTTTTAGAGGTAAAAATCTAGTTATAATTAATAAAGAAAAACTTAATGTTAATTGTACTCTTCAAATCAATGAACCTATTGGAAAAGTATTTAGTAAAATAAAAACTAAGGATTAATCCTTAGTTTTTTAAATCTGTTAATAAATCTACTTTTTGTACTTCTTTATATTTTGATTATATCATTTGAATAATCTATTCTGAAGATTAAAATAATTATATTTACAATTAATTTTACAAAAAAAAGCAGTAACTATTTAGTTACTGTTTTCTTTTAAAATCTAGAACTTGTGCAGTTTTATTTTGTTTTCCCATACTACAATTATCTCTTATAGGTAAATCAATTACATGATTATTAATAACGTTTGATCTATATTCTAAATATTCGTCATCAAAACCTTGTCTATTAATTATTTCTACTATTAAGTCACATTCTTGTTCAAGTACAGGATTATCAGTGTTTTCTGCTTCTAAAGCTTTTTTAATCATTAATTTTTCTTTATATAAATTAAATCTAAGAATACTACTATATTCTTCGTCCATAGATTCTTCTTCTCTGACAAATCTTGATTCTACTATTTTTAATTCTTTTCTTTGTCTTTTTAATAATTCAGGATTATATAAAGCTTCATGTATTAAATCTCTTTCTCTTTCTTCATTGTCTTCGTCTTCAGGAGTATTAAATTGTTTTTGTAATCCATAAAAAGCACTTAAAATACCTACTGTTGTTACTCCTATAGACACAATTGTTACAACTGGATACATTTCTTCATAGGCAAAATAATTTGCCATAAAAGTACCTGCGCCTACGGTAGAAGAAAAAAATCCTGCATTAGCTATAGCTCCATATAATTTCTTTTTACTTATTTTTCTCATAACCAAACCCTTTTTCTATTATTCTTTAGAGTTTCTTACTCTAGCATCATATTTTTTTCTTTCTTCAGTATTAAGAATCTTCTTTCTTAATCTAAAGTTTAATGGTGTAACTTCTACAAGTTCATCATTGTTAATATATTCTAGAGCAGTTTCAAGTGTTAATAATTTAGTTTTCTTAAGAACGACAGTATGATCTTTACCAGCAGATCTTGTATTAGTTAATTGTTTACCTTTAACAACATTTACTGCAAGATCTCCATCTCTATTAGCTTCACCAACAATCATACCTTCATATACATCTACACCAGGTTCAATAAACATAACTCCTCTATCTTCTAAGGCACCTAATGCATATGCAGTTGATTTACCATTTTCCATAGAAACTAATACACCTAGTTTTCTTTCACCTACTTCTGCTGTAGTCTTTGGTAAATATTCTTTAAATGTATGATTTAAAATACCATATCCTTTTGTTAAAGTCATAAAATCAGTTGTAAAACCTATAAGACCTCTACTTGGAACTGTATAATTTAATCTAACTATACCAGGAAGATTACTCATACTTTCCATAGTACCTCCTCTAGTACCTAAAGCTTCAATTATACCTCCAACTGTATCTTCTGGACATTCTATTTGAACATCTTCATATGGTTCACATTCAACACCATTAACTTCTTTTATAATAACTTCAGGTTTAGATACTTCAAGTTCAAATCCTTCTCTTCTCATATTTTCAATAAGAATAGATAAGTGAAGTTCTCCTCTACCTGAAACAATAAAGCTTTCTTGATCTTTTTGTTCTACTCTTAAACTAACATCTGATTCAGCTTGCTTACGTAATCTTTCTTCTATTTTAGAAGCAGTTACTAATTTACCTTCTTTACCTACAAATGGTGAAGAATTAGTACCAAATGTCATTTGAAGAGTTGGTTCATCAATTCTAAGTTTTGGTAATGCATCTTCTTTACCTTCTTCACAAATAGTTTCTCCTACTTCAATATCAGGTAATCCTGAGAACGCAACTACATCACCAGCGCTAGCTTCTTCTATTTCTAATTTTTTTAAACCAAAATAACCATATAATTTTTGAATTCTAAATTTCTTAATAGTACCATCTAATCTAACACAAGATACCATTTGATTAACTTTAACTTTACCATTAGCAATTGTACCAATACCAATTCTACCAACATAATCATTATAATCTAATAATGCTGGTTGTAATTGTAAATTAGCTTCTTTATCTCCTGTTGGAGCAGGTACTTCATTAACAATTAAATCAAATAATGGTTCCATTGTTTGTTTTTGAGTACTAACATCATCATCTAATGATGAAGTACCATTAATAGCAGATGTATAAACTACTGGGAAATCTAATTGATCTTCATCAGCTTCTAACTCTATTAATAAATCTAAAACTTCATCTATAACTTCTTTTGGTCTTGCAGTTGGTTTATCTATTTTATTAACAACAACTATTGGTTTTAATCCAGCTTCCATAGCTTTCTTTAAAACGAACTTTGTTTGAGGCATAACACCTTCATACGCATCAACAAGTAAAAGTACTCCATCAACCATATGCATGATTCTTTCTACTTCTCCACCAAAGTCAGCATGCCCTGGAGTATCTAAGATATTTATCTTATAATCTTTATATTTAATAGAAGTAGGTTTCGCTAAAATAGTAATACCTCTTTCTCTTTCAATATCGTTAGAATCCATTGCTCTTTCTGATACGTTTTCGTTTTCTCTAAAAGTACCAGATTGCTTTAATAATTGGTCAACAAGTGTAGTCTTCCCGTGGTCAACGTGTGCGATTATCGCAATATTTCTTATTTCCATACTATCATCCCTTTTTTTTAACCTAGTGTATTATAACATAATTTATTAAAAATACAAATATTTATTAGTATTTAATTTACATATATATAATAATATGGTAATATCTAATTAATGAAGGAAACTTCATATTAAATGGATGCACTTAATCCTGAGAAGTTAGGTGTACCTAATTGGTTAGTACACTTAATACTTCGAATAAAAGAGGTGTCAAGTGTACTGTTTTCATTTTATAGATTAATTAATGAATAAAATATATACTAATAAAAACATATTTATTAGTATTAGTAGAGTTATTATGTTAAAGAATTTTTCATCTTTTCTAGTCATAATACTCACCTCCTTAAAGGAGGTACACCTAACACTGATTAGTGCATCCAATAATTATATTTGTTATTAATAGTTATAATTCCACTAAAAAAATGTACTTAAGTACATTTTTTTATATTTCTTTTTTATATAAGAAACATTCATTAGTTATATTTCTTACCTTTTCAAAACCTAATTGTTCTAGAATAGTTACTTCTAAATCATTAACTGCGAATGAACATATTTCAGTTATATAATATCTATTTCTTCTCATAAAATTAATATATCTTTTAATAGAATTTTCTATTTTACTAATAGTATTTTTGTTATTATAAACATCATTTAATACTATGGCATTTAAATTAACATATGCTTTTCTATTTTTAGTCCAATTTAGAATATCTTTTGATTTAAAATCATCAAAGAATTCTTCTGATTTAATCATCTTTTTATACATCTTTTCATCTAGATTTAAAAAGTTAACATATCCTATTACTTTATTCTCATCTTTAACTAGAATATAAGAATATTTTTTCTTCTTAGTTAAATCTTCTATTTTATCTTTATCCCATCTATAACATCTATCTAAGTTTTGTCTATCTAGTTTTTCTATAACATCTACTGTTTTCTTAGATATGAATAATGATCTAACAGTATAAATACTTGATCTATGAAGATACTTATTATAACCTTGTATTAATATTACTAAATTCGAAACCATTACAAAGCCATCTGATATAACACCTGAAAAATCTAAGAAATATGCATCATAAATAACCCAAAGGAAATATGATATTGCGCCACCTATAACCATAGTTTTCTTATTCTTTAATAATACATATCCATCTATTAAACTACCTACTATCGCAATCATATCTACTAGATTAAAACCTGTATAATAAAGTATTAAGAAATAAATTGGAATGGTAAAGAAGTAAATATATTCATCTTTATCTGTTTTATAATAACCAAATGATTTAACAAGTTCAAATAAACTAATCCAAAGACCTGTCATCGCTCCTAAACAATAATAATTTACAATATATAAGATTGACGCAAGTATCTGATAAAAAATAACTTTATTTTCTCTTTTAGCATGATAACTTATTAATAATAATATCCATGCGATTAATCCACATATTTGACCTATAACATACATCATAATTTACCTCTTACTTTTGAAACCTATGTAATACTTTACCAACTTTTTCAGTGATAGATTTAGAATTATTTATCGCAATTGTTTTACCATATGCTTTTCCTGTAATAGTTAATGATGCGATAATAGCTGTTGTTACTAATACTATAATAGATTTATTAATATCAAATGATTCACTTATTGTATTTGCGACTAATACTCCCGCTGATCCTGATACTACACCGCATACATCTCCTACTACGTCATTACAAATAGATGCGATTTTATCAGAGTTTTTTAATAGTCTTACTGAATTAGTACTACCTTTTATTTTTTTAGATGCCATTGAATGAAATGGTGTTTCTTCTTGCGCTGTTATTGCTACACCTATCATATCAAATATAACTGCTATAAAAATAAATAAAAGTATTATTACTATACCTATTACTACATTTACTTTAGGTATTAATCCTTCACTTGTTATAGACATAACAATAGATAAAATAAATGATATTAATAATACTGTTAATAACCATTTTGTTTTTTTCATATTATCACCATATAAATTATAACATAAAAAAACTAGTTATAAAACTAGTTTTACTTCATTAAAAAAATATGATTGGTACCAATATAATTAACTTTGCGTCATAGGTCAAGTAGGATTTCCCACAATTCAACCTTTCGTTACCTCAAGGCAGTTCCCTTTTAATGAACGTATATACCGTTACCTAAGTATACGACTTGATTACCACTTAGTACGCACTGCAATCTTATATCAGCATACAGCCTAGAAGATTTCCTCCCTGATATTTATCTATTATTAGTCTTTTTTGCAAGTACAATTTCATATAGTCAACCGTATCCCTAATTCTGGCCATGAATTAAACACACTATCTATAATCCCATAATACTCACTCAAGGCAAGCTACTCTATACAAAGGTTTCCCCTCGATATAGGTTTAATCTTAATTCGTACTTTTATCGGTAAAGCACAAGATTAAGTCTCTACGCTAAATGGGTTACACTTATATGCCGTTATAAGCTTCCCAAATAACTATCCTTTCAGCACCCACCCGAATCTGGGCGAAACAAGCAAGCACCAAAAGTTTCACAGGTATGCTCTTTAACGAATTTTTAGGCTCGTCTTCATAATAGATGTATCAACTAGGATACTGCACCCGTCATACAGGAATAAATTATAGCAGATTTACACCAAAAAGTCAAATTTTAAGGCATAAGAAAAAGTCCTATAAAGGACTATTCTTCAAAACAATAATACATATTATATGTTTTAGTATTCATCATAATACCTTGTTTTTTTCCATGGTCTTTAGTAATACCAAATTCATATGTTGATCCATATGGTTCTGATTGTTTAATTCCGTTTTGATAAAATACATCACCATCTAGATTAACAGTATAATAAGAATAATTTCCTGCGGCATTTTTCTTATATAAATCTACATATGTATAACTACCTCTAACGTAGTTTCTAGATACATCACCATATTTACCCCATAAGAATGATTTATCATTATTTAATTCAAGTCTTACGATATAGTTTTTACTAGGACCTTGTCCACTAAAACCAGAACAATTATATTTACCTGCGACTGGATTACTAGAAAAACCAGTTTCAATAATACTTGAGAATAATGATACTCCTAAGAATAAAAAGAATATAAATATAAATATAGATAAAACAATAGATATAATATTTAATACAATACCAGATATTTTCTTTCCTCCATTTGCTTTATTAACTATACCTAATATTAATCCTACTATAGGAATTAATAATATAAGAACATTTAAGAATATTGATAGTATTATAGATATAATACCAATTATCATTGACGCTGTTCCTAAACCTTCACCTTTCTTTTCAGTTACTACTTCTACTTTCTTTTCAGGTTCAGTAACTGTTTTCTTTTTAGCTACTTCTTCTTTTTTTGTTTCTTTAACTTCAGTTCCGCAGTTTGGACAGAATTTTCCTTTCCCTTTTATTTCTGCACCACAATTACTACAATACATTTTATCACCTCTATTTATATTTTATCTTTTTATGTAATAATGGTCAACATATTCTTTTTTATATTTACAAACTATGTTATAATTAAGTTGGTGATTATATGAAAAAAATAAGAGTAAATATGCTTTCTATGGCAGATTCAGTAGATGGTCAAGGTGTTGGATCTGCATATCTTGAATTAGTTAAATTACTTAAAAATAAAGGAAAAAATGATTTTGAAATACAAATAAATGAAAATATTAAAAATTGTGATATAGTACACGCACATACTTTTGAACCAAGAAACTATTTCAAACTAAAAAAAGCAAAAGTACCTACTATATCTTACGTTCATTGTTTACCAGAACATTTTGATGGATCTATTAAACTACCTAAATTTGCTTTTGGAATATTTAAAAAGTATGTAATTAAATTCTATAAAAGTGCAGATCATTTAGTAGTTGTTAATCCTATATTTATTAAAGATATGGTAAAAGCTGGATTAGATAAAGATAAAATAACTTATATACCTAATTTTGTTTCTAAAAAACAATTCTATAAAAAAAGTGATAAAGAAATAGAAAAAATTAGAAAAGAATATAACATAGATAAAGATAAATTTGTTGTTTTAGGTGCTGGACAAGTACAAACTAGAAAAGGTGTTTTAGATTTTGTTAAAGTTGCTGAAGAATTACCTGATGTTGAATTTATATGGGCTGGAGGATTCTCTTTTGGAGCGATTACTGATGGTCATAAAGAATTACAAAAGGTTATGGATAATCCACCTAAGAATGTTAAATTTATAGGTATTGTTCCAAGAGAAAAAATGAATGATATATTTAATATGGCAAATCTATTATTTGTTCCTTCATATAATGAATTATTTCCTATGACTATATTAGAAGCAATGAGTACAGATACTCCTCTACTTCTTAGAGATTTAGAATTATATGAAGATATATTATTTAAAAAATATAATAAAGCTCATGATAATAAAGGATTTGTAAAAGAAATAGAGAAACTAAAAGAAGATAAAAAAGAATATAAAAAAGCAATTGATTTAGCTAAAGAAGTATCAAGCTTTTATAGTGAAGATAATGTATACAAAATGTGGAAAGAATATTATTCAGGTATATTAAAAGATAATGATTAATCATTATCTTTTTTTGTATACTTTTTTATATGTATTTATTTTATCAATAACATAATCTATTTTATCATCAGGCATTCCATAGTATAGTGGTAAACTAACTTCTGTATTAGCTATTTCTTCTGCATTTTTATATGATTGATTATTAAATTCTTTATACGCTTTTTGTTTGTGTATTGGTATTGGATAGTGAATTCCAGTATCTATTCCATTTTGTTTTAAATAATTAATAAATGTTTCTCTTTCTTTCACTCTTGCTGCAAAAATATGCCAAACATGGTAATTATCTGGGTTTACTTTAGGCAAAATAACTTCTTCATTATCGATTTCTTCTAAATATCTCTTTGCAATTTTATTTCGATAGGCATTCATTATATCTAGTTTTTTTAGTTTAACGTCCAATATAGCTGCTTGTATCTCATCTAATCTAGAATTAGTTCCTTTATAGTTATGATGATATTTTATACTTGAACCATAGTTAGCTAATTCTCTGATTCTATTTGCAACTTCTTTATCATCTGTAACAATAGCTCCACCATCTCCTAGAGCACCTAAATTCTTTCCAGGATAAAAACTAAAAGCAGCTATATCTCCCAAAGATCCAACCTTATTATTTTTATATAAAGCCCCATGTGCTTGAGCTGCATCTTCTAAGACTATTAGATTATGTTTTTTTGCAATTTTGTTTATTTCATTCATATTACATGACTGTCCATATAGTTGTACAGCGATTATTGCTTTAGTTTTATCAGTTATTTTTTCTTCTATTTTATTTACATCTATTAGATAATAATCCATTTCTGGATCAACAAATACTGGAGTAGCTCCAGTTTTAGATATAGCCAAGGCACTTGCTATAAAAGTATGGGAACAAACAATCACTTCATCACCAATACCTATATTATTTCCTAATAAAGATAATTCAAGTGCTTCTAACCCATTACCGCAAGAAATACAATACTTTCGATTACAATAATCTGCAAAATCTTGCTCAAAAATATTAACATTCTCTCCTGCTATAAACCAACCGTTATTATATACTTCTTCTATCTTTGGTAGTATTTCCCCTTTTAATTCTTTATGTAAAGTCTTAAGTTCTGCAAAAGGTACTTTCATACTATTCTTTATTCCTTCCTAACACATATTTTTTTGGAGCTTTACCATATTTTTGATTACTATAACTAATAAAGTCATCATAATCACGTATATAATCATTTTCGTCATATCTCTCAGAAGCTAAGACCAATAAAATTCCATTATCAGTAAAGTTATACATCTCTCTCCAATTATCTGGACCAACATATAAACCTACTGATGGATCATTTAAAGTATAAGTCTCATTTCCAAAATAGTTTTCTAACTTAATATCTATACTTCCATTAATACATATTAACATTTGATGTAACTTTTTGTGTGAATGTTTTCCCCTAATAATATCATTTTCAACGTCGTATATATAATATATTCTCTTTATTTCAAAAGGAATATCAACATTACACTCAATAGGTGTTAGTGTTCCAAAACCCTCTATTTGATTTGATCCAATTTGTCTAAATTTAAATAATCCACTATTAAACATTTAACCCTCCTGTTTTTCGATGTTTTATAAATTTTATTGTATTCCCAATAAAATTCATTATAATATAAATAATAAAATAAGATAGTATATATAATAAAATAATATAATTATTATTTATGCTTAGTTTATTTGTTAAAAACAATGAAAACAATAACCATATAATAAAAACTGATATTATCGTTTTATTATATTTTAACAATATTTTTATTCGTTTTATAATAAACTTATTAAAATTTCTATATAGTAATGTTATTTTCCAAAAAATCGACATTCTTTTAGTCTGATTTTTTAATTCATTAAAAATATTCAAGTAATGTAATAAATCTGGTGAAAATGATGAATAATACAATGCTGTCTCTTGATATTGAATCAAGATTTTATATTTTTCATAAAATTTAAATTGATTAAAAAAAGGGAATATTTCATTGTTGTATATATTTAATATATCCTTGTAATATTGTTTAACATGAGCTGGCAGAGTTTCAGATGTATATTCACTATGACTGATTCCACCATCTCTGTGACATAATGTATTAAAATTATAATAATAGATTTTTTCACCTTGACGAAGTATTTTTAACCAATAAGACCAGTCTTCAACAAACGGATATTTTTCATCAAAAAATCCATAATCCTTAAACACTTTATTTCTGTAAGCAGTTCCGCCAGAACCATAAAGACACCCACAAGCCATCTTATAGTAAATGTATCTAGTACTTTTTTTATTCATAAAAAACGCTTTAATGGGATTTACATATTTACAATACAATTTTTTTAAATTTTCATCATATAGTAAGCATTGTGATGTTATTACATTTATATTTTGGTTTTTAAATTTTTCTACAAATTTATTGATAACTCTTGTATCATATAATTTATCATCAGCAGCAAAAAACAAAATGTAATTACCTGTTGCTTCTTTAACTGCTCTATTTAAGTTTTTTACCGTTCCTACATTTTTTTTAGAATCTAATATTTTATATTCAAATCTTTTTTTATTATACTTTTTTATTATTCCTTCAACCTTTTTTTTATCAAAATTTGGTGATCCATCATCTGCAATTATTAATTCAATATTTCTATATTCTTGATTTAATACAGATAACACTGATTCTTTAATATAATTCATTTGTTTATAATGCGTTATTATAACTGTAAATTTATCCATTATTCTTACCTCGCTTTGAAGCCATGATGCTCAAAAAAGTGCATACAATATAGTAAATAATTATATATAATAATATAACTAACAAAAACAAATAATATTTATTGTTAATTTTAAAAATATTTACTAATAAAAAATCAACTATAATATTGATAATAAATGTGATAGGAACACTCGGATTTAATTTAATTAACTCTTCATATTTAATGATAAATAAAGGTCTAATTGAATATATATACATACTAAATTTAAATTTTTTATCATTATTTATATAATTAGTAATTACTTTATAATCTTTTTGAACATCAAAAAACTTTGAATAATATTTAGCACTATATAAATATGAATTAATAATTTTTACTCTTGAATTATTATCCAAATCATCAATATTTTTTAATATATAATTTCTATACAGATATAAAACTTCCTTAAAAAATTCTTTTTTTACTTCACTTACATTTTTGTTATAACTAATGCCACCACATCTATGTAATAATCCATCAAAATCAGCATAATAAATTCTTTCGCCATTTCTAGTTAGTTTAAGCCATAGAGGCCAATCTTCTAGATACTTATAAGTTTCATCAAAAGAATACTTCTCGAAAATCTTTTTTTTATAACATGTAGATCCTGCACCAAACAAATTAGTTTCGCATAAAGAAGAAAAGATTCTTTTAACGCTTTTATTATTAAATTTTTTTAGATAATTCTTACTTTTGAAATTTTTTTCTATTTTTAAATTTTCATCACACAAAATCCAATTTGAAGTTATTATGTTATAATTATCATTATTATCAAACAAATCTACATAGTTTTTTATTGTATTTTTATCAGCCAATATATCATCTGATGCAAAAAAGAGAACATATTCTCCTGTTATTTCCTTTAGCGTTTTATTTAAAGTTTTTACAGTACCAATATTATTTTTATTAATTATAAATTTCAAATCTACTATGTTGCTATTTTTAATATTTTTAATTCTTTTTTCTAATTTGTTTTTTGAAAAATTTTTAGAGGCATCGTCTGTAATTATTAATTCAATTTTATCATATGTCTGATTAACAATCGAAGTTATTGCTTGTTCAATATATTGTTCTGCATTATAATTTGTTAATACTATTGTGAATTTTTTTGTGTATTTACTAATTTTTTTGTTTTCTTCTCTTCTTTTTGCCATGGATAACCTCTATATTCCTCTAAAAATTGTTTCCAAGGATATACTTGATTTCCTTCTTCATCTCGAATATCCTCAACATTTCCTCTTATTTTTGCAGGAACACCCATTACTACTTTTCCATCTGGAACATCTTTACTTACAACAGCACCTGCAGCAACTAATGTATTTTCACCTATTTTTACTCCTGGTAATAATATTGATCCAGTGGTTACAATAGCATATTTTCCTATTTTGCAACCTTCCAATTTATCCATAGGTGGATACATATCATTAGTCGTAACAACATATGGAAAAATCCATACATAATCATCTATTTCGGTATATTGTCCAATATGAACATTTGAATGCAATCTAACAAAATCTCCTATTTTTACTTTTCCTTGAATATCACATAGTGTTCCAAAAGAACAATTATTACCTATTTGACTATCTTCTCTGACTGTTACATGATGTCCTGTTTGAAAATTATCACCTATTTTGCATCCTTCATAAATAATTGTGTTTGATCTTATAATTGAATTCTCTCCTATTTCAGTTTTTTTGAATTCATGATTATCACTATCCCTATAATAACCCATAGTTGGCTCTCCTATAATACAATATGGGCCTACAACTACATTATCATGTATTACCACATTAGGATACACAATTGAAGTAGGATGTATTTTTATATTTTTTTCTTTGTTTTCTATACTTTCTTTTACCATAAACCCTCCTATACCATGCAATTAAATTTTAACACCTTACCAAATTACTTGTCAACATTTTACACATGTTTTTTATTCATGATTATCTAAAAACTTTTCTGCACACCATAATTGCCATTTTTGATTACCAGTTAATTTTTTAACTAGAATATTCTTTTTAAATTCATGCCTTTTTGGTCCTTCCCAGTTTTCAAATATATAATCAACTGGTCTAGGCATAGGTATTTTTGTAGGAATCTCAAATTCTGGAAATTTTATTTTGTATAAATCTCTTATTAAATATTTTGATTGGCCATTTCTAATTCTTTTTAAATCTAAAGGGTTTTTCATTTTGAAATTCTCATATAAATCACAATATGATAGATTAGCTGTAGTAAAAGCATTTTCATATGAACCGTAACTCTCTATTGTCGTTGGACCACTCATAAATGACAAATAATCAATTGAATCTCCTTTTTTATATGGTTCAAATACTCCATTAATATTAACTGGATTTTCTAAAACTAAACTTGGATCCAATGATATATATCTTTTTATAAACCCTTCATATGTCCAATCTTTTGATAGTAATTTATCCATACCACCAAAAATGTAATCTGCCGCGTCACCTATTATCATTAATTCTACACCATCTTTTTTTGCTTCTATTGCCGCCTTATATATTTGAGGTTCAATTGAATGAACAGGACTACATTTTCTTTCCATTACTATAGGTGTATAGGTTTTATAATCATCAAAATCTATATTTATAAAATGTTGAACTAAATCATATTTTTTACAATATTTTTTTGATCTTTCAATATCTAAATTATATATATCAGTATTTAAATTGCTAAATGTGTATGCGTTGCTGCCAGGTTTTAAATATGAAGATAATATTGCACTATCCATTCCTCCTGATAATAGTATACCTATATTATTATATTTATTATATAATTCTTTTACCCTTTCTTTTATATATAAATCTATTTCTTCAGCTGTTTTCACTTCAACTCTTTCACTCTCATCTAATAATTTGTAATTTTTATGATTCATACCTTCAAAAAAATTTATATTATCGTCATATATGTATCTTAATGCAATGTAAGAACTTAAACAAAAATCTTTATCAACCATTTTTTTCCTCCCTACTTTAGTTCTGTAAGATCATCATTTCTTGCTAATTTTAATGTTTTTGTAATTTGAGTAGAAGATACCCCTTTTGTATATGGAAAATATACTATTTTTATGCCTTCTTTATTAAATTCCTCTTCATATTTTTTCCATTTGTCTGTTCCATACCAATCATCACCAACAAATAAATATGATGCTCCTAATTTTTTACAAACTGTAAGTTTATCCATATCATATTGTGGAATTGCAGCATCAACATATTTAATTGATCTAACAATTTCAATTCTATCTTCAAATGGTATTAAAGCATGTTTACCCTTGTACTCTACCAATTCATCAACTGTAACTCCTACAATTAATTTATCACACAATCCCTTTGCATTCTTTAACAAATTTAAATGGCCTATATGAAATAAATCATAAACACCTGTAGTATAACCAATTACTTGCTTATTATCCATATTAATCTCCTTTATTCATATCCCTTTAAATTCCTTTAATATCATATTCATTATTTTAATGGAAACTTTTTCACTTTCATCATAGAAAAAATGAGTTTTAATCTTCTTATCTCTTATTTTCTTTAATTTATCCTTCCCATTCTTTAGTTTATTGATGTGTTTAATTATCTCATCTATACTATTTGCACTATAAATCATAGATAATAACTCTTTATCCTTGATAAGGGTATTACCTTTATATTTAATATAAATTACGGGCTTATTATATAATGTGAATTCCGGCACAAACGTATTTGCATCAGCTATTAAAAAATCTGAAATATGCATAGAAATCAAATAATTATCAGAACTATCATAATAAATATTTTCTTCTTTTAAATACTTATTATATCTTTTAAAAAAATCAGAATTCTCTTTATATTCTTTTTTTAATGATTCCTTCAATAGTGGATGCGGCCTATATAATAAGAATACATCTTTATTTTTTTTAAAGTATTCAAATATATCTAAACCGTATAATTTAAATGTTCCCCATTTATATTCTTCTTTTATAACATGATGTGGATCATATAGAAATATTTTTCTTCCATTTGCTCTTTTTTTTATTTCTTTATAGTCTTCACTATCAGAATAATCACTATGTATTAAGTCCATTCTAGGATGTCCCACTAATGCAAAATTTTTTCCTTTATTTTTCGAATATTTTTCAGCTAATTTTTGATTGTAATTACTATAAGAAATATTACACCATGCTTTGTCTTCTATTGGTAACTGAAAAGAATACTTTATAATGATATCGCTATCTACAGCATGTAATCCATACGGAATATACATTACATAATCTATTACAGTCTCAATTTGATCAATATAATACTCCTCAGGAATCAAATCATAAGGTTTTAAATAAATAATAATATCTGGTGATTTTTCTTTTAGATTATATTCATTGTATTCAACTATTTCTGAATAACCCATTTTCTTATAATAATCAATCTCATTATTACTATTATTTTTGTTCTCATGAGTAAAAGGAATATGAACTAAATCACAAATAAAATTATTATTTTTTTTCATATCATTATATAGAGAATCAACACTTGGAAAAACGGAATATTCATTAACTGCAAACAAAACTCTTATCCTTTTATTAAAAGATATATCAAGTATTTTTATCATCATTCTAATTATAAATTTTAAATAAAAGTAATTTAATACTTTTATTATTTTCAAAAGATTTATATATTTTTGTTGGGCCTTTGTTTTTCCCCATATAGAGTTTTTTGTTTTATGATTCAATAAAAAGATTTCATCGTTAATATACTTATGTAGTTTTTTTCTATTATTTAGATTAATACTTTTTAATTTGTTATAATAGGTATAATTCATTTTTATTCCTCCATATTTATTATTTTCTTAATGACATAATCTGCTAGATATATACCTGCGCTCATAGTAACAGGTGAATAACTACCTATTTCTTCTTTAGTATCAATTGGTTGTTCTTTAGAAGATAATACTGGTACTTTACCTATTACTTTATCATCTCTTAATCTTTTTCTAATTACTTTAGCAAGTTTATCATAACTAGTTTTACTAATCTCAGTTATTTCTAATTTAGATATATCTAATTTTTTGCCCATACCCATAGAAGAGATAAATTTAATATTTCTTTTTAAACATTCTTCTATTATAAGTACTTTAGTACTTACTGTATCACAAGCATCTATTATATAATCTGGATTTGTATCAAATAATAATTCTATATTAGATTCATTAATATAATCAGTTATTTTAGTTATTTTCACATTACTATTAATATCTAGTATTCTTTTTTCAAAAGCATCTGTTTTATATTCTCCAATATTTGAATCTAACGCAATTACTTGTCTATTCTTATTAGTTATATCTATAGTATCTTTATCTACTATAACAATATCTTCTATACCATTACGAATAAGAGTTTCTAAAGCCATTCCTCCTACTCCACCTAGTCCAATAACTAATATTCTCTTTTTATTTAATAATTCTATTTTTTCTTTTCCAATTATTCTTTCTAATCTTTCAAACATATAAGACCTCTTTAAAATAAAAAAGCCTATAAGCCAGCAGCATCGATAAACCTACACGTATGTGCAGGTGGGCATCCCATAATAGACATTAGGAGCCTTACTCAATGAATAAGTATTCAACACCGTCTACTAATTCTGATTCCCTTATCGTTATTTTAGTGGGTTTTATGTACGCTACTTTTCTTATAGGTACTTTAATTATACTATACAAAATAAAAAAAAGTAAAGTTTTTCTTTACTTTTTTATGGATTTAATCTATTTGGTCCTCTAAACACAAACATTTCTTCTTTTAATGATGGAATACATAATAGAAGCATAGTTAATCTATCTACTCCTAACGCAAATCCACCATGTGGAGGACAACCATATTTAAAGAATTCTAAATAGAACTCAACATCTTTCTTTAATCCTTTTTCTTCTGCTTGTTTCTTTAAGATATCATATCTATGTTCTCTAACTGCACCTGTTGTTATTTCAGTACCTCTCCAAATAAGGTCATAACCTATTGGAGTGTCATTATCTCTCATATGATAGAATGGTCTTTTAGCTTTTGAATAATTTGTTACAAATATAAATTCTGAACCATATACTTCTAAAGCAAATTTTGTAGTTAATTTTTCTGTTTCATTATTCATATCACCAATATCTTCAGTTGGAATTTCATAACCATATCTCTCATGTAATTCTTTATATAAATCTTCTAGTTTAATTCTTGGGAATGGTTTAGTTGGAATAATAACTTCTGTATTAAATAATTCATTTATTTCATTTTCATATTTTTCTTTAACACTAGTTAAACCTGCGATTAATAAATCTTCTTCTAAAGACATAATATCTTCTATAGAATCAGGATACGCAAATTCTAAGTCAAATGAAGTAAACTCTGTCGCATGTCTATATGTATTAGAGTTTTCCGCTCTAAATGCTGGCGCAACTTCAAATACTCTTTCTAAACCAGATGCGATAGCCATTTGTTTATAAAATTGTGGACTTTGAGCAAGATATGCTTTTCTATCAAAATAATCTACTTCAAATACTTCTGATCCTGATTCAGATGCAGTACCAATTAATTTTGGTGTATGTATTTCAGTAAAATCATTATTATATAAGAATTCTCTCATACCTTTAACAAATTCACTTTGTACTTTCATCATTATATTATTCTTTTTACTTCTTAAATCTAACCATCTATAATCTAATCTTGTATCTATATTAGCGTTATCTTCTAAAGGTAATGCTTCTGCTTTAGATAATCTATTTACTTTAGTTGGTAAAAATTCTTTACCACCTTGTTTAACATATTCAGATAAAACCATTTTACCTTCAAATTCTAATACTGAATCAGGTAAAATACCTTCCATATCTTTTACTATATCTTTATTATTTTCTTTATCTATAGATACTTGAATAGAACCAGTTCTATCTTCAAGTACTACAAATATCATATATTTAGTATCTCTAACTTTTTTAGCCCAACCTGATACTTTAGTCTCTTCATTTTCTACTAAATTATTAATTAAAGTTCTTTTCATTTTGTCCTCCTTTTTTATTTTGTTTTCTTAATAAGTAAAGTGTTCTTGCTCGTACACTTTCTTTATTTGAATCTTCTCTAATTTCTTCTTCTGTTTCTATACCACTATAATAACGGTTTTTCATATATAATCTTGTATCATCAGTAAGCATATAGAATCTTTCTACAGGACTTTCTATTGTTTTTATAACTTCTGCTTTTTTTAATTTTTTTGGAATATCTTTATCATATTTTTCTACAATAGAAGTATCAGATAAAGAAGGTATCATATATAAATCTGATAATAAATCTAATACTCTTCCATCTTTTGCGATTAAACTACCTAGTTTTTCTTCAAATTCTTTTTTAGATTTATACTTATTAAATAACTTTTCTACCGCTTTATAATATCCTAAGAACTTTCCTGTTAAATACGCTAATTCTGGATCATTTAATTCTTTTTTATCTAATAAATGCGCAATTAATTTATAACGCATTACAAAGTTCCATAACTTATCTGTATCATTATTAACAATACTATCAAGTATTTCGTTTTCATTTTCATCACTTAATATATAATTTAAATATTGTTTTAATTCAAGATTATCTTCTAATTCAAATCTTGGCATCTATAATCTCCTACTTTCTTGTTGTTTTATTATACTTACAAATCTCTTTTAATTTGCATTCATTACACATTGGATTAATTGCCTTACAATAATATCTACCAAATAATACTAATTGTAAATGTCTTTTACTCCAATTTATTCTTTTAAATATTTTTCTTAAACGTCTTTCTATTTCTAAGACATCATCTTCTGATTTAGCCATATCTAATCTTTTTGATACCCTTTCTACATGAGTATCAACCGCTATCTGTGGCTCTATATTTAGTTCTGCAAAAACTACATTAACTGTTTTTCTTCCTACTCCAGGAAGAGATTCTAGTTTCTTTCTAGTTCTTGGCATAACTCCATTATATTTATCCACAATCATAGTTGCGATTTCCTTAGTAAAGAAAGCTTTTTTATTAAAATTACCTAATGGTCTTAATATATTTTTTAAATCATTTAGATCTGCATTCTTTAAATCTTCTAATGAATTATATCTATTCCATAAAACACTAGTTACTTCATTAACTCTTTTATCTGTAGTTTGTGCGGATAACATTACTGATATTAGTAATTCATAATCTTTAGAATAGTTTAATTCACATTTAGGATCTTGAAACAATTCATCTAAATAGTTTTCTATTAATTCTATTCTTTTCATTAAATATTAACATCTAAATAATCAATAAGATTATCTCTTTCTACTTTAACTTCCTCTTTAGTTAAATTATCTTTTATTGTTAATTTATTATTTTTTACTTCTTCTTCACCTATAATTATTATAAACTTAGCATTATATCTATCTGCTTCTTTAAATTTAGCAGGCATCTTTTTATTAGTGTAATCCATATCTACTGAGAATGCATTGTCTCTTAAATTATTAACTAACATAACAGCATTTTCTAATTCATTTTCAGAAACTGGTATAACATAGCAATCTAATGAATTATCACTTATTACTTTTACATCTTCAGCATCTAATGCATTTATAATTCTTTCTATACCAAATGCAAAACCAACAGCTGGTACACTAGGTCCATCCATATTTTCAACAAGATTATTATATCTTCCTCCTGCACCTATTACATTTTGAGAACCAAAGCCTTCTATTTCAGCTTCTACTTCAAATACAGTATCTGTATAATAATCTAAACCTCTAACTAATTTATCATCTATCTTATATTTAATATCCATTAAATCTAAATATTTTAAAACATCATCAAAGTGTTTTTTAGATTTTTCATCTAAATAATCTACTATCTTAGGTGCAGTATTCATACATTCTTTATCAGAATCAACTTTACAATCTAATATTCTTAAAGGATTCTTTTCATATCTATTTTGACAATCTTCACATAAATCATTTAAATATGGTTTAAAATGTTCTAATAAAGCATTTCTATAATTTTCTCTAGATTCTTTATTACCAATAGAATTAATTCTTACTTTAATACCTCTTAAACCTATTCTTTCATAGAATTTAACCATAATAGAAATAACATTCGCATCCATAAGTGGAGTTGGATCTCCAAATATTTCTACTCCTGCTTGTCTAAATTGTCTATATCTACCTGATTGAGGTCTTTCATATCTGAACATTGGTCCTTCATACCATAACTTTATTGGTAATGTAGTATATAGTTTATTTTCAATAACACTTCTAACTATACCCGCAGTTCCTTCTGGTCTTAAAGTAATATTTCTATCTCCTCTATCTTTAAAATCATAAGTTTCCTTAGTTACTATATCTGTTGTTTCACCAACACCTCTATGATATAAATCTGAACTTTCAAATATTGGAGTATCAATATACTTAATATTATATTCATTCATTAGGTCTTGAAATATTCTTTTTAAGTAATTATATTTTTCAACCATTTCTCCTTGCATATCATATGTGCCTTTTTGTTTTTGAATCATTAAAATCACTTCCTTTAAAAATTATATCATAAAAAAAGATAATTATTAATAATTACCTTTATTTTTTAACACTTTTCTTTGTCAACAACTGAAGAGATAATATCGCTTACCCTTTTAGAAAACAATCTAATATCAGTTTCTAATTTAGCATATTCTTTAATTTCATCTATTTCAAACAACTTTTTTCTTAATTTAATTGTTTCATCATTAAGAATATTCTTTTTAATATATTCATTCTTATTCAATTCAAATTCATCTATTAAATTCTGATATTTAGTATTATTTTTTATTATTTTTTCTAATTCTTTAAATCTTTTTATTTCATAAGAATTATCTAATTCTTTTAATATATCTTTTTGTTTTTCTTCTATCATATTATTACCTACTTCATTGTTTCCATAAACATTTTAATTAAATTCATTTTATTATTCAAATCATCTATTTTATCTTCAAAAGTCATTTTATAATCTATCTTCATATTATCTATCATTTTATTTATCAAACTAGGATCTCTATTTAATAACTTATACCAGTATGAATTTTCTCTTATATATCTTTGAAGTAACGGATTACTTTTTATTTTAAATTGAGTATCTAAATTCATTAATCTTCAAATTTCTTATATAAAGGTACTGGTGTATAAGATTCTTTTACTTCTTCTTTAGATAGTAGTGTACTAACAAATGATAAAGCTTTATTTATAGTAGATATATTCTTCTGTAATGTATCTATATCCATATTCTTTATCATATTAACAATATCTGTCACAGAAGTTTTATCATCTTCTTTAAAATATTGATCCCAAACATCTTTTTTATCCCCATACAAAGAATAGATATCATAAAACTTTTGCCAAGTCATTTGTTTATTATTAACATATTTAATTAGTTCTGGATGAGAACTCACAAACTGTTTAAATTCTTCTTTCATCATTATTACCTCTAATTAATAATATGAAAGAATTATTAATTTATTACCAGCTTGAGCCTCCTCCGCCGCCGCCTCCGCCGCCGGAGAATCCTCCACCACCAGAGAAGTGTCCACCACCAGATGAACCAGAATATGATTCATATGGTCTAGATACCATTGCCGCACTTGCATGTGACATAGTACTATTTAAATTATTACTAAATCTAGTAACATTAAATGTATCTATGCTTGATCCTAAATACCAATCAGGTGGAGACATTGTAATTGATTCAAACTTCTTACTCCATTTATCTGATACTCCAAGCGCATATGCATATGGTAATATATCATAGAAAAGAGTTGGAGTTTCTTCAACTAATGTTTCTAACTTATCTTTTTCAACTGTTAATAAGAATTCTCTAAAGCCAGCGACTTTAGCGTATTCTTTTTCAGCTTCTTCTGTTCTCTTTCTATTAAAGAACATATAAACTACACTTATTATTGATGAAATAACTGCTAATGTTATTGCCATAGATCTTAATTCACCAAAATATTTAATTCTAAAAGTAAAACCTGTACTTAAAATTGGATAAATAAGAACTGATACAAAGAAAGCAAATACATAAAATGCATATAGCAAATAATGTGAATCATTAAAAATCTTATGAGATTTTCCTAATTGACTAATAGCACTTTGTAATGAAGTATAAAACTTATCTTGTAATTGAGTACTCTTTACAACTCCATATTCATTAGCTTTTTTAAATAAACCATTATATGTTGTTAAAACATAATTTGGCATTTTATCACCTGGGTCAATTTCTGTCTTCTTTAATGAAAATTTTTTCTTTCCATCTTCAATTATTTTTAAGAAACCTTTACTCGCAAGCCATATAATTAATGAAACTATTTGATTAGTCTTAGTCATTCCATAATATACATATCCTGCTTCTGCAGAAGTATAATCTGGTAAACTAAATTCAACTATTTTTAATTCTTTTTTTCTAATTCCATATTTAACTAATAAAAAAGTAGATAAGAATATTAATGATCCTGTTACAGCAATAATAATTTGTAAAAATAACTTAGTATAATCATGATTAACTCTTTCATTAACATAATATCCTTCTGGTAATTCTATTCTAACAGTTAATCCTTGATTAGAACCTAATGCTGTTCCAAATGAATTTCTTTCCATATAACCAGTTATAGTAGTCCCATTTATTTCATATTTAACATTATCATATCTGTTACTACCATAATAACCATTTGGGAAATTTATTAATGTCTTATCAAATTCCTTAGGCATATTAATAGTAAATGTTACGTTTCTAATAAAAGTATCCCAATTAGTACCTATAATATTTAGATATAAATCATCATATTCATCTATTAAGTCATCACCAGCATCATATGTATATTTAATTACATATGTATATAATTTATTAGGTTCAACATAATGATTCGCATCACCTATAGTAAGAATATATTCACCATTTTCTCTTTCTTTTGTATATTTATTATTAACTGAAATGTTTTTTATTCTAGACTTTTCTGTTGTCTTAACTTCTTCTCCATCAACTATTCTATAATAGCTGTTTTTATATGGTATAAATCTCTTAATACCATGTTTATAACTAACAGTATAAATAACTTTAATAGTTTCAGTTATATCTATAACATGATTTTCTTTAACATCCATCTTAACATCATAATTATTTATATAATAACCACTAGACGCTTTTAAAGTTGTATCTATATCATTTTTTTCTTCTATGTCATAAGCATTTACTACCATAAATGGCATAAAAAGAAAAAAAGATATAAAAAGTAAACTTAAAATTTTCTTCTTCATATCTTTATTCTCCTTATTAATTTTCAAAATCTACTTTAACATTTTGTCTTTGATCTTCTGTAGCAGTAAACATACTCATTGGTTGATATCCAAAGATTTTTGCTACTATACAATCTGGAATAACTTTAGTTGCAAAGTTATAAGCTTGTGCTGCTGCATTGAAGTATCTTCTAGCACCAACAAGATCTTTTTCAACTGATTCTAGACTATCTTGTAACTTAACAAAGTTTTCATTTGCTTTTAATTCTGGATAAGCTTCAGCTAAAGCAAATAATTTTCCAATAGCTTCAGTAACATTATTATCAGCGTCGATTTTAGCGTTCATGTCAGTAGCACTAACTGCTGCATTTCTAGCTTTAACAACTGCTTCAAATGTTTCTTTTTCATGTTTACTATAACCTTTAACTGTAGATACAAGATTTGGTATTAAATCATATCTTTGAGTTAAATAAACATCCATATCAGCAAATGCTTGTTCAGCCTTCATTCTCTTTCTAGTTAATTTATTAGCAGTAATAATAATCCATAATACGATTAATACTAAAACTAAAATAATCCAAAATGAAACACTTCCAAATAAACCACTCATTAATCTTCTCTCCTTTTCCTAGTTATAATTATAAATTATTTTTTTTAATTAGTAAATATATATTTTTAAAGTTTACTTTTTATTTAAATATGCTATAATTTATTTAAGGGAAGCATTTCATTAATGCCTACCAAAAGTTTTTTTGATAGACATTTAAGTCTTAAGACTTAGGTGTCATTTTTTTATTACTAAAACTAGTATTATTATATATAGAATAAGAAGAGAGGTGTATCTAAGAATAGATATTATATAATCTCTCTTTTTCATGTTTAACCTCCTTTCTTATAGAATGAGGTAGACACCAATTACTTTGCTTCCAATAGTTTTATTAGACGCAAAGAAAAAAAATTCCTCTATAAAGAGAAAAATAATTGTAAAAAACTAGTATTATGATATAATTTATTTAAGGAAGCATTTTATTAATGCCTACCTTATTTTGGGTTAGACATTTAGATTATAAATCTAGGTGTCATTTTTTTATTCCACTAAAAAAAGACTAGCATTACTAGTCTTTTTATTCTATTTTAAAATCATCTAGAAAATCATCTATAGTTAGTATTTCTTCATCTATTTCTTTTAAACTAACTTCTTTTTTTACTTCTTCTTTTACTTCTACTTCTTTGATATCATCTTTGTTTTCTAATTCTTTAACATTAAATATACTAACTATTCTAACCTTTGAAATAGTACTACCAGTTGAATATCTATCAGCGATTGTTATTTCAGAGTTTTTTAATATAGTTATATCTTTAATATTAAGCATACCAATCATATCTTTTGTATTAGTAATCATAGCGCTTATTATTTTGTGTGGATTAGTCTTAATCATTCTTATTAATAATAATCCTTTTCTCGCTCTTGATGATTTTTCCATTTCAGTTAATTTAACTCTTTTTGCAGTACCTTTATCTGTAAATACAGTTATATATTCAGAATCCTTATTAAAGATTTCTGCAGATACTACAAAGTCATTATCTAGTTTAATAGCTTTAACACCTGCGGCTTTAACACCTACAACTGGTATTTCAGATGCATTATACCATAAACCATAACCATTACTTGTTGCGATAAATACTTCTGTATATGGACTTGAAGTAACATTAACTATTTCATCATCATATTTAAGTTTCATACAAGATATTGGTTTATTATATCTTTGTACCTTGAAATCAGCTAAATTACTACGTTTTACCATACCATTTTTACTAAATATAGTTATAACCTCTTTGTGGTCAAAATCATATACTGGCATAGAATATACTACTTTTTCATCATCTTTAATAGTAATTACATTACTAATATGTTTACCCATATCTTTCCACTTCATATCTGGAAGTTCATGAACAGGTACATATAAATAATTTCCTATATTAGTAAATACTAATAAAGTATCTAAAGTATTCATTTCATATAGACCAATTATATAATCATTTTCTTTTAAAGTAATATCTTCATCATTTGATGAATTATAACTTCTTTTTGAAACTCTTTTTACATATCCTTCTTTAGTAACCGCTACTACAACGTCTTCTTTAGGAATTAATGCTTCTTGATCTATCTTAATTTCTTCTACTTCATCAACTATTTCAGTACGTCTATCTTCACCATATTCTTTCTTAATTTCAAGTAATTCTTTCTTAATTTGTTTCATTAATTTCTTTTCATCAGAAAGTAATGCTTCTAATCCTTCAATTACTTTTGTAAGATTAGCAAGTTCTTCTTCTAGAGAAACAACATCTGTATTAGTTAATCTATATAATTGTAATTTAACAATAGCTTCTGCTTGTTCATGAGAAAAATCATATTCTTTAACTAAGTTTTCTACAGCATCCGCTCTATTTTTACTTGCTCTAATAGTCTTAATAACTTCATCTAATATAGATATAGCTTTAATAAGACCTTCTACTATATGATATCTTGCTTTAGCATGAGCTAAATCAAATTTACTTCTTCTTGTTATAACTTCTTTTTGATGATTTATATATGCATCTAATATATCTATAATACCTACTTCTTTTGGTCTTCTATCTACGATTGCAATCATATTATAGTTATATGTAACTTGCATATCAGTATTCTTTAATAAATAATTAAGTATTAACTCTGTATTAGCATCTTTCTTAAGATCAATAGTAATTATTAATTCTCCTCTAGATGTAGAATCTACTACTTCATTAATACCATCTATTTTCTTTTCTATTCTAATATCATTCATCTTTTTAACTAAAGCTGCCTTATTAACTTCATAAGGTATTTCAGTTATTATGATTTGGTTTTTACCTTTTTCAGTATTGATATGATATTTAGATTTAACTACTACTTTTCCTTTACCTGTATCTAATGCTTTTCTTATTTCATCTTTACCGCATGCAATACCACCAGTTGGAAAATCTGGACCTTGTACTATTTCTAATACATCGTCTAATGTGCATTTTGGTTTATCTATTCTTAGAACAGTTGCATCAATTATTTCACTTAGATTATGAGGCGGAATATCTGTTGCGTAACCTGCAGAAATACCTGTTGCACCATTAACTAAAAGGTTTGGAAATTTACAAGGTAATACTGTTGGTTCAAGTTCTGTATCATCATAGTTAGGTGCCATTTCAACAGTATCTTTTTCTATATCTTTAAGTATTTCACCTGCGATCTTAGATAATCTTACTTCAGTATAACGCATTGCCGCAGCTGAATCTCCATCCATAGATCCATTATTACCATGCATATCTACATAAGGAGTCATCATTTTCCAATCTTGGCTCATTCTTACCATTGCATCATATATTGATGAATCACCATGTGGATGGTATTTACCCATGATATCTCCGACTGCTCTTGCACTCTTTCTATATTTATTATCATAGGTATTTTTACCCTTATACATTCCATATAATATTCTTCTTTGAACTGGTTTTAAACCATCTCTTACATCTGGTATAGCTCTATCTTGAATAATCTCTTTAGCATATCTACCAAATCTATCACCCATTATTTCTTCTAGGGCATAATCATTAATTTTTTGTAATATTTCTTCTGTCTCTTTTTTTCTTGCCATAATATCACCTACTTAATTTGATAGTCGTCTTCTAAAGAGAATTCGACATTTTCCTCTATCCATGCTTTTCTTGGTTCTACTTTTTCTCCCATAAGAACAGATACTCTTTTTTCAGCAAGTACTGCATCAGTAATATTTACTCTTATAAGAGTTCTTTTTGCTGGATCCATTGTTGTATCCCAAAGTTGTTCTGCATCCATTTCACCAAGTCCTTTATATCTTTGAAGGTCTTCCATAGTTTTACCTTTAGTTATTTCTTTTAATTCTTCATCTGAATATACATATACTTCTTCTTTTTTATTAAATTTAACTTTATATAAAGGAGGACATGCGATATATAATCTTCCTTCTTCTATAAGTGGTTTCATATATCTATAGAAGAATGTTATTAATAATACTTGAATATGACATCCATCAACATCGGCATCGGTCATTATTATTACTTTATCATAGTTACAGTTCTTTATATTAAAGTCTGCTCCTACACCTGCACCTATTGTATATATTAAAGTATTTATTTCAGCATTCTTATATGCATCATCTAGTGATGCTTTTTCAGTATTTAATACTTTACCTCTTAAAGGAAGTATTGCTTGATATGATCTATCTCTACCTGATTTAGCTGAACCTCCTGCTGAATCACCCTCTACTATGAATAATTCGTTTTTAGAAGCATCATGACGTGATGCTGGAGCAAGTTTATCAGATATATTCTTTTCTTTTTTAGTACCTGTACTTTTTCTTGCTTCATCTCTTGCTTTTCTAGCAGCATCTCTTGCCATTTTTCCTTTTAAAGCTTTATTAATAATATTAACAGCGCTATCTTTATTTTCTTCTAAATAGAACTGCATGTTTTCTAAAGTTATATTTTCTGTTACTGGTTTAGCTATTGGAGTTCCTAGTTTTCCTTTAGTTTGTCCTTCAAATTGAAGTAATGCTTCAGGTACTTTTAAAGATATAACTGCAGTTAAACCTTCTCTAACATCTCCACCTTCAAAGTTCTTATCTTTTGCTTTTAAGAAGTTATTCTTTCTTCCATAATCATTAAATGCTTTAGTTAAGGCACTCTTAAATCCTACTTCATGAGAACCTCCATCAGCAGTTTTAACGTTATTAACAAATGATACTATATTTTCATTATAAGAATCAGTGTATTGCATTGCAATTTCTACTTCAATTCCGTCTTTAGATCCTTTAAAATGAAGAATATTATTTATTGGAGTTTTATCTTCGTTTATATATTCAACAAAAGACTTAATACCATTATCATAATGATATTTAGCTTCTCTTCCTTTTATTTCATCTATTACTTCTACAGTTAATCCTTTTAAAAGGAATGCAGACTCTTGCATACGTTCACATATTAAAGTAAATGAAAAATCTGTTGTACTAAAAATATCTTTATTAGGTAAGAATCTAACTGTTGTTCCTGTTTTATTAGTTTTACCTACCTCTTCTAATTTAGATACTTTTTGTCCACCGTCTTTAAAATTAATACTATATTCTTTTCCATCTCTTCTAGAGTTAACAATCATATAACTAGATAAAGCATTAACTACTGATGCACCTACACCATGAAGACCACCAGAAACTTTATAGTTACCTTCTTCAAATTTTCCTCCAGCATGAAGAACAGTATAAATAACTTCTACTGTACTTTTACCAGATTCATGCTTACCTACTGGTACACCTCTACCATTATCTTGGACACTAACTGATCCATCTTTATGTAAGGTAATCTTAATTGAATCACCATAACCATTCATTACTTCATCTATAGAGTTATCTACAATTTCCCAAACTAAATGATGTAATCCTCTCTTATCTGTAGAACCTATATACATACCAGGTCTTTTTCTAACAGCTTCTAATCCCTCTAAAATTTTAATCGAATGTTCGTCATACTTAGCCATCCAAAAACCCTCCTTAGTATCAAACATATTGAATTATAACACAAAAAACACTTTTTTTACAAGTAGATAAAAGAAAAATGTAAAGCATTTGCCTTACATTTTTATCTTTGAGCAGTACAGTTAACTCCTTGGTTAGTTTCTAATAATACGCTTTCAACTTTAGATCCGTCAATCTTTAAATTATAAGTATCTAATTTAAAATTTGTACTACTAGTGTTATCAACATTACATTCATAATATATCAAATTATTATTGTCTATTATCCAATTTTCAGTTTTAGGTGTTGTATCTGTTAATAAACCTAAAGAACTTCCATATTTATTAACTAATTTCAAATCATGATCATATAACTCAAATCTATAACCATCTTGGTCAATTCCTACAACCAAATAATCTCCCATAATTGCAATATTACTTAAACTCATGTTAAGAAAATCTAAATATTTATCCCCAATATATAATCTTCCTTCTTCATATTCACCAGCATTTTTAGAGTACTTAATATTAACTTCTTTTCCACCAAAAGTTACTTTTCCAAAGTCTTTATCTTCTCTTAAAACTTCTCCTGAATATATAATTTTAGATTCATCTAATTCTTCATTCTTACTTTCTTTTTTAGTTTTTTCTTCTACTTTTGTTTCTGTTTTAGTAGTTTCTTTTGTATTATTTCCTATTTTAATTATTCCTTTATCTTTTAATATGATAAATGATAATCCACCAATAATTAATAATAATACTATTGTTAATATTATCCATCCTGCATTACTTTTTTTATTTTCCATTTCTTTCACCTCTATTTTAAATATATCACAAAAAAACAAATATGATTAAACATATTTGTTTTACTTTACATCTTATTCTTTTGATAATTCCATCCATCACGGCACATATCTTCTAATGTTTTAGTTGTTTTAAAACCTAATTCTTTTTCTGCTTTAGATGGGTCTGAATAACATGTAGCGATATCACCCGGTCTTCTCTCTACAATCTTATATGGAACATCTACATTATTAACTTTTTTAAATGCTTCAATCATTTCTAAAACACTATACCCATTACCAGTTCCTAAGTTATAAATAAATATTCCTTTATTTTCTTTATCTAATTTATCTAGCGCTAGTAAATGGCCTTTTGCTAAATCTACAACATGTATATAATCTCTAACACCTGTACCATCTTTAGTATCATAATCATTACCAAATACTGATAATTCAGGTAGTATACCTGCGGCTACCTTAGTAATGTATGGCATTAGATTATTTGGTTTACCCTTAGGATCTTCTCCAATTAATCCTGATTCATGCGCACCAACTGGATTAAAATATCTAAGAATACATATATCCCATGTATTATCTGATACATATAAATCTTGCAAAATTTGTTCTATAAATAGTTTTGTTGTTCCATATGGATTAGTTGTGCCACCAATCTTACATTCTTCTGTAATTGGAATTATTTCAGGATCTCCATATACTGTTGCACTAGATGAAAATACAAACTTCTTAACATTATATTTTTTCATAACTTCAAGAAGAATAACTGCTCCTCCTATATTATTATGATAATACTCTAATGGTTTTTCAACTGATTCACCTACTGCTTTAAAACCAGCAAAATTAATAACAGAATCTATTTCATTTTCTTCAAATACTTTTTCTACTTTATCTTTATCTAAATAATCTATTTCATAAAATTTAAAATCTTTACCTGTTATTTTTCTAATACTATCTAATACATCTTTATTACTATTAGAAAAGTTATCAATAATAACAACTTCGTCTCCTCTATTTAATAATTCAACCACTGTATGTGATCCAATATAACCTGCACCACCTGTGACTAAAACTTTACTCATAATGTAGCCTCCTCTTATAACTAAATTATAACATAAAAAAGTAATATTATTCTTTAATATTACTTTCTTTAAATTTTAAACTATCTACAAAAGAACTGATTTTATTTTCAAATCTTTGTGTTATTTTTCGTTTCTTAATAAATTTCATTATTAATTGTCTAACAAATTCTATTATTCCTGAACAAACAAATATTAGAACTCCTATTGCAAAATAATATAATAAATATTTATATGAATGATATGGTCCACCATCTATCTTTAAGAATATAAAGATATTATTTCTAACATTGAAGTCGAAATGTACTAAATATATTCCTAAAGTTAAAGCAGATATTCTATTAATTATTTTTGATTTAAAATCAAATGTTTCAAATAGTAAGAAATATGATATTGATTGTAATATAACAATTGGATTACTATATTTATTAAACATATTAATAAAATTGCCAAAAATTTCGTTAAATATAGAGTTTAATCCTTTTAAATGATTACAAGTTACATTCATATTATAGTTAGATATTGCACATAAAAAGATAATTAATATAAGTATAATTCTATATAAATTTACAGGAATCTTTTTAACAATATCGCTTTTATTAATTTTATATTTTCCTAAATACGCACCAACTAAATAAATATAAATAAAATGGTATAATGTATAACCATTATTTTCTAAGGATTTATTACCTGTTATAAAAGGAATAATCGAGAAAACAAATGTAAGAATAATCAATAATTTTTTATAATCCTTTTTGTTTAAATTCTTTATTAATATATTAATAAAAGGAATTAACAAATATAAAAATATATAATACCTTATAAACCAATGTGAATCATTTAAGTTTAATTCAAAAGGAAATAAATTTTGAATAACATCAAGTTTTGAAACAGTTATTAATCCTAACAATGTAAAAACTATCATTGAAATCACTTTATAAAAAAGACTCATGTCTATTATAGATACAATTTTACTAGGTTTAATCTTTTTATCAAATTGAAAATAACCTGTTAATAAAATAAAAGAATTGACATGTACCATATAAACGCAATATAAAAAATTGAATATTACTTGAAGCGATGGATTTTGTACTACACCTCTATCTCTAATTCCTCCATATATATACATATGCCAAAGAATTATCATAAACATCGATACAATTCTCATCAATTCAAAATTCGAATTACGTTCCTTTTGCTTCATATAATAGTCCCCCTGACTAGTATTATTATTAATATAATTTTATCATATTTTATGAATAAAAAAAAGAGTATTCCTACTCTTTAATTAATTTTTTTATTATTGATTTTTCATTAACTTTTTCCATTTTTAAATATTCTAAAGTTCTTTTAAAACCTTCTTTAATAGAATACTTTGGTTCCCAGTTCAATTCATCTCTTATTTTGTCTGTAGACAATATTCCTAAAGTAAAAGCTGCGACACCTTTATTTATTTCATTTGGTATATCAAATACCAATTTTAATCCCTTTTCTGGGTAGATATTCACCATTGTTTCTGCTAATGATTTTATAGATGTTTCATTTCTTTCATCAGCTATATTATAGACAATATCACAACTTTTTAGTAATACTTTAAACATAGCAGATATTGCATCGCTAATATAAGTGTAAGTTCTAATTGATGAACCATCACTTTTTAACACTATATCTTCATCATTTAATATGTTTCTTAAAAAGTCTGCTTGTACTCTCCCATCATCTACGCTCATGCCAGGACCATAAGTATGTGCTAATCTCACAATTTTAGTATTTAGACCATATTCTTCTCTAAAACCTGCGCACATGTTTTCAGCTGCTTTTTTACCTTCCGCATAACCATTTCTTGGAACTAGAGGATCTACTTGTCCTAAAGGGCCATTTTCTATAAAAATTCTTTGATTTTTGGATGGTTGACCATATATTTCTCTTGAAGATATAAATAAATACCCTTTAGCATTTTTTTCTTTGGCTAACTTTAAAGTATTAGCTGTTCCTATAGTATTAGCAAAATTAGTTTCAACAGGATGTTCTCTCATTATTTTAGGACTAGCTGGTCCTGCAGCATGAACTATATAATCTATATTATCAATATACTCAATAGGCTCAATAACATCTTGCTCTATAGGTATTACATATTTTTTACTAAGGACTTCTTTTTTTAACTTATTTTTATTTCTAATTAATGGAATAACAGTAATATCTGCATTATAATCTTCGTTTAGTTTCATTAAAGTATAAACAAAATAACTACCTACCATCCCAGAAGCTCCTGTTATCATTACAGTTTTTCCATATAACTCTCTTAAGCCATTATTTTCATCAATTATTTGACTAACATCTTCATCAATTATCTTATTTATTATCATTATTATCACTTTTACTTTCTGTATTATTTAATACCATTTTTCTTTTCTTAATATTTTTAGCTTCTTCCATTGCAGGGTTTAATAAAATCTCATTATTTGTTTTTCCGTAGAAATAATTTTCTATATCATTGGATTGTAATATACCTAATAATGCAAAGTAATCTCCAGTTGTTGTAACTTTCATATTATTTGGATTACCTTTAACTATGTGGCATTTTTCATTAAAAGCTGCAGTCATTAATGACGCGGAATCCACTATTGAACTTCCATTGTATATACCCTCATAATTTGAATCATTTATTCTGATTTTTTCATGAGCTTCAATAATATGCCCTAGTCTAAAACTTTGAGGAGCAACCCCTCTATATATAGTTTTTCTATCGAAAGTCTTATCTATAATTTCACCTTTTTCACTATATATAGGAGTTTCTGTAAATGGAATACATGTAATAGCACTACCATATTCTTCAACACTTTTAATATTATTTGATATTTCTTCTTTAGTAACAATTGGTCTAACACCATCATGAATTAAAACAATGTCCTCATCTTCATTATATTCTCTAGCTTTTTTCAAAATTCTATAAATAGTATCTTGTCCACTGTTTCCTCCAGGAATAATACCATCTTCTGGAATTTTAGTAATTCCATTAGATGTAGTTATTTCAGTTAAATAAGGAATCCATTCTTTAACGCATCCTATATATATTTCATCAATTTCTTCATGTTTTTGAAATACATTTAGGGTATGAATTATAATATTACTACCATAAATATTAACAAATTGTTTAGGTATTTCTGAACCAAATCTTTGCCCTACTCCACCTGCGAAAATAATTGCTATTTTTTTCACAATAATCCCCCCAAAACTAATAGTATTATACTATCATTATTAAAAATTGTAAAATTAAAAAAGAAATAGTATATACTATTTCTTTACTTTATTACTCTTTTCTGCATTTTTATAAAATTTATTTAATAATTTAGCAATACCTTTTGGCCAAAATCTTAAGAATAATTCATAATCCTCTTTTGTTCTAACACCAGAATTAATTATTTCTGTTGTTGTTGTTTCCTCTGATATTTTGTGTCCCATTAACTTTTTATTAACAAAAGAAAATGAACCTTTTCTTAAAGATAGTTTTTCCCATGCATTCCAGTCAATGTTACATGTTAAATCACAATCAAAAACCGGAAATTCTATCATATCTTTATTGAATGTTACTGATGGGCAACAAATTGCATTACCATATTTTAGAACTGCTCTTTTTGCCCATTTTTTATTAGAATTAAAACTGATTTTTAATGGTGTTAATAAGAATGATTTAATTCTTAAATTCTTATTATTCATTACTTTCTTTTTATTTCTTATTTCATAATAATTAGTAAATAAAATTATAGAGTCCTTTTTCTTGTTATATTTCTTTACTATTTCATAACTATAATCATAATCATATACATCATCTTGATGCGCTACTGTAGCTAATTTAGTTTTTGCACATTTAATTGCAAAATCAAAATCATCACCTATTCTATGTTTTGCATCTTTATTAACAATTACTTCTAAGCCATATTTTTTAGCAAGCTTATTTATAAAACTATTTGGTGTAGAAGTAGCAATTACTACCTCACTTCTATATTTTTGTTTTAAAACTGATTTAATACATCTTTCTAAATCTTTTGATTCTTTATATGCTAAAACAACGTATGTGTGTAACTTTTCCATTTGACACCTATTTATCTTTCTTTAACATAGAAACTTCTTGTATTAAATTGTTAATTTGGCTTTTTTGATTTGTCACAATCATTGTTAATACCAATGTTAGTAATAGTAATAATGTTAATATTATTCCTATAACTAAATTTGAAATTGTTAAGAAACCAAAGAAATTTGATATTAAATCCATTAATTTAGGGAATACTCCTACAATTAATAAAACTAGTGATACAAATAGCCAAATCATAGAATACTTTATAGATAATTTACCATTTCTTACTAATCTTAAAATTATAATAATCCATACTATCGAAAATACTACTAGAGATATTACTAATGACTTACTCATATTATTTATTTCCTTTCATAAGCATGATTGATAAAATAACATTTATCATATAATAAACATTCTTCCACGAAGAAATAGATGATTTTCCTTTTTCTCTTTCTTTCATAACAACTGGAACTTCTGATACTTTATAATTATTTTTCAAAGCATTTACTGTTGATATAGGCTCTGGATATTCAACTGGGTAATAATTCTTAAATAATTCCATAAGACTTCTATCTATCGCTCTAAAACCTGATGTTACGTCATATATTTTCTTTCTAGTCTTTAATTTTATAAAGAAAGAAATAACATTAATTCCTATTCTTCTTGCTTTACTTGATTTAAAACCTTCTTTGTCTTTTTGAACAAATCTTGATCCTATAACCATATTAGCCTCATTATTTTCAATTGGTTTAACAATATCTCCAACATAATTAACATCATGTTGTCCATCACCATCATATTGAATAGCTATATCATAATTATTTTCTAACGCATATTTATAACCAGTTTGAACTGCGCCACCTATTCCTAAATTACATATTAAATTGATATGAGGAATATTATTTTTTTCTAATATTTCTTTAGTTTTGTCTTTTGAACCATCGTTTATAACTATTACATCTAATTTTTCTTTTGCAGTTTTATTATATTCTTCCACACCCTGATAAGTTTTAAGAATACTTTCTTCTTCATTATAGGCTGGAATTACAAGAATTATTTTTTTCTTTTCCATATAATCACCTCTATATCTAATAGAATTATAACAAAATAATGTCTAAAAAACATTATTTTTTATAATTTTCCAATCAAAAACATTAATCTTAAGGCTAACTCATCAATTATATTACTTCTTAAACGTTTTAAATAAAATGTTTTTCTAAATCTATTAATAAAACTATAATTTGTAAATAGTTTAATTATTTTTAAATCTTTATCATCTAATTCTGCATTACAAATTTTATAAAACTCATTCAAAATAGTTTTATAGTTTTCAAAATTTTTATTTGAAAAGAATTTTTTTATTCGCCATTTCCATAAACCTAGTCCACTCATCTTATTAGAAGTTACAGACTTTTCATGTCTTCTATATAATGCTGTTTCATAATTATCATAGTAAACTATTCCAAACGCTGAATAAAGCATGCTCATCCATGTACCTCTTGCTTTAGATTTTATTGGTTTATTACTATTCAATAATTCAAGTGCTTTATTATTAATTGCCATTGTAAATTCCAAACCACATACTTCATATAAAGTATCTTTAAACTTAATATTATTTATTCTTTTTTTAGATGATCCAACTACATTCATATTTGAATCACATATTTTATATCCAGAATAATAAGCAAAAGGTCTATTTATATCTTCTTCTGTTTCTATAATCTTTATTGCTCTTTCAATTTTATTCTCTAACCAAATATCATCTTGATCTGCAAAGAAATAGTAATCTGCTTTTTTTGCATTATTTGTTAATTCATAAAAACATTTTGGATACCCTAAATTTTTCTTTCCTCTCTCCACTTGAATAAAATCATATTCTTTCTCATATTTTTTCAAAATATTATACGTTTTATCTGTAGAACAATCATCCCTTACCATTATCTCAATATTTTTGTAAGTTTGATTAATAATACTATTCAATTGTTCTTCAATATATTTTTCTCCATTAAAAGTTGAAATAATTACCAAAGCTTTAGGATTCTTTTTCATAAACTACTCCTTTACTATTATATTTTTTTCAATTTTTTTATACATTTAATAATAATAACTAACATCTCTATAATCATAATAATTGTGAATAGTATTAAAGTGAAATTAACACCATTCATACTAAATTTTTTTATAAAAAATGAACTAATCATAATGCAAATAATAAATCCAGTAAAATTTATAACTGATATTTCTTTGATTTTTCTGAAAATTACTAAAATATTATGAAAAAACCATAAAAAACCTGTTAAAGATGTATATATAATTATACTAAAAAACAATTTATAATGGCTTGCTATTCTGTTGCCATATAAAATACTTAACACTGGTTTTGCAAAAAATAGTGAGCCTAAACAACAAACTATTGATATACCAAATATTATTGTAATAGTTTGACTAAAGAGTTTCCTAAAATTACTGTAATCTTTATCTTTTCTATAATTAGAAAATGTCACTAAAAGAGGATTATAAATATAAGAAACTGCTACCTGAACTATAACTGCAGGAATTGCAATTGTTGCATAAATACCTAGTACATCTGCTCCATATGTTTTTTCTAACATTTGCCTTGGAATAGAAGATGATAGTGTTCCCAAAAAAGCACCAATAGCAAGTGGCAAAAATTTTATAAACAAAGATTTATTATTTTTATTTTTTATAGTAAATTTTATTACTTCAAATTTCTTTATATTGTGAAAATCATAGGTAAAAATAAATATTATTGTAAAAAAAGCTATTAATAATAATGAGACTAGCATATTATTAAAAATCTTCATACCTAATATAAAAAAAATAATAGTAATTATTCCTCTAAGAAATAATGATATTCCTCCAATATCCATTCTACCTTTTCTTTGTTCAAATGCATGAAACAAATCTACTAAAGCTTCACCTATTTTATAAATCATAAAAATCATTATGCACAGTAATTGATTAATAGAATAATCAAAGAGTAAACAATAAATAAAGCATCCAACAAAAGCTATTATCATAGTTACAAATCTAAATGAAGAATAATCTTGTACTTTATATTCATTTAAATTATCAGAAACTAAATATGGTCTCATACTAAAACAAGCTACAGTAAAAAATACATTTGTAATAGACATTGCTAATGACAAATTACCTGCATCCTCTAGATTATTTGATAACCTAATTATAAAAAAAGTTAATAGCCATTGACAAAATAAATAAGTAAATGACCCTAAGGAATTCCATACAAAATTTGTTTTAAGTGATTTTTCTTTCATAATCTACTCCTCATCATTAAATTTCAAACTATATGGTGGATGAGTATGTCTTTTTTCTTTTGGTGGTAAAGTCATATAATCTCTACCATATCTTCGTTCTAAATATCGTTCGATTTTTCCTGGCACATTAACTTCTAGCCCTTCAAACTTCATAGTTTTAAGTGGATAAACATCGCTTTTTGTCATTACGCTTGTAAATCTATGAGGATCAAATGCGTATCCAAATCTTTTTGTTTCTGTATTATTAAACATTGTAGAATATTTATATGCTCTTTTATAAAAATGCCTACTTTTTAAATGTAAAACTTTTAAAATATAATGTGCTATAAAAAAAATTGTTCTTAATATTTTTGCTTTTACTCCATAATAATATAATACTGGTCTTTTTACTCCACTAAGTACCAATAGTTTTCCATATATCCATGCAATAGTTCCTTGTTTTTTCATTTTTTTCTCATCATCAGGAATGTTATCTTGGGGAAAAATATCTAAAAAAATTCCAAATTCACCAGGAATATCTTTTAAATCTTCAGTTTTATACTCTGTACCATTAAGCCCCCATCGTGTATTCATTAATGGGAACTTAGGATTAGTATCATTATTTATAACTGTATATTTATCACTATATTCTTTTTTAGCTATTTTTAAAAACTTTTCATAATCCTCTCTTGGCATTGCAACATCGATATCATCATCCCAAGGAATAAACCCCTTATGGCGAACTACACCGATTGCTGATCCACCTACTAAAAAATAATCCAATTTATTATATTTACAAAGTTTATCAAAATCTACTAATATTCCTAATTCAATTTTTTGTAATTTTTTTAATACTTTTTCATCGTAATAATCTTGTTTCATATACTACCTCCATTATCACAATAATCTAATAAGATTATAACATAATACCTATATTAATAAAAGAAAAAATGCTTAATAAAGCATTTAATTCTTATATGGATACTTCCCAATTACACCTTTTTTAAAATCTTTAATACCTCTAATTATATTTCTCACTTTTCTATATTTATCTTTTTCAAACATTACTATTCTAAAAATTCTTAATTTCAAATGAGTTAATATTTCACAATATTCAGGTGCAATATCATAGTATTTTTTTCTAATATATCTATAATTTCTAGCAATATAATAATTTCTTAAATAATTATGATTAGAGCATAAATAAGTTTTTCCTAAAAATTTATGATATTCAATATCACCTAAATCATGTTCTATTGAAACATCATTAAATCTTACAATTCTATAATTATTTTTCTTAATTCTTAAACAATATTCTATATCTATTCCATCGATAAAATAATCTTCATTATATTCCCCAATTTTTTTATAGATTTCTAAATTTACTAAATTTCCTGAAGTCATTACTTGAAGAGGATAATCTATTGGATCTTCACTTTTTACTATATCTAATTTAGTATTATGCCATGGAACTAAAATACCATCATCTTTAGTGTCATTGTTTTTAATGTAATTTGTCATTCTTTTCATTACACCTTTATTAAATTTAGTATCTTGATCCATTGTTAATAACCAATTATATTTTTTTTCTATTGCTTTAGCTGCTCCTATATTTAAAGCCTTAGCAACTCCAATATTCTCATTATTAAAAATATATACTATCTTATCATTTTTGAACAATTTGTTTTTATTGTTTGAATTATCAATTACATACAAAACATCTAGATCATCAATATATGTTTTTATATTATTTTCAAAATCTTCTGGCGGATTATAAAGTACTACAACTCCTGCAATTTTACTATTTTTCATTATACTTCCTCAGCAAAACCTTTCTCTAATTTTTTAAACACTATAGTTCCAATCAATAAAACGACAAAACTAAACAAAAATACAATTCCTAAAGCTTGAAAATTTGGCATTGCTTTATAATAAAAAATATCTCTGTATCCTGCAAAAATTGTAGTTAATGGATTTAAATTCAATATCCACTTATATTTTCCAAACATATCTACGGAATATAATATAGGAGTTGCATAGAATAGCATTTGAACAAAAAAGTTAACTATATATTCTAAATCTCTTACATATACGTCTATAGACGAAATAATCAAAAATATTCCTAATTGAAGTGTATATTGAACTATTAGGATTATTGGCAAAAACAAAATATTCCAGCTCAAACCAATTCCACTAAATATTACAAAAATTAATATTATTAAACAAGATATTAAAAAATTAACTAGACCACTCGTTACAACAGAAATAGATAGTATTTCGCGTGGAAAATAAACTTTTTTTATTATTCCACCGTTAATTAAATATGTATTTGTCATTGACATAGTATTAGTAAACCATGTCCAAGGCAATATACCTAAAATTACATAAACCACATAGTGTTCTTGTGTACTACGTAATAATACAGAAAATATAATTGAATAAATGAAAGTAGTTAACAAAGGATTTATAAAAGACCAAAGTATACCTAAAAATGATCCTTTATATTTTCCTCTTATATCCTTATGTACACTTGTTGCTAAAAATTCTCTATACTTAAATATTTCTTTAAACATTTTAACCACACACCTTTATATATTCATCTATTACTTCTTTTGTTTTTCCATCCATTTGAACTTGACCTTTATTCAACCAAATAGCCCTATTACATAGCTTTTTTACTGATGCTAAACTATGAGAAACTATTACAATAGTTTTATCACTTTCTTTTAATTCTTGTAATTTATCAAAACATTTATCTTGGAAATGTTGATCACCTACAGCAAGTATTTCATCTATTAATAATATCTCAGCATCAACATTTATTGCTACTGAAAATGCTAGTCTCATATACATACCTGATGAATAAGTTCTAACAGGTGTATCTATTGCATCACCCAATTCTGAAAATTTAATAATATCATCTACTCTAGCATCTATTTCTTTTTTTGACAATCCAAAAATTGAAGCATTAAAATAAATATTTTCTCTTCCAGTAAAATCTTGATGAAAACCTGCACCTAATTCCAATAATGAAGTTAATTTACCATGAGTAATTATTTTGCCTTTATTAGGATAAATTATCTTTGTCATTAGTTTTAAAAGAGTAGATTTTCCTGATCCGTTTACCCCAATTAATGCTACTGTTTCTCCTTTTTTTATTTCTAAATTTATATTTTTTAAAACAGGATGATACTCTGATTTTGTTGTTTTCCAAAATACTAATCTTTCTTTTAATGTATAAGCCTTATCATATACTGCTTTAAAAGATTTTGACATATTTATAACTTCAATTGCATTTCTAGTTTCTTTCATAAATACTCCTTTCCATTAACAATAATATCTAATAACTAATATAAATACTACTAAAACTAAACTAGTAATAGTTATATAATAGAAATTATTGTCAAAAATGTCTTTAAACTTGTTTATTATTTTTAAAAATTTGCTTTTCTTAGGTATTTTTTCAATTATTTTATTATTTAATATAATTGGAATTAAAAATAAAAACGGCAAATAATATCTTCCTTGAATACCTGTAATTACAGACCCACCTATTTCCTTTGTGACTGTTACAGTCCAACTCAAATACATTAATGTATACATTCCTGCAATATCAAATAAAATCAACAAGAAATAGCCTATTTTTAGCCATAATGGTAATACTATTTTTTCAAATAAAGAATCAATAATAAAAACTAATATTAAATATATTCGTAATATGAACATCAACAACACGGGAACATAAGTATCTAAATATCCAAAATTTCCCAGCATCCAATATTCTTGAATTCTTCTTTGACCAATAATATTACTAATTAGTATTTTAGCATAATGCTTTGGATGATTCATTATGTAATTAAGTTGCTCAGGAAGTCTTGAATTACTAACTGCATCACCAACAACCATATATGGAATTCTTCTAGCTAAGGTTAATAATAAAATTGAACCTCCTATTAAAAGAATTGATTTGATTTTCTTTTTTTTGCCTCCAAATACCTCTTTTGGAACTGAAAATAAAGCGAAAAAAACAATTGAATACATAATTTTTACATTCAACAAAATAAATCCCGTAATAATTAATATTGCGTAATCAATTTTATTAATATTATTTTTTTCATATATTAGTTTTAATAATTCTGCTAGCGCTAAAGCTACGACAACTAATAATATTCCATCATATGTAACCATGCTTCTTAAAAATAAAGCAACAGGTAATAATAGTATTGCAAAAAACGATTTTTTGAATTTTGGTGTTATCTTTATTGCATAAAATCCTATTATTGAATAAATAAGCAACGAAAAAAATCTTGCAAATTGTAACAATACATGTGTTGAAACAGTTTTAGCACTAAAAATATGTATATTATCAGCAATAAAAATACCGATTGCTGGAGCTAAATATGCTATTTTTGGAGAATCCTTAATTACCGTATTAGAAAACTTTTTGTCATTAAAATCTTGAGGTAATAATTGGTCATTATACATTTCGACATACGTATATTTTTTTTCTCTATCATTTGCAATAGTTTTTGTTTTTTCAATACTTTCAAGTATCGATATTGGAACATCAAACCCAACTTTTTTATTTTTTAATTTAGGAATGAAATCTCCTTTACTAGTTAAATAAGAATAAACAAAATGAGAATCTTCATCAGGAGAATTAAAACTAGGAACTATAAAAACAAAAAGTGTTCCAAAAAATAACGATATAATTAAAAATAATTTAGCCATATTAGTTTTCATATAAACGTAATATCTCCTTTTCAATTTTTTTCCATTCACGTGACTTAGCAGTTTCAATTCCACCTTTAATTAATTTTTCTCTTAGTTTTTTATTCTTGGAAATAGATTCTATTTTATCAATTGCATCATCAATATTTCCTTGCTCATATAACAAACAATTTTCATTGTCCTTTAAATATTCTATATTACCTTCATTTGGTGCTACTACTGAAATACCTCCAGTTGCCATCATTTCTAAAGGAGGATAAGAAAAGCTTTCTAAGATACTTGATTTAATTAAAATATCTGCTGAATTATATATTTTTCCAACTTCATCATATGGAACCTTGTGCAAAAATTCATCAACATAATACCATTTTTTTGGTTCACCTTGATATGATAAATATTTTATTTCATATTTAGACTTATCAAGTTTTTCTACTATTTTAAAACTCTCATCAACATTTTTATAGTAGTCTTTGCTATTTCCTTCAATAAGTATTCTTATTTTTCCTTCAAAACTTCTTTTAGTAATTGGAAATTGCTCTAATTTTATTCCATTTGGAGCATATTTAACCTTTCGTCCAAAATCATTTATAAGCCAAGCTTCACACCATTTCGAAATAGTTAAATAATCTACATTATCAAAACTATAAGTCGCATTTGCCATAGGCTTAGTTTGATTTCCATAATTAAGAAAATTAGTTTCAAAATTTTGTACCAGATATGATACCTTCTTTGCATTTGAATATTTTCTTGCATAGTATAGAGTAGACCAAAGAGTAGCCACTAAATTATCAAATTCTCGTAACATTTTAGTTTTATATATCGATAAAACGTTTATTTCTCCATCATTATTTATAACATTTTCTTCATTCTTATCCATATTTATTATTGAAACTTCATAACCATTTTTTCTTAATAAATAGCAATGTTTTAAAACAACATTTACCCCACCACTTATATTTGTAGTTGGTAAAACAAATGCAACCGATTTTGATAGTTTTGATTTAATAAATTGTGTATATTTATATCCTGAATATGTTGAAACATATTCTTTTTTTGCTCTTTCAAAAGCAGCAAAGCCAATACGATTTCTATTTTTTTTATCAATTATTAATTCTTCTAATTTATTGAACCAATCATTATCATCATTACTAACCAGAATTCCATCATCATTATTATTAATAATCTTAAATGCACCAACATTTGAAGCAATTGTTGGAACTTTCACAAGTGCAGCTTCTGTCCATTTGTTTTCTGATTTTGCTCTATTAAATAGTGAATCTTCTAAAGGGGCTAGATTAATATCCATATCAGAAATTATTTTTGGTAAATTAGTCCAGTTTTTAAAAGGTTCTACCATAATTCTATCTTGATATTTTTTTAATTCTTCTGGTATATCTAAATATCCAACTATTTTTAAATAAACAAATTCGTATTTTTCCATTATTTTTGTTATAGGAGGTACAATTAATTCAAAATCGGGATTATGTGTTATCGAACCGCTTAAATAACCTAAAACAACTTTGTTATCATCTTTTTTTGATTCTTCAATTGCCTCAAGAGATAATTCAAGCATTTTTTCAGAGGCAACATTCTTATTTACAAAAACTTCTTTAACATATTTTTTTAATTCTTTTGATAAAGTTTCTGTAGTTGTTGTTGCATAATCACATAGTTTTAAAGTATCCCCCATTCTTTTAACACCATCATAATATGTATCAAGCTCTTTTTTTGATATAGTATCTAAATACTTAATAGTTTTTGTATATTCTTTATCAAAAACTAAATCATCTATATCATAAAAAACTGTCTTATTATTATATTTTGCTCTTTTAATAAAATTTTCTACTTCTTCTGTTATAGGGCATCTAAAAAACACAAATGCTCTATAATATTTTTCTAACTCTTCTGTTAATTGTTCATAGAAAACTTCTCCTGTTCTTATTCCATTAGATTCTAGTTGTTCTCTTTGATGAGAAACTCTATATCTACTTGGATGTGGTAAATAACATCCATTTATAAATAAAATGTCTTTACATTCTGGAGCATTACTCCTCATTCCATTTCTTATATATTTAACAGATTTCTTAGCTAAAGAAGTAACACCTTCTTCAGTTAAGGTTTTTTTTGTCTTTCTCATTAAATCATTTACTAAATTCATTTTTACCTCCGTAACATTAATCCACTAATAATTATACCATTTTAATCAAATAAATAAAAGTAAAATAGTAAAATAAAAATGATAAATATCATTTATCATTTTTAATAAAAAGCAGATACATCCACATTACCATTTATTCCAGTTATTTGGCCATCAGATTGAAACTGCCATCCTTTGTAATAACCTGTATATTGTAAATTTCGATAATATTGAGCAACCCATATAGGATATACTCTAATTGATGATGAATATAGATTACCATATAAAGTATCCAATTGTCTAACACCAGAATACACACCTACATTATTGTATCCTTTACTCTTCATTACATTAACAAAGTGTGGGATAACTTTGATATATGTAGTTTTTGGAATCGAACTAAGTTCAGCATCATACCAAACAAAAGTAGATTTAGGAATATTATATTGATTCATTTTAGAAATGATAAATTCTGCTTCTTTAGTTGCTGCAGATTCAGTTTCAGCATATGCATAAATATAAATTGCATATGGAATTCCTAACCTTTGAACTGCTTTGATATTTCTATCAAATTTTGAATCCACTCCACAAGCATCGTTGTAACTTGTTCCCCAACCAACTCTAATAATTGCTGCATCTACATCTTCTTGTTTCTTGATTGTATCCCAATCAATATCTCCTTGCCACGATGATACATCAATTACTTTTTTAGCATTTTTTATCATTAACTTTCCATCTTCATCAAAAAAATACTTTATTCCATCAATCAATCTAAAACCGGTAACCTTATTATTAAAACAATCATAATAATTTGTATTATTATTCTTCCATGTTCCTGTAATACTCTTTCTTGTGGTTTTTCCAACAAAAGTCTCACCTTTTCTAACAAGTTTTATTTGTACTGCCTCTAACTTTGCATTCGAATTTAAGGCTCCCGCTGTTTCTCCGTTACGAGCCCAATCTAACCATCCTATATTAACTATATAAGTTCTATAATATACATCATAATAATTTGATATTGATCCTGTTAGATTTATTGATATTGCTTCCAAGTTTCTACTTAATCCTGTTGTTCCAGATTCTATATCGCTAGTTGATTCTTTACTCCACCCTCTTCTAGCAATAAAAGTTTTATATGTGATATTTCCTTCTAATTTACTGTTAAGTTTTATTTTTATTGACTCTAATCTCAAATTATTTCCTAATGAGCCTGATGGTTCTCCTTCTTTAACATATCCTTGCCAACCGATTGATTGAACATGTGAAGAATATGTTACACTAGAAGAATCTTCTATGTAAGCTTTTGAAGAAACTTTAACATCTGAGTATTCTTTTGATTGTAATTTTATTTGTATGGCACCTATATTTGAATTAAAGCCAGTTGTCCCTGCCATCATACCATTAGAAGTCCAATCAAGCCAACCAATATTATTACTATACACCCTATAAAATATATTATATTTTTGTGCTAAATTATCTGTTAGTCTTATCTTAATAGTTTCAAAATTTGAATTTTCTATTCCAACTTCATTATTACTATTTGTTTCTTTTGTCCATCCCGTTGAAGAATTATAAACTTGGTAAACTATATCTCCATTTATATTAGATTTATTATCTAAGTTTATTTTAAATAAATCAATTGATTTAGTATTATCAGTTATTCCAGAAACTTCATTATTTTTCACTTCTTCCAACCATCCATCACTGTTGTGAGACTGGTAAGTTAAACTTATTTTTTTTGTTTCTTTTTCTACCAGTTTTATTTCTAGAGACTCCATTCTCAAACTCTTTCCTGTTGTTCCTGCCATCTGACCATTTTTTACCCATTCCATCCAACCAATATTTTGAACATGGACTCTATAATACACATCATAATATTGGCTTACTTCACCTGTTAATTCTATCTTAATTGCTTCCATTCTTAAACTTTGCCCTGTTGTTCCTGCTACTGAACCTCCCCCAACAGTAGTCATCCAACCATATCTTTGAACATGGACTCTATACGCAATTCCACCAGAATATTCGTTATTTTTTACATTTATCCTCAAAGCTTCCATTCTCAAGCTTTGTCCTGTAGTTCCAGTCATATTACCCGAATCTACATAATTCATCCACCCATATTTTTGAACATGAGCTTGATAATTTATATCAAAAGCTTTTACTTTTGTTATTGGCAATAGTAAAAATAATAATAAAATTAATAGATATTTTATTTTTTTCATAATACCTCCTATTCTACTACAACCCTTCTTATAACAGCATTATTTCCAGCATAATAAGTGACTGTATATGTTCCTTCAACTTTTGTATTTACCGAATTTTCCACTTCAATTATCGAAGATGCATCGCTACCATCAGAGTATGTAGCTTTAACTCCTTGATCCTTATAAGTACTTCCTTTAGATACAGTTATTTCATCTGAACCAATTAATTCTAATTTAACAGATCCACCTTTTCTTGTTTGTTCATTCTTAGTTTCTGTTTTTTCATTACCGCTTGGTTTTTCTGTCACATTATTTGAAGCAGAATTGTTGTTATTTGTTTCTGGTTTAGTTTTTTCTTCTTTCTTATTATCTATTTTATCTTCTTTTTTAGAATTATCTTCTTTTTTTATTTCTTCTTTATTATTGTTTTTTTCTATTTTAGTAGATTCATTTTTATTAATAGTATTCTTATCTACAATATTGTTTTTATAGTATATTAAAAAAATAGCAAGAAAAATTACTATTACTATAAATAGTAAAGATAAATTATTTTTTCTTCTACGTCTATATCTTCTACTCATATTTTATCACCCATTCTATATATTATTTTAACATATATAGCTTAATTTATAAAATAAATCAAGTATTTTATTTATAATATACAAAAAATTGGCACAAAAAATGCCAATTTTTATTCTAAAAATAGTTTTCTAGTTACAAAGTTGAATACCATAACTATTGCAGTAGCGATTATTTTTACTATTAAATAACTAATCTTTATTATATCTACACCAAACCACATTATAAGTTCAGTTAATCCTAAACCAATAACACTAAATACTATAAATATAATAAAATTCTTTTTTTCACTCTTATTCTTATCTACATCAAACACCCATTTAACACTTAATATATAGTTAAATATAACAGATATAGTAAACGCAATAGCCGCACTTATTAATACTGGTATATTAAATACTTCTTTACAAATAATTAAAGTTACATAATCTATTACAAACGCTAAACCTCCTACTAAAAGAAATTTAAACATTTGTAATAATAAATTTTTAGTTTTATCTTTAAAATTTAAATGTAAAATTTTGCATAATTTATCAAATAATTTCTCTAACTTCATATAACACCTATTCTACCTTTTTTATTTTAACCTTTCCATTATTATTAATAATTTTATATAATTCTTTATTTTTTATATTTCTAAATAAATCATATTTATTATTTATTTCTCTTGTTGTATTAACAACATATAAATAATCATAACCTAACATATAATTGTTTACTTCTCTATCAAAAAACTCTTTAGCATTGTCTAAAGGTAAATCATAATATTTTAGATTAGTAATTCTAGGATTTGCATAATATTTGACTGAAAATTGATACGTAGAGCCTGTATCTTGAGATAATAAGAATACTTTAGAATTTTCTTTAGTTTTATTAACGATATCTTTTGCAACAATCTCTTCTTTAGTTATCTCTGGTTTTGATAAAGATGGTTTTAAATAATGTAATGATAATCTTTCCATAAATAACACTAATAAACCAAATGAAATAATACTAATATAATATTTTTTCTTTATAAATATATAATAAATAATAATTAAAAATTCAATTAATAAGTATGTATCCATATATCTATCAAAAGACGCTAAAGTATATCCTTCATCACCAAAGCAGAATAGATATAATATAAGCATTAAAAATCCATATCCTACCATTCCTATTAATACTGTTAAATATAGTTTAAACTTATCATTTTGTTTTCTATAAATAATAAAATATAATACTGAAAATAGTATAAATGCTTTTATATAAGATAATTCAAATAAATTAAAGAAAGAAATCTTATATTTAAATATAGAATCTATATAATTAGTAAATATTATATGTTTTAAATTTGAAGTATTAACGATAATATTTTTTAATTCAAACAAATTTATATTTGAAATAACAAACTGTTTTGTCATTTCAAATTGATCTAAATATCTATTCCATGTTGATAAAAATATTAATGGTACTAATACTAAAAATACTATTATTTTTATATAATCTTTTTTAGTCTTTTTTTCTTTTATAATTCTAATTACATAAAAGAATAATATCATCAAATAAAACGCAATTGATATTTGTTTAGTTAATAATAAGAATACTAAAACTATACATAAATTATATATAAATGATTTAGATAATAACTCTTTACTGAATAATACTTTCAACAAAGAATAAACTACTATTATTGATAATAAATAATCATTATAAATAGAATTCATTACTCTATGAGTATCAAACATTAATATAGTTAATAGTATTATTACTATTATAGTAATAGTTTTAATAATAGTTTTTATTATATTTTTAAAATTAATCTTTGATACATTTATAAACGGAATAATAAATGATAATTCTAAAGTATGAAGTGCTCTTAAAGCGTAAGCTTCCTTATATGATCCTGATAGTTTTATCCAAAATAATTCAAATAATTGAAGAACAGGAGGATAATCTTTATGAACCATTAAAGTAGATTCATTAACAGAATAAAGATTATCTAATCTTATCATCTCTTTAAGCATAACACCCCAATGAGATTTTTCATCCCACATGGTAAATACTCTATTTAAATCATAAAAATATACAAAAGAATAAATAACTAAGAACATAATTAAACCAGTATTAAAATAGTTTTCTTTAAACTGACTTATTAATTCTTTATTATTTTTATTCTTTATTAATAGTATTATTCCAAGTAAACTATAAATAATATTTATTATTATTCCAATTTTAAAAGTGGAAAAAATCATTCCACTAATTAAAATTGGTATTGTAAAGAATAGTAATGTAAATATTAATACTTTTGAAAAATTCTTTTTAAATAAATAAACAGAAGTTAAATTAGATAATAATATTATTAATAAAGGTCCTATAAAAGAAACCATTATTATTTATCTCTCCTAGTATTAATTAATACAAATTCAAATAATTGTCTATGTTTTTTAACTACTACTTCAAGTATTATTCCACATACTACACTAAGCACTGAAATCATTAACATAAATCCAGAGAATATTAGTGTTGGGAATCTTTCAACCACACCTGTTTTAAAATAATCAATAAATACTGGTGTTCCAAAACCTACCGCAATTGCGAAGAATATAAATCCTATTAAACCAAAGAATATAGATGGTTTATATTCTTTAAATAATCTAGCAATTGTTTTTAATACTTTAAATCCATCACTAAATGTATTTAATTTTGATTCAGAACCAGCTGGTCTATCTCTATAATCTACTGGTATTTCTTTTAATCCCATATTCTTATCTAATGCATGAATAGTCATTTCTGTTTCTATTTCAAATCCTTTTGATAATATTGGGAATGTTTTAACAAAGTCATAACTAAATGCTCTATAACCTGTCATTATATCTTTTACTTTAGATTTAAATAATGAATTAATTAATCCTCTAACTAATACATTACCAAAGTTATGAAATGGTCTTTTATTTTCTTTAAAATATGTTGATGATAATCTATCACCTATAACCATATCAGCTTTTCCTTCTAGGATATAATTACACATTTCTCTAGCATGTTCTGCTGGATAAGTATCATCACCGTCAATCATTAAATAACAATCAGCATCTATATTTTTAAACATAGATCTAATTACATTACCTTTACCTTGTTTATATTCATACTTAACAATAGCGCCTGCTTTTTCTGCTATCTTATCTGTACCATCTGAAGAATTATTATCATAAACATAGATATCTGCTTCTGGTAATGCTTTTTTATAATCCTTTACTACTTTTTCAATTGTTTTACTTTCGTTATAACATGGTATTAAAACTGCTATTTTTTTGTCATCTTTTTTCATATTAAACCTCCTATAAATTAGCAAATATTATAAATGCTATCGCATTTATGTTTTCAAAAACAATAAAACTTATAATATATTTTAAATCATTTTTTTCGTTCATAATTCTATTATCTTTACTTTTATTTATTCTCATAAATATTAAAGGTATAAATAATAATAAAGGAATAAAATATCTTCCTTGAACTCCATCTATAATATCTTTTGAAACAGGAGTCCATTGTATATATAAACTAGTAAATATTAATCCAACTATAGCTAAAGGAACTAATAAATACATTACTCCTTCTATAATACTGTTTTTCTTTTCTTTAAATCTATTAGTTATAGATAAATATATAGTCATTAAAACAGCTCCTATAGGATAATATCTTCCAACATCTACATCTAATAAACCTAATTTTCTTCCATATGCTTGATAAATAAATCCTGGACCAAATATTACCATAGTTTTTAAAATATTATATATATAATTAATAGGATGGGTTAGTATATATTTTAACTGAGCTTTCGAATCTACTCCAGCATTATATTCAATTAAATATCTAGTTGCATATAAAGTCCATCCACCATTTATAATAATACAAATCAAAATCATAATTGATATCTTTATTATTTTATCTTTTTTTGATTTAAATAAGTCTTTAGGTAATATATATGCCAGTAATATAATTGGTATATATACTATCTTAGACATACTACATATAATCGATGAAATAAATAGTATTAAATATTCTTTTTTTGTTAAAAATTCCTTTTTCTCTTTTAAATACAAAATATAACTTATAAGGAAAAATGAAATTGATATAGTTAATGCATCAGATGAAAAAGACGCTGCTTCTTGAACTATTATAGGTAATAAAGAAATAAATAATATATATTTCTTTAAATATGGTATTCTTTTAATACTTTGATACATTAAAAATACAAATGACATTAGATTAAACAATCTTGCCAAATACATTACAATTAAATATGGTAAATGTAACAATCTCCCTATTAATACCCCTGTTACTTGCGGTATATAAACGATAAAATTATATAATGCCATATTAGTAAAAATGCTGTATGTATTTTCTTTACTATTGGAATCTAAAATATGATTCCTTACTAAAGCATATTTTTTATTTTTTGAATATGAAAATGTTGATACAACATTTTTAGGCATTAAAGCATATGTATAACCATCTTTCGCAACTTCACTAACCAAATGGCCATCACTAATTGAATATATTCTAGCATAATGTGTATTTTCATCAGGTACTTGACCAAATGGTAAAAATAACATATACATTAATCCTATAGGTATTATTAAAATTAAAAATAATTTTTCAATGGGATACTTATTTTTACATTTAATATTTATTATAACTAAATATAATAATTCGATAAAAGTAAGAGAAAAAAATAGAACAAAATATTTTGTATTATTCTTTTCAATACTATTTAATGTATATGCTTTCTTAAACAAAAAAATATTTAATAAAAAAAGAATAAGAACAAATAAAAAATATAAATAATTATTCTTAATAAAACTTATTAATCGATGCTTCTTCATTTCTTACAACTCCTTAATATAATTTTATCACATTTATTTATATAATTCTATATTGTTTTGTTAACAAAAAAAGAAATACTATAAGTATTTCTTTAATATTTCTGTTATTTTTTCATATCCTTTTTCATTTGGATGTAGACCATCATTTGTATATTGTTTATCAAATTCACAATTATCATCTGATAATTCTTTAAACATATCTACATATTTATAGTTATTATCATCACAATATTTTTTTATTTCAACATTTGAATCTATAATCTTTTTAGTTAATACATCTACTGTTGGAACATCTGGTCTACGTTTTATTCTCCAATCATCATTAACTGGATAAATAGATTGAATAACTATTTCACAATTAGGTAAGTTTTCGTGTATTTGATTAACCATATCTTTTATATCATTAACAACTAATTCTGTTGAACTATTTTCATATAAATAATTATTAATACCTATTAATAATATTACTTTGCTTGGATTATATCTATATACTCTATTATACATATCTTTTTTTAAGTCCCAAGTTCTATTTCCACTTATCCCACTATTTACTTTTTTTAGATCGGGATAATACTTATCTAAATCATAATAATCAGTAATAGAATCTCCAAAGAATACTACATTTGGATTTATTACTTCCATCTTTATTTCTTTTACAGGAGTGCATTTATTTTCTCCTCTAGCGCTTATATAATTGAAACCTAAAAATAATATGAACGCTACTAATAATATAGTTATAAATCTATACATTTTAGTTAAAAATACAAAATGACTTTTTTTATATTTCTTATCCATACTACCCTCTCCTGTACTATTAAAGTATATCATAAATATATATATTATTTTGTAATACATTGTCTTATTTTACATTTTTTTACTAATAAAATATATTTAAATCTACATTACCTATTATACCTGGGATTACTCCTTTAGATGTATATTGCCATCCTACATATTCTTTATCATATTCACATTTATTATGATACTGCGCAACCCATATAGGATACTTTTTAGAAAACGATAAAGATCCATTTGTAAGCATATTTAAATTGCCATATAAACCTACATCTTTATAACCATAATTATTTAAAACAGAAACAAAGTTATTTATTACTTTTCTATACATTGTTTTTGTATATGTTACTCCTTCAAATTCATTTATTTCTGCATCATAAAAAATAGGTAAAGATAATTTGGCATCTACTTCTTTTAATACATTATTAACAAATTCTGCTTCTATACTTGATGCATATTCATTTTGAGCGTAACCATAAACATAAACTCCATAAGGAATATTTAATCTATTTAATTCAGATATATTTCTTTTAAATTTATTATCGAGTACAGGATCATCATTTAATGTAGTTCCATAACCTATTCTTACAATCACTCCATCTACTAAACCTGAATTCTTTACTTCTTCAAAATCTATATCTCCTTGCCATGAGGATATATCAATAATAGATTTAACATCTTTTTTTATTAATGCACCTGTTTCAAAATCAAAATAATATCTAATATCATCTATTAATTGTAACCCTTTTAAAACATTATTATTTTCATCATAAAAATATTCTTTACCATCTATTATTTGAAATCCATTTTTTAATATTCCATTTTCATCAAAGATATATGTTCTATTTCCTATTTTTCTTTCTCCTGTCACAATTATTCCGTTTTCATCTAAATAATATTTATCATAAAAAGTATTCTTTATTAAATGTCCTTCTTCATCAAATAAATATTTATTGTCATTAATGTCTTGTATACCTTTTAAATATCCACCTTTAGAAAAATAATAAGTATAATTATCTATATCTTTAAAACCTGTATATAACTTACCATCTATACCATAATAGCAATTATCTATAATACTATCTTTTTGCATTATACCTTCTTCATTAAAATAAAATATATCATTATCTAATTCTTTTTTACCAGTAATATATTTATCATCTATATAATAATAAGTATTACCATTTTCTTCTATAAAACCATTCTTTTTTTCTGGTTCTATATATTCATAAACATAATTAACTTTTATTACTTCTTTAGTCTCTTCTTTTAATACTTCATTAATATTATCAGTATCTTCTGTTATATATTTAAAGTTTTCTTTTTTT
>CACZXL010000006.1 GCA_902785135.1 uncultured Erysipelotrichaceae bacterium
TAAAAAACGATATAATTATCTCGTAGGAAAGAAGGTTTTTATATGGATAAAGTATATATTTTTGGACATCAAAGACCTGATACTGATGCGATTACAGGAGCAATTACATTATCATATTTAAAGAATCAATTAGGTATGAATACTGAACCAAGAGCATTAGGTCATGTAAATGATGAAACAAAATACGTTTTAGATTATTTTAAGGTTAAAGAACCTAAATATTTAAATGATGTTAGATTACAAATAAAGGATATAGATTATCATAAAGGATACTTTTTAGAAGATACTACTACTATTAAGAGTGTTTATGATTATTTTGTAGAAAAGGGTATTACAGGTGTTCCTATTACTGATAGTAATAAAAAGTTTTTAGGAATTGTTACTTTAAAAGATATCGCTAAAGAAATTATTAATGGTAATATTAATAAGTTAGATAGTACTTATGATAATATTGTTAATACATTAGAAGGTGAAGAAATAGTTAAGTATGATGAAGATATTAATGGTAATTTAATAGTAGCATCATATAATAGTCAAACATTCTTTAATAATATAGCTTTAACTAATCAAGATATATTATTAGTAGGAGATAGACACCAAATACATGAATATGCGATTAAATCTAAAGTTAAATTATTAATTGTTACTGGTAATTTAACAATAGATGAAGAACATATTAAATTAGCTAAAGAAAATAAAGTTAATATAATTAGAACTAGTATGGATACATTTACTGCTTCTAAGAGTATTGGTTTAAGTAATGAAATTAAAACTATATTACATGAAAATAGTATTAGTTTTAAAGAAACAGATTTCTATGATGATTTTGTTGAAGAAACTAAGAAGTTAAAACATAATAACTATCCAGTAGTAGATGCGAATGGTAAGTGTTTAGGATTAATAAGAATTACTGATATTAACGAAAAGAATAATAAGAAAGTTATTTTAGTAGATCACCAAGAGTTTGAACAAAGTGCACCTGGTATTGAAGAAGCTGAAATAATTGAAATAGTTGATCATCATAAGATAAGTAATATTTCTACTAAGTTACCAATTAACTTTAGAAATATGGCTGTTGGATCATCTAATACAATTATTCATGAATTATATAAAGAAAGTGGCGTTAAGATTCCAGATGATATGGCTGGATTAATGATTTCAGGTATATTATCAGATACATTAATACTTCAAAGTCCAACAACTACTGATAAGGATAGAGAAGTAGTAGAAGAACTAGCTAAACAATTAAAATTAGATTATAAAGAATATGCTATAGAAATGTTTAAAGCAGGAACTAGTTTAAAAGGTAAAACTAAAGAAGAAGTAATAACAACAGATCTTAAAACATTTACTAGTAATGATACTAAGTTTGCTGTTGCGCAAATATTTACATTAGATGTAGATTCTATTAACGATGAAATTGATGAATACATTTCTGAATTAAATAGAATTAACGATGATCTAGGATGTGAATTTACTATGATGTGTATTACAGATGTAATTAAGAATGGTTCTTATGTTTTATATACTGAAAAATGTAAAGAAATATTAGAATCAGGATTTAAGATTAGTCCATTTGAACAAATGACTTATATAGATGGACTAGCATCTCGTAAAAAACAAATGGTTCCAGTAATATTATCTGAATTAGAAAAATAGAGTTTCAACTCTATTTTTTTATTGTATTATTTAGATAATAATGTTAAAATTGTTGTAAGAAAACAGGGTGGTACTATGGGAATTTTAAAACCAGAAGATATTTATATTCAAAATGATTATTATGATGATGTAGTAAATGACCCAGCAAAATATAACTATCAAGATACACATAAAGTGTTATATGAAGCATCCAAAAGACATATAAAAGGTTTTAATATTTTAGATTATATTTTTATTAATAGTGTTGAAAATGATTATCTTGTAACTTTTATTAATGAATTAAAGGAAGAAGAATTATATGAAGAATATATAGAACGTACTATTAACGGTAATGATTCATTTTTAAAAGCATATATTTGTGTATTTATGGAACCATGGAATATGAATTTAATATATAATTCAAAATTTAAAGTAGCACAAGATTTAGCTAAAAAAGGTGATGATTATTCTGTGAATCAAAGAATTTTAGGACTCATGGAATTGTCTTGCTTTAATCCTGATGAAAGAACTGTTAAATATATAAAAAATAGTATAAAAAAACTTATTTATCAAAATAGTTTTTATAAAAATAATTATGATAAAACCATGTTAAAAGAAGAAGTAAATGATTATTATAAATATATAGATGAACATGCTTATGTTCATAAATTAAAAAACGAGTAAAAAGTATTGTTAATTCAATACTTTTTTTGTTATTCTTATTTACAAAACAGTGTGTTTTGTGTTATTATTACTATGCAAAAAGGAGAATGAGTGTTTTTATGGAATTTATGAAGAAAACAAAAATTATTACAAGTTTAGGTCCATCTAGTTATAATGGAGACACATTTGAACAAATGGTTTTAAATGGAGCAAATATCGCAAGAGTTAATTTCTCACATGCTACTCCAGAAGAAAAACAAATGGACATTGATACAGTTAAAGAAGTTAGAAAAAGAACTGGTTTAACTATTGGATTATTATATGATACAAAAGGTCCAGAATTTAGAAATGGAGTTTTTGAAAACGAAGAAATTACTTTAGTTGAAGGAAATACTATTAGAATAGTAAAAGATGATGTAGTAGGTAACGAAGAAAGATTTACTGTTAATCATCCTGAAGCTATTGATTCAATTGAAGTAGGTAATTCTATTTTACTTGAAAATGGATTAATGAGATTAGAAGTAATATCTAAAGAAGATGATGGTATTACATGTAAAATTATTAATGGTGGAGTTCTAGGAAATAAGAAGAGTATGGCTGTTCCTGGAGTTAAATTAAATATGCCATTTATATCTGATCAAGATAGAGAAGATATTATATTTGCTTGTGAACATGAAGGTGATTTCTTAGCATTATCTTTCGTATCTTGTGCAGAAGATGTTATTGAAGCTAGAAATATTATTAAAGAACATAATTCTAATATGAAAATTATAGCTAAAATTGAAAGTATTACTGGTTTTGAAAACTTACCAAAAATACTTGAAGTAGCTGATGGTATTATGGTTGCAAGAGGAGATTTAGGAAATGAAGCTCCACTAGATATGCTTCCAATCTATCAAAAAGAAATGATTAGAATGGCTAGAGAAGTTGGTAAACCAGTTGTTGTTGCAACAGAAATGCTTGAATCTATGAAGAAGAGCATGAGACCAACAAGAGCAGAAGTTACAGACGTTTCTAACGCTGTATTAGATGGTACAGATGCAGTTATGTTATCTGGTGAAACTACTTTAGGTAAATATCCAACTGAAGTTGTTAAATATATGGCTGAAATTTGTGCTACAGCTGAAAAATATTATGATAAGAACTTTAATTATCATTATGATGGTCAAGTAGGATCAATTGCTAAAGGTGTTGTTGAAACTGCTAAAGCATTAGATGCTAAAGCTATTGTAGTAGATACTCTTACAGGAAACAGTGCTAAAAATATTAGTAATTTAAAACCAGTTTGTCCAATCGTAGCTGTTTGTAAAGATCAAGAAACTGCAAATTCATTAGCAGTATGTTATGGTGTAAAAGCAGTTGTTGGTAACCATTTAATGGATATGGATGAAATAGTTGAACAAAATGTTGAATTAGCTAAAAAAGCATTAGATTTAACTTCTGGAGATAAAGTAGTAGTTACTTCTGGAATTGCATCTAAAAAAGAAGGACAAGTTACTAACTTTATGAAAGTTGAAGAAATAAAATAAGTACGAGTAATCGTACTTTTTTTATTTTTATAAAGGAATTTCTTGTGTATATGGATAATAAAATTATTGGAAGCAAAGTAATTGGTGTCTACCTCATTCTTTAAGAAAGGAGGTTAAATATGAAAAAGAGAGTATTTATAATATCTATTCTTAAATACATCTCTCTTCTTATTCTGTATATAATAATACTTATTTTAGTAATAAAAAAATGACACCTAAGTCATAGGACTTAAATGTCTACTCCAACAAGGTAGGCATTAATAAAATGCTTCCCTAACTAAATTATAACACATTATATTTTTTTTACAATTGTTTTCCTCAAATAGAGGAATTTTTTATATCTATGTCTAATAATATTATTGGAAGCAAAGTAATTGGTGTCTACCTCATTCTTTAAGAAAGGAGGTTAAATATGAAAAAGAGAGATTATGTTTTGTCCATATTCAGATATCTCTCTCTTATTATTCTGTTATTAATAATATTAGTAATAGTAATAAAAAAATGACACCTAAGTCATAAGACTTAAATGTCTAACCAAATTTTGGTAGGCATTAATAAAATGCTTCCCTTAAATAAATTATAATATATCTTATTTATATTATCAATATTAAGTATATATATTTTTAATATTTATAAAAAATGAATAGAAAATAGTAGAAAATGACTTAAAATGAGTATTATTTTACTCATTTTTTTGATATAATGTATTTAACAATAGTGGAGGGTTTGGATATGGCAATAGAAGAGAGAGCATTAAATTTTGCGATTAAGGCTCATAAAGGGCAAATAAGAAAAAGTGAACAAGATAAACCAAAGATTTTTCATCCAATGGATGTAGCCTCTATTCTAAGAGAATATGGCTTTGATGAAAATGTTGTTGCGGCTGGTTATTTGCATGATGTTGTAGAAGATACTAATTATGCGTTTAAGGATATTTATAAAGAATTTGGAAAGGATATTGCGTTCCTTGTTTATTTTGCATCAGAACCAGATAAATCTTTATCTTGGAAGGAAAGAAAAAAACATACAATAGATATAATAAAACAAGTTGATTCTAGACATAAAGCGGTTGTATGCGCTGATAAGATTAGTAATCTTGAAGATATGTTCCTTTTATTTTCTAGAACTGGTAAATATGATTTTAGTGCGTTTAAAAAAGATTTTAAAGATCAACAATGGTATTATGAAAATGTATATAATAGTTTAAAAGAAAATGAAGAAGATGAACGATTATTATCTATGTTAGATAGATATAAAGATTTAATAGAAAAAGTATTTTGTAATGGTGATGTTGATATATATTTAAGAAATGTATTATTAGATAGTGATGAAAAAAGATATAAAGAATTAAAAAGATTACATCATAAAAAAGAGGAACTATTAAAGTTAAAGAATATGTCTAAAGATATAGGACCTTATGTTATTGAATTTACTGGAACACCTAGAACAGGTAAAACTACTATAATAGATACTTTAGATGATTTCTTTAAAAAAGGTGGATTTAAGACAAGTGTGATAGAAGAATTTACTACTTCTAAAAAATATAAACAAGAAATATATCCTCATTTAAAAGATCAATATAAGAATGTTATTAATACTGAAATTCCAAAATATGTTTTAAATCAATTAGAAGAAGAAATTAGTAAGAATCCTGATATTATTATAGTAGATAGATCATTATTAGATAGATTAATTTGGGCTAATAGATTATATAATAAAAATGGATTTACAAAAAAGGAATATCTAGAGTATAGAAATACTTATATACCTTTAATAAATAGATATATAGATACTATAATTGGTACATATACTGATAGTTTAACTTCTATGCAAAGAGATTATAAAGCAAATCTTGCTATTGAAGATAGACGTTTTTTAAATATTCAAAATATAGATGAATATAATAAATCATTTGATAATGTTCAAAGAGTATGTAAAAAGAACTTAATTAATTTTCATAAAGTAGATACCACTAATAAAGAACAAGATGAAGTTAAAATAGAGGTTGCTAATACAGTTTTAGATGATATTAGAAAAGAATATATTAGAAGATTAACTAAAGAATACAATTTGTAAAAAATGTTAACACAAAAAATGTTAATGTATTATAAAACAGGCAAAATTTGTCTGTTTTTATGTTTATTTATGATAAAATGTTATTAAAGGTTGACAAATTTCCAAGTCAACTATATTGAACGCAACCGGTTTTGAGCGTAGAATTAAACGTGAAAGAAAGAGGTGAATAGTATGACAGTCGGAGAAAGATTGTTAAAACTAAGAAAAGAAAAAAATATGTCGCAAGAAGAACTTGCAAATGTTCTTGATGTATCAAGACAAACTGTATCTAAATGGGAGACAGGTGAATCAATGCCTGACTTTAATAAGATATGTCCATTGTGTGAATACTTTGGAATAACATCAGATGAATTATTATCTGGAAAGCAAAACATCATTGAAGCTAAACAAGAAGATAAGAAAGGAAAGTTTGCTAGAAACATAGCAATTGCTGTTGCTCTTTATATTATTTCATTAGTTGCTATAATAGGTACTTCTACTATAGGACAAGAAATATTAGGAGTATGTTTATTCTTTACTATAATAGCAATTGCTACTGGAATAATTATTTATTCATCTATAATATATGGTAAAGAAAAAGAACAAAAACCTGAAAAAGAAAAAAAGAGAGATGAAGTTTCTAAAGCAGTAACTGATATTATAGGTTTAATAGGAGTAGTAATTTATTTCTTATTAAGTTTTACTACAGGTGCATGGCATATTACATGGATTATATTCCTAATTATAGGTGTATGTAATGCAATAGTAAGATTAATTTTTGGTGTAAAAAAATGTAATGATGATTGCTGTGAAAAAAAGGAGAATGAAGATGAATAAGGGGTTAACAGTAACATTAATAGTATTATTATCAATCTTATTATTCGCATTAATAGGTTTAATGATATTCTTATTTAATGGAAATGTTAGTTTTAATAGCTTTACTTTATTTAGTGGTTATAGCAAAAAATTAGTAGAAGAAAAAGAAATAAATAATATTTCAAATATAAATGTTAAAACTGATGTTGCGGATATAATAGTTGAAGAAAAAGAAATTGATAATATTAAAGTTGAATTATATTCTGAAAAAGAACCTGAATATGAAATAACTGAAAGTTCTGATTCAATAAATATAGTTTTAAAACAAAAAGCAAAATTACAAATAGGTTTATTTAATAAATCACCAAGGGTAGTAGTATATGTTCCTAAAACATTTAATAAAAATGTAAAAGTAAAAGCTACTACAGGAGATGTAAAAATAGGAAATCTTCCTAATTCAGATTTATATGTAAAAGCTACTACAGGAGATGTTAAAGCTAAACAATTAAAAAATGCAGAAATTATTTTAACAACAGGTGATATAAAAATTGATGATTTAAAAAATATAAAAGCTGAAACAAGAACAGGAGACTATAAAATTAATAGCGCTAAAAAAGTAGATGTAACTACAACAACAGGTGATATAAAAGTATTAAATTCAGTTGATGAATTTATTGCTAAGACAAATACAGGAGATATAAAAATAGGTGATGTTAATAAATCAATAAGCGCAAGTACAAATACAGGAGATGTTAGTATTAATAATGCTACTATTTTAGTTAATTCTGATATTAAAACAGGAACAGGAGATGTTAGAATTAGTAACGTATCTGGATGTTATGTTGATGGAAATACAAAAATAGGTGATAAGAATATTAATAATTCTGATGCTGATAGAAAAAGTGATATTATCTTAAAAATAGATACAAGAGTAGGAGATATTGATGTAAATTAATATCTCTTTTTAATTTTTTGTGATATACTTTAGATAAGTAGTAGGGATGTATATGAAAAATAAAATATTTACTAAAAAAGTTTTAATATTTTTGTTAGTGATTGTTTTTGTAACTATTGTGTTTTTTGGTAGTTATTATTTATTAAAGAATGATTTTAGAATTAAAAGTTTTGATAAAGAATATAGTTATAATTACAAAGAAGAGTTTAAGTATGTGCCAGCAGAAGTTTGTTATGGTAATGTTTTTTCGTGTAAAAAAATAAAAAGTATTAATAAAGGAAAAGTAGATACATCTAAACTTGGAAAATATAATATAAAATATAGTTATAATTATAAAGATAAAAAATATGTTTTAAATCAATTAGTATATGTCAAAGATAGTATTAAACCAGTTTTAAAAATAGAAGATAAAAAAGCATTATTATGTCCTAATGGAAATATTTCTAAATTAAATATTACTGTTACTGATAATTATGATAAAGATTTATCTAATAAAATTAAATATAGTTATAATAAAGATAAAGATAGAGTAATAGTAGAAGTTACTGATTCAAATAAAAATACTACTTATAAAGAATTAGAAGTAATTAAAGATGATAAAATTAATCCTGTTATCGAATTAAATGGATTAAGTACAAGATCATTTATTGTAGGTGATACTTATACAGATGAGGGCGCTAAAGCTATAGATAATTGTGATGGTGAATTAAAAGTAGAAGTTAGTAATAATGTTGATTTTAATAAACCTGGTGATTATGAAATAGTTTATACTGCGAAAGATTCGAGTGGTAATGAATCAAAAGTTTCTAGAAAAATAATAGTAAAAGCATTAGAAACAGGTTCTAGAATAGTTTATTTAACTTTTGATGATGGACCTTCAGAATATACTTCAGAGTTATTAGATATATTAAAAAAATATAATGTAAAAGCTACTTTTTTTGTGACAGGTAATGGTGATGATAGATTAATAAAAAGAGAATTTGATGAAGGACATACAATTGCGCTTCATACTAACTCTCATAATTATTCATATTTATATTCAAGTGTTAATAACTATTTTGATGATTTATATGCGATTCAAAATAAAGTTAAAAATGTAACAGGAACATCTCCAAATCTAATTAGATTCCCTGGAGGTTCATCTAATACTGTTAGTATGAATTATGATGGTGGAATTGGAATAATGAGCATACTTACTAGAGAAGTAGAAGCAAGAGGATTTAGATACTTTGATTGGAATGTTTCAAGTGGTGATGCAGGAGGAACGGAAAGTTCAGATCAAGTATATATAAATGTTATATCTACATTAAAAGAAGGAAGTTCTATAGTTTTACAACATGACACTAAAAAGTTTTCTATAGATGCAGTTGAAAGAATAATTAAGTATTGCGAGGAAAATGGATATACTTTCGCTACTTTAAAAGAAAACTCCCCAGGCGCTCATCATGGAGTTAATAATTAAAAAGACTTAGGTCTTTTTTTTATTTGATATTTTTAATAACTATATCATATATTTATATTGGTGAAGCATATGTTCTATAAAGATATTCATTTTAGAATAAAGCTGTTCTTTTTAATATTAATAATAGTTTTTTTAATTATTATTTTTAAAGTGTTTTATATTCAAGTATTTAAATATGATAAATTAAAAAAATTAGCGAATGATTTATGGAGTAGAGAACTACCTGTTGAAGGTAATAGAGGTAATATATATGATAGAAATATGGAATTACTCGCTGGTAATCTAACAACTACATCTTTAGTATTAATTCCGAATCAAATAAAAGATAAAGATAAAGTTTCAGAAGAATTATCTAAGTTATTAAATGTATCAAAAGAAGAAATGAAAAAACATGTTTATAAGAAAACTTCTATTGAAAGAGTACATCCAGAAGGAAGAAAACTATCTTTTGAAGTATCTGATAAGATAAATAATCTTAGTTTTGATGGAGTATATTTAGTTAAAGAATCTAAAAGAAATTATCCATATAAGAACAGTTTATCTCATGTTTTAGGATATGTTGGAATAGATAATCAAGGTTTATCTGGATTAGAATTAAAGTATGATAAATATTTAACTGGTAAAAGTGGTTCTATTAAGTATTTTAGTGATGCGAAAGGTAATAAACTTTCTTTAAATGAAATATATGAGAAACCTACTGATGGGATGAATATAATGCTTACTATTAATAACGAAATACAAAAATCTATTGAAAGAGAATTAGATAACGCAGTTAGTAAATATAATCCTGAACACGCAATAGCGATTGCGATGGATCCAAATACTGGAGAAATATTAGGTATGAGTTCTAGACCTAATTTTGATCCAAATAATTATAAGAATTATACAGTAGAAGAATTAAATAGAAATTTACCTATATGGATGAATTATGAACCAGGTAGTACTTTTAAGATTATTACACTAAGCGCAACAGTAGAAGAAAAGACATTAGATTTATATAAAGATCATTTTTATGATGGTGGTTCTATTAGAGTTGAAGGCGCTAAAATAAAATGTTGGAAAGATGGAGGACATGGCGCTGAAACTTTTCTTCAAGTAGTAGAAAATTCATGTAATCCTGGCTTTGTAGTTATGGGTCAAAAACTAGGAAAAGAAAGATTATTTAGTTATATAAATAAATTTGGTTTTGGAGAAAAAACAGGAATAGATTTAAATGGTGAAGCATCAGGTATTCTTTTTTCATTAGATAAAGTAGGTCCTGTAGAACTTGCGACTACATCTTTTGGACAAGGAGTATCAGTAACTCCAATACAACAAATAACTGCGGTTTCTGCGGCTATTAACGGAGGTAAATTATATAAACCACATATTGTTAAATCTATATTAGAACCAGAAACAAATTCTGTTATTAAAACATATGATAAAGAATTAGTAAGAAAAGTTATTAGTAAAGATAGTAGTAAAGAAGTTAGAAATGCTCTAGAAAGTGTAGTTACTAATGGTACTGGTAGAAATGCTTTTATAGATGGATATAGAGTGGGTGGTAAAACAGGAACTGCTCAAAAAGTAAAAGATGGGGCATATTTATCTGGTAATTATATAGTATCTTTTATAGGATTTATGCCCGCAAATGATCCCAAAATAATAGTATATGTTGCTTTAGATAATCCAAAAGGTGTAGTTCAATATGGAGGTACAGTTTCAGCGCCTATCGCTAGATCGATACTACTAGATTCTATTGATGCATTAGGTATAAAAAAACCAAAAGGCGCTAAAGAAAAAAATTATCAACCATGGGATAAAAAATATGTTACAGTACCTGATTTAATAGGTAAAAATTATAATGATATTAGGTTTAAGCTTGAAGGTTTTACTATTGAATATAGCGGTAGTGGAAAGAAAATAATATATCAATCTCCTAAAGCAGGAGAAAGAATAGTAGAAGGTAGTAAAATAAGGATACTATTAGGTGATTAAATTGTTAAAAAATGTAAATTTTATTAATTTGTTAAAGATTAATGATTTTCTTTATGATATAATGTTTTATGATGAAGTAAGGGATGTGAACATTATGTTATTATTAGCAAAATCTGTACTTGCTGTCTTTATAGGATTTTTAGTATCTGTAATATTTGGTGCATTATTTGTACCATTTATGAGAAAAAAGAAAGCAAAACAAGTTACTAGTAAATATGTTAAAGCTCATCAGGCTAAATCAGGAACACCTACAATGGGTGGAATGATATTTTTTATTTCAACAATTATTACAATAGCGGCAATGTTTTTAACAAAAAAAATAGTAATAACAACAAACTTATTAATTGTATTATTTGTATTCTTTGGATATGGTCTTATAGGTTTTATAGATGATTTTTTAAAGATCAAATATAAGTCTAATGAAAAAGGTCTAACAAGAACACAAAAATTTGTTGCTCAAGTATTTATAGCGATTATATTCTTTTATTTATATATAAAATCAGGAGCAGATACTAGTATAGAAGTTGCTGCTTTAAATATTCATATTAGTTTAGGTTTCTTATATGGATTCTTTATATTATTTATGTTAGTTGGTACTAGTAATGCAGTTAATTTAACAGATGGACTAGATGGCTTAGCTGGAGGATTATCTATTATTTGCTATTTAATATATGGTATGATAGCATGGAATTCTCCATATTTAGCTGGATCTAATGATATCGCAATATTCTGTTTTATATTAGTTGGTGGATTAATGGGATTCTTAGTATTCAATTCTCATCCAGCCAAAATATTTATGGGTGATACAGGTTCTTTATCATTAGGGGCAACACTCGCAACAGTTGCGATACTAACACATAGAGAATTTTCATTAGTAGTAATTGGAGGAGTATTTGTAATAGAAACATTATCAGTAATATTACAAATCGCATCAGTTAAAATAAGAGGAAAAAGATTATTTCCTATGGCACCAATACATCATACTTTTGAAAAAATAGGATGGTCAGAAACAGATATAGTTAGATTATTCTATGTAGTAGGATTTATATTAGGCGCAGGTGCTTTAGTATATACAGTATGGGTATAAGCAAATAGAAATATTTGCTTTTTTTAATGCATAAAATTATATAGGTGATTTTATGAAAAAACTAGATACTAAATTATTAATATCAGTAATAATAATTAGTTTATTTGGTATTCTTATGATTTATTCTTCATCTTCAATATGGTCAGAATATAAATTTAATGATTCGTTTAGATATTTAAAATTACAATCTATGTTTTTTGTAATAGGTCTAATAACAATGATAATAGTTTCAAAAATAGATTATCATTATTATTATAAAAATAGTAATAAAATATTCTTTATTTGTTTTATATTATTAATTCTAGTACTAATCCCAGGAGTAGGACAAGTAAGAAATGGTTCTAGAAGTTGGTTTGGTATTGGAGGTTTAGGTATTCAACCATCAGAATTTATGAAACTAGGTTTAATTATTTTTACTAGTAAATATTTAGTTAATAATGAAAAATCTATTAAAAATATAAGAAAAGGAATATTACCTATATTATTAGTAACAATAATTTCTTTTTTATTAATAATGTTAGAGCCAGATTTAGGTACTGGTGTTATTATTTTAATGAGTATAATAGGTTTATTATTTATATCAGGTGTAAATATGTCTTTCTTTATTAAAATAGCGTTATTAGGTTTAATAGGTTTATCTGGCTTAATAATAGTCGCACCTTATAGAATTAAAAGAATAACTTCTTTTCTTAATCCATGGGCAGATCCTTTAGGTACTGGATTTCAAACTATTCAATCTATGTACGCAATTGGCCCTGGTGGATTATTTGGACTAGGTTTATTTAATAGTATACAAAAACACTTTTATCTACCAGAACCACAAACAGATTTTATATTCTCCATAATATCAGAAGAATTTGGAATACTTGGTATATTAATAGTATCTTTTTTATTTATTTTTATAATATATAGAATAATAAAAATATCACTATCTTGTAATGAATTATTTTCAAAGTATTTATCATTTGGAATAGCGTTTTCTTTATCATTTCAAATAATATTAAATTTAGGAGTAGTAACAGCATTATTCCCAGTTACAGGTGTTACATTACCTTTTTTATCTTACGGAGGATCAAGTTTGATAATAACAATGATATCGATAGGAATAGTATTAAATATTAGTAAAAATAATTAATTTACATTTGAAATTATTAGTGTTATAATTCAGTTAAAGGATAGGGAAGTATTTATGGCTAAGAAAAGAAAAATCAAAACAAAGAATGTTTTGCTTATGTTATTAACTGTTTTTTTAATTCTATTTTGTATTTTTATGCTTTATAAAATATTTAGTACTTTAGGTGATAAAAACTCTAAAAAAGATGATAAAAAAGTTGTTAAAGAACAAAAGAGTAAAAAGAAAAAAGAGAAAGTAGGAGAAGCACCAGAAATAAAACTATATGGTATAGCAGATATGAAAATGGTTAAAAATGGTGTATATGAAGAATATGGCGCAGCAGCAATTGATAAAGAAGACGGAGATATATCTAAGAGTATTAAAATAGATAATAAGATTAAAAAAGATACACCTGGAGATTATGTCGTTACGTATAGTGTTACTGATAAAGATGGAAACGAAACAAAGGTAGAAAGAAAAGTAAAAGTATTTGAAGTTACTGAAAAAGATAAAGATGGAATAAGTGTTTTTATGTATCATTATTTTTATGATGATACAGCTGGAGAAAGTGGAGAAACATCTAATTATTTAGCTAAATCTTTATTTGAAGAACAACTAAAATATTTACATGATAATGATTATTATATTCCAAATATGAAGGAAGTAGCGTTATATGTTGATGGTAAATTAGATTTGCCAGAAAAGAGTGCAGTTTTAACGCTTGATGATGGAGAAGTATCAAATTATACTATTGCATATCCATTAGCGGTTAAATATCAAATACCATTAGTTTGGTTTATTGTTACTTCTTGGACAGATGTAACAGGTGATGTTCAAAAAGAAATGTATAATTCTGGTTATGTAAGATATCATTCACATACAGATAATATGCATGAAGGTGGATGCGGAGAACAACATGGAGGAAAAATATTATGTGTTGATCATGATACAGGCGTTCAAGATTTAAAAACATCTGCTGAAAAACTAGGTAACTCAGATGCTCTAGCATATCCATGTGGTGATACTAATGAACATGCACAAGCAATAGTTACAGAGGCAGGTATAACTTTAGCGTTTACAACTGAATTTGGTCAAATACATGTTGGAGATAATAAACTTGCATTACCAAGAGTTAGAATAAATGATGGAATTGGACTTAACACTTTTATTTCACAATTAAAATAATTAATTGTGAAATTTTTCTTTTTATGATATATTTATTTTAGGAAGGGATGAAGTAAAAATGGCTGAAAAAGCTAAAGTAGAAAAAGTTGAAAAAACATTTACAGGATTAGAAATTGTTGGTGAAATCATTCTTGTTTATTTAGTTAGTGTTTTAGGATTTATTTTTTCTTTTATGGAGGATAATAAATATTCTAAAAGAGCTAAATTTTTATATAATCAAGCAGGAGCTATATTTATAGTACAATTAGCTTTATCTCCGTTATGCTTAATACCATTTATTGGATTAATGTTTGGAGCTGCATATGTAATTATGGAAGTATTTGTTCTTATTGCTATTATTAAAGGATGTCAAGGAGAAGATTTTAAGATTCCAGGTATATATGATCTAGGTAATCTAATATGGGGTAAGAAATAATAAAATAAGAAGAAAAAAAGTTCTTCTTTTTTTATACGTATGATATAATTAAGTAGGTGAAGAAAATGAAGGTAATTATTGCTGCTGCAGGAACTGGAGGACATATTAATCCAGGGATTGCTATAGCTAACAAAATAGAAAAAGAAAATCCAGGTAGTGATATAAGATTTATTGCGACTGGAAAAAAATTAGAAGAAGATTTAATATCAAAAGCTGGTTATAAATCTTATGCAATAGAAGCATATGGTTTTAGTAAAAAAATAAGTATAAATAATATAAAAAAGACTATTAAAACTTTAAAAGGTTTTAAACAAGCTAAAAAAATATTAGAAGAATTTAAACCAGATATTGTTATAGGTACAGGTGGTTATATTTGTGGTGCAGTAATATCTTCTGCTAAAAAGCTAGGTATACCTACATTACTACATGAAAGTAATGCATATCCAGGTTTAGCTATTAGATTATTAAAAAGAAATGCAGATACAATATTAGTAGGTATAGAAGAAGCAAAAGATTATATTAAAGGTGCTAAAAGAGTTGTTTATACAGGTACTCCAACTAAAGTAAAACCACTTAATTTATCTAAAAGTGATACTGATAAAATATATAAAGATTTAGGCATTAGTAATAAATTACCAATAGTATTAGTATTTGGTGGTAGTCAAGGTGCTAAAAAAATAAACGATGCAATTACTAATATTATTATTAAAAACATGAATAAAAATTATCAAATTGTTTGGGCTTCAGGTCAAGAACAGTATGATATTATAAAAGAAGAATTAAAAAATAATAAAATAGATATAGATAATATAGAAAATACAAAAGTATTACCATATATATATAATATGGCTGAAGTTATGAGTATTTCTTCTTTAGTAGTAGCGAGAAGTGGTGCTATGACTTTAACAGAACTAGCGTTATTAGGTAAACCTGCAATCTTTATTCCTCTTCCTAGTTCTTCTGCAAATAGACAAGAAGATAATGCTAGAGTATATGAGAAAAAAGGAGCAGCTAAAATAATTTTAAATAATGACTTAACAGAAAACAATTTAAATGATATGATAGATGAGATTATTTCTGATGAGAAGAAATTAGAAGATATGTCGTTAGCGTCTAAAAAGCTTGCTATATATGATGTAGAAGACAGAATTTATGATGAAATTAAAAGGTTAGTAGGGTAATAATATGAATATAAAAGAATTTTTAGAAAAGGAAAATATCGGTGAAGTACGCGTTGATGAAGAATTAACAAAACATACTACTTATAGAGTAGGAGGTAAGTGTAATTATTTTGTTCAACCTTCTTCTATAGATAATTTAGTTAAATTAATTAAATTTTTAAAAGATAATAATATTAAATATAAAGTATTAGGTAATGGAAGTAATGTTATTGTTTCATCTAATGTATTTAATGGTGTTATTATTAGTTTAACTAAATTAAATAATGTTGAAATTGATGGTGAATATGTTACAGTAGAAGCAGGATTTTCTGTAATAAAATTATCTAATTATTTAGCTAATAATTACTTAGGTGGATTTGAATTTGCATCAGGTATACCTGCTCAAATTGGTGGCGCAGTATATATGAATGCAGGTGCATATAAAAGTGATATGAGTGAAGTAATAGAAGAAGTAACATTTATAGATGAAAACTGTAATCTTGTAACTTTACCTAAAGAAAAGTTAGATTTTTCATACAGACATAGTATTTTTCAAGATAAAGACTATATTGTAGTTAAAGTTAAAATGAAACTATATAAAGTTAAAGATAGAGATGAAATATTAACTTTAATGAATGATAGAAGACAAAGAAGAATTGAAACTCAACCCCTTGAATACCCATCTGCAGGCTCAGTATTTAGAAATCCTGCTGAAGACATATATTCAGGAAAACTAATTGAAGATCTAGGTTTAAAAGGATTTTCAATTGGAGGAGCTAAAATATCAGAAAAGCATGCAAATTTTATTGTTAATTATAACAATGCAACCGCAGAAGATATTAAGAAACTAATAGATTTAATAAAAGAAAAAGTAAAGGATAAATATAATATTGATTTAATGGTAGAACAAGAATTTGTAAATTTTGGAGATTAATATGAATAAAAAAAGAAAAAAAAGGAAAAGACTAAAAATTAAAAGTGTTTTGATTTTTATACTTGTTTTAATTGGTATTGCGTTACTTGGATATGCAGTAACTTTAATTAAAGTTAGGAGTTATTACGTAAAAAATAATATTTATCTAACTGATGAAGAAGTATTAAAAGAATTAAAACTAGATGATAAATCTTCATTTCTATTAACTAATTCTATTGTAGAAAAAGGTATTATAAGAAAAAGTAAACTAATAAAAGATATTAAAATAAAAAGAAATATTGATTTAGAAATGACTATTGAAGTAGAAGAATATAAGGTTTTATTTTATGATAATAATATTAAGAAAACTATATTAGAAAATGGTAATGAAATAGATTATGATGATAGTGATATACCTGTTTTAATGAATAAAATAGATACTGAAGATGTATATAAGTATTTTGTTAAGAAAATGGGTAAGGTTAATAAAGATACATTAAATATGATTTCAGAAATTACATATTCTCCAAATGGTATAGATAAAGAAAGATTTTTATTATCTATGAATGATGGTAATTATGTATATGTTACACTTACAAAATTATCAAAGATTAATGATTATAAAAGTATAATAAATTCAGTAGAAAATAAAAAAGGAATTCTATACTTAGATTATGGTAATTATTTTGTACCAAAAGAATAGAAAATACATAAGTATTTTCTTTTTTTTTAACAAAAATAATATAAAATTCTTTATTTTTATGTTATAATGTTTTTGATAATAGAGGAGGAATAAGGATGCGTAAGATTTTTTCTTCAGTTGATATTGGATCTAGTTTTATAAAAATAGTAGTTTTAGAAGAACTAGATAACAAATTAAATGTACTTGCATCTAAATGTTATCCTACAGAAGGTGTTAAAAAAGGTATTATTATTGATGATGATAAAGTTAAAAAAGCATTGAAAACTGCCTTTGATGAAATTAATAAATCATTAGGTATTAGAATAGATAAAACTATTACTTCGGTACCTATTAATAATGCTCGATATACATTAACAGAAGGATATACTACAATAACAAGTGAAAATAAAGTTATTACATCTGAAGATATATTAAATGCATTACAAGCTTCTATTTATAATAAAATAGATGATTCTATGGAGCTTGTAACAGTTATGCCTATTAAATATGTGGTTGATACTAAAAATGAAGTGATTAATCCTAGAGGATTACGCGCTGAAAGATTAGATGTATTAACTATGATGGTAACTGTTCCTAAGAAGAATTTATATAGACATGTTTCTGCATTAAGTAGTATAGGTGTAGAAGTTGTAGATATATTATTCAATTCTATCGGAGACTATTATTGTTTTAAAGAAAAAGAATATGACAGAGACGTTACTGCTGTAATAAATATTGGTGATGATAAAACAGAATTAACAATATTTAATAAAGGAATTATTACTAATTCTACATTACTTGCGGATGGTTCAAACGAAATAGAAAAAGATATTTCATATGTATATAATATACCTATTGAAAAATCAAATAAAATAAAGCAAATGTTTTTATTACTAGATAAGGATTACGCAAGTAATAGCGAAATATATGAAACAAGAGATAATTCTAATATAAAAATTAAGATAAATCAGTATGAAGTTAGTGAAATTGCTGAAAATAAACTAAGAGAAATACTAGAAAAATCGAAAAAAGAGTTAAATTACTTAACAAAAAAAGAAATTCGTTATATAATTATTACAGGAGGAATAGGCAATGTGCCTGGTTTTGATACTATTTGTAAATCAGTATTTAATGACAAGGCAATAATCAAACCATTAGATGTTATTGGAATTAGAAGTCTATCTTATTCATCAGCATTTGGTATGATTAAATATTTTATTAACAAATTGTCTATCCGTGGAAGAGAATATACAATGCTTAGCGAAGATAAGCAATACAAGTTAATAGAAAATAGAAAGAATAATGAAAAGTCTATACCTTTAGGCAAATTATTTGGATATTTTTTCGATAATAAGGAGGAGTAATTATGGCATTAGAAATCGATCAATTAGCAAAAATTAAAGTTATCGGTGTTGGTGGCGGTGGTAATAACGCAGTTAATAGAATGATTGAATCAGGAGTTAAAGGTGTTGAATTTATTGTTGCTAATACAGACTTACAAGTATTAAACAACTCAAAAGCTGAAACAAAAATCCAATTAGGTGATACAGGCCTAGGGGCAGGAGCTGATCCTGAAGTAGGAAGAAAAGCAGCAGAAGATTCAAGAGAAGAAATTATAAATGTATTAAAAGGATCAGATATGGTATTCGTAACTTGTGGAATGGGTGGAGGTACTGGAACTGGTGCAGCACCTGTTATTGCTGAAATAGCTCAAGAATTAGGAGCGTTAACAGTTGGTATAGTTACTAAACCATTCTCATGGGAAGGAAAACCAAGAAGTAGACATGCTGAAGAAGGTTTAGCAAAACTTAAAGATCATGTTGATACACTAATAATTATTCCAAATGATAGATTAAGAGAAATAATAGATAAAACAACTCCAATGACAGAAGCATTCAAAGAAGTAGATAATGTATTAAGATTAGGTGTTCAATCTATTTCAGATTTAATTGCTGTTACTGGATTAGTAAACTTAGACTTTGCCGATGTTAAAACAGTTATGGCTAATAAAGGTGATGCTTTAATAGGTATAGGTGTTGCTACAGGTGAAAATAGAGCTATTGAAGCTGCAAAACAATCTGTAAGTAGTCCATTACTTGAAACAGATATTAGAGGTGCTACAGATGCTATTATTAATATCACTGGTGGAGCTAACTTAAGTTTATTTGAAGTAGAAGATGCTGTTGAAGTAATTAGAGAATCAGCTGGGACAGATATTAATACAATCTTTGGAGCAGTTATTAATGAAAGTTTAGGTGACGATATAATTGTTACAGTTATTGCAACAGGATTTGATCAAAATGATGATCTATTAGATAATAGAATGATAGAACAAGTTATAGATATGAAAGAAACTCCAGTTTCAACTCAAGATTCAGGAGATGATGATGATCTATACGATATTCCAGATTTCTTAAAAAATAGAAGAAATTTATAGAAAAAGTATTTACTTTTTCTTTTTTTTATGTATAATTATATGTGTTTGAAAAGGAAAGAAGATTTGTATCTCACCTGATTACGAGTTAGTAATAGGTAAAAAGCCAATGATTATTCTAATAATATAGGTTTTTTAGGTGAATACATTTCTGTATTCACTTTTTTAATGGAGGTGCTTGAAAATAGGCAAAGAAAAACAAATGCTTACTAATGAGCAAATAAAAGCAAAAGAAGTTCTTGTAATTGGTCCAAGTGGAGAACAATTAGGAGTAAAAAGTATTGAAGATGCATTAACTTTAGCAAATGCAGCTGGTTTTGATTTGGTTCAAATGGGTGGTAAACCTGAACAACCAGTTTGTAAATTAATGGATTACAATAAATATAAGTATGAAAGAAATAAGAAAGCTAAAGAAGCTTCTAAAAAACAAAGAAGTAATAATGCAGAATTAAAAGAATTCAGATTCTCTGTAAATATTGATGTGCATGATTTTAATACAAAAGTTAATCAAGCTATTAAATATTTAGAAAAAGGACACAAAGTAAAAGCAACAGTTAGATTTAGAGGAAGAGAAATGGCACATACTGAATTAGGTGAAGAAGTACTAAATAGAGTTGCTGAAAGTATAAAAGAATATGGTGTTATTGAAAAGAAACCTACTATGGAATCTAGAAGTATGTTTATGATGATCGCACCAATAAAGAAGGAAGGAAATTAATATGGGAAAAATTAAACAAAAAACACATAAAGCTACTGCAAAAAAGTTCAATATTAGAAACAGTGGTTCTGTTAAATATAAAAGAGCAGGAGCTAACCACAATACTGTAGGATACAGTTCAAAAAGAATGAGAAAATTAAGAAAGGCTCACGGTTTATCAAGTGCTGACAATAATAGATTAAAAAGATTACTTGATAGAATGAATTAGGAGGTAAATTATGGCAAGAGTTAAGACAGGATATACTACTAAACAAAGACATAAAAAAATATTAAAAAGAGCTAAAGGATATTTTGGTAGTAAACATAGATTATATAAAACTGCAAAAGAACAATTAATGCATTCTGGTCAATATGCATATAGAGATAGAAGACAAAAGAAGAGAGACTTCAGAAAATTATGGATTACAAGAATTAATGCTGAATGTAGAGTAAATGAAATTAGTTATTCTAAATTCATCGATGGATTAAATAAAGCTGGTATTATCATCAATAGAAAAATGTTAAGTGAAATGGCTATTGAAGATAAAAAAGCATTTGCTGAATTAGTAAAAGTTGCTAAAGATGCATTAAACGGAAAAATGCCTAAAGAAGCTAAAGCACCAAAGGCAGAAGTTAAAAAAGAAGTAGTTAAAGAAGAAAAGAAAGAAACAACAAAGAAAGAAACTACTAAAAAGGAAACTACTGCAAAGAAAGCTCCAGCTAAAACTACAACTAAAAAAGTAGAAAAAGAAGATTTATCTTCTAAAACAGTAGCTGAATTAAAAGAAATGGCTAAAAAAGCTAAAATTGAAGGATACACTTCAATGAAAAAAGCTGATTTAATTAAAGCATTAAAATAAACTTATAGATTTCTATAAGTTTTTTTATTTGTTTGTTGGTTTGACATCATAATAGGCCTATGTTATAATATTCACTAATTTTTAAAGGTGGATAAAATTATATGAGTAAAGAAATTGAAAAAATGCAAACAATTAATACAGTTTGTAGTTTTATTAAAAAAATTCCTATTGTTGAAGGAATCGTGGTAAAATTTTCAAAATTTGAAGATAATACTCTAGATTGTACTTTGTTATTATTTACTAACAGCGATTCGTCATTTGTTAAAAAAACAACAGGTATAGATTGTTTTAGCGAATCTGAAAATATAAAAAATAAAATTTCAGATTTGCTATTTTCTAAACGTGCATATGATGGTTTTTGTGAAACACCAGATATTGTACCAAGCCCCAATGATATAGAATTATCAAATTATGATCAAAATGCACTTGATGTAATAGATTATACAGTTGCTAATCTTTCATCAACATTGGACAGTGTTGAAGCAATGGAAAATGATAACTATAAAAGAAGAATAACTGAATATAATGAAAAACTTAGTAACATTACTAAAAAATTAGAAGAAAATGGTATTAGAGTGAAAATAAATCCATATTGTGAAAAAATACGTAGAGACAATAGTTATTATATTATTAAAGAATATGAAGAAATTTTTGATCAAGGAGTATCTAATTATCTAATTCTTCATGATTTGGAAAATAGGATTAGAATAGTTTCATTAGCTGAATACAATAAAAAAAGTATTAAATCTAAAACAATTTGTTATTCAAGATAGTTTAGAAATAATATATTAAATTTTTTCATCATATTATAAAAAAGTAGTGACATGAAAGATTTCATAACAATTAAGGAAGATGGATGTCTAACCAACTTACTTTTTTATATTTTTTTCTAAAATCGTATTGAAAAACTGGTCTAAGTATGATATCATTATACCCGTGGACCCTTAGCTCAGTTGGTTAGAGCATCCGGCTCATAACCGGGCGGTCATAGGTTCGAGTCCTATAGGGTCCACCACTTTTTTTATATTATGATGCAGGTGTGGCGAAATTGGCAGACGCGCTAGACTTAGGATCTAGTCCCATCCGGGGTGGGGGTTCAAGTCCCTTCACCTGCACCACTTATAAATTTCGCAGGAATAAAACCTGTTTTTTTTTTCGCCCGATTATGAGCTTTATGACCTATATCAGAAAAAAATAAGAACTTAAGTTCTTATTTTAAATATATACTTTTATATTTATAGAATAATTCTAGTAATTTATTGTAATTATCTTTAGATATATTGTTACTTATTTCATTTAATAGTATTTGATCTTCATTTATTATTAATTCATATTTATTCTTAATACTATATAGATAATTAAGTTCATCATCTGTCAAATTAATATTATTATCTTTTAAGAAGGTATTTATATCTTCTTTTTTTATTTTGTTTATATATACCTTTATTAAATTTAAATTCATAAAATCACCAGTAAATTATATGTATTAATATTATTATTTATAACCAAAATATAATAGGTGATTATATGAAAAATAGAAGATTATATGTTTTATTATTTTTTATTATTTTTGGTTTTGCTTTAATTATTTATCAATTAACAAATATTCAAATTATAAATAATGATTTATATAAAAAGCAACTAGATAATTTAACTATTAGTACAGTTAAAAGTACATCTACTCCTAGGGGGAGAATATATGATAGAAATTATAATTTGCTTGTTGATAATGTTGGCGTTAAGACAATTTATTATAAGAAGAATAAGGGTACTGATTTTAATGAACAACTTAGAATTATTAAACTTTTAAAAGATAATATAGATATAGATTATTCTAGTGTTTCTAACACTAATTTAAAAGAGTTTTATTCTCTTAAATATAAAGACAAGTTTGATAAGAAAATAACTAAAAAAGAGTACTTAAAATATAAAAAAAGAGAGTTGAAAGAATCTGATTTAAGAAAAATAAAAATGGAAAGAATAAATGATACTGATTTAAATGAAGTAGATAAAAAAGAGGCATATTTATTTTATTTAATGAATAAGGGATATTATTATAATGAAAACATTATAAAAACATATGCATCTGAAAATGAATATGCATATGTTGCGAATAATATAGATAAATTAAATGGTGTTAATGTAAAATTAGAATGGGAAAGAAAGTATTTATATGGTGATACTTTTAGATTAATACTAGGTAATATTTCTAATTCTTCTTCAGGTATTCCAAAAGAATTAAAGAATAAGTATTTAAAAAAAGGATATTCTTTAAATGATAAAGTAGGAGTAAGTTATTTAGAATATCAATATGAAGATATTTTAAAGGGAGAAAAAGCTATATATAAATTAAATGACGATAATAGTTATACATTATTAAAAGATGGTAAAAGAGGTAATGATATAGTTTTAACAATAGATATTAATCTTCAAAAAGAAATAGAACAAATTTTAGATGAAGAAATAACGAATGCGAAAGTTAATGATTATAATACTTCTTTATATGATGGTTCACATGTTATTGTTACTGACCCTAAAACAGGAGAAATATTAGCGTTTGCATCAAGAATGATTGTTAACGATAATGGTGAATATAAAATATATGATAATTCGCCTGCATTATTAACTAATCCAGTTACACCAGGAAGTATTGTTAAGGGAGCATCTATATCAGTTGGATATAAATATGGTGCGATAGATATAGGTACTAGAATGTTAGATGAATGTGTTAAGATACAAAATACTCCAGAAAAATGTTCATGGATAAGTGGTATAGGTGTTATTGATGATGCAGAAGCACTTGCTATATCTTCTAATTCTTATCAGTATAAGACTGCTATGAGAGTAGCTAATGCAAATTATTACTATAATGGTCCTTTATCAGTAGATAAAAGTGCATTTGATAAATATAGAGATATGTTTAATGAATATGGATTAGGTGTTAAAACAAATATAGATTTACCAGTTGAATCAGTAGGAGTAATAGGGGATAAATATGATTCTGGTTTATTACTTGATTTTTCTATAGGGCAATATGATACGTATACACCTGTACAAATATCTAGTTATATAAGTACAATCGCATCATCTGGAAATAGATATCAGTTACATCTATTAAAAGAGATTAGAAATACATCAAATAATGATAAAATAGGTACATTAAAAGAAGAAATAAAGCCTAAATTAGTACATAAAGTTAATTTAGATGATAAATATATTGATAGAATAAGATTAGGTTTTTCTAAGGTAATGAATGTTACTGGATATGGTTATATGGGTGATGTTCCTGAACCTTCTGGTAAAACAGGAACTGCTGAAAGTTTTAAGGATACAGATGATGATGGTTTGATAGATAAGGCAACTATTTCAAGGGCTTTTATAGGTTATGCCCCTAAAGATAACCCTAAATTTACTGTTACAATTCTATCTCCAAACGTAAAATATAGTGAAACAAGTGATTATTCCTCATCTGTTAACTATAAAATAAGTAAAAGAGTATCAAATAAAGTGTTTGAAATTTTGAAATAATGTGTTATAATCTATAGAGTATTAATGAAAGAGGAGGCAAGAAGTATGGCAGGTTCAAAGAAAAAAGAAGCTAGAAGTTACGTTGCTTTAGAATGTACAGAATGTAAAGAAAATAATCATGTATCTAGAGAAAATTATTTTGTTTCAAAAAATAAAACTAATACTCCAGATCGTTTAGAATTAAATAAATATTGTCCTGTATGTAAAAAAACTACAGTACATAAAGAAAAGAAATAAGCATAGTACTTATTTTTTTTGAAGGTGGTTATATGAAAAAGGTAGTAGTGGTTGGCTGCGGTAACGTAGGTATGGCATATATAAATAACCTTATTAGTTCTAAATTAGCAAATGAAATTGTATTAATTGATTTAGATAGAGATAAAATTTTAGGAGAAGCTATGGATTTATCTCATGCATCTACAGTTTTTAATACAAATATTAAAATAAAAGCAGGAACATATGATGATTGCTTTTCAGCTGATTTAGTAGTTATATGTGCTGGGTTAAACCAAGAAAAAGGTGAAACTAGATTAAATTTAGTTAATAGAAATAAAGAAATTATAAAATCAATTACTAAAAGTGTTTTACAAAGTGGATTTTCAGGTATCTTTTTAGTCGCAACAAATCCAGTAGATGTTATGACTTATGCAGTAAGAAAGTATTCTAATTTTCCTCAATCAAAGGTAATAGGAACAGGTACTTTACTTGATACAGAAAGATTAAAATTTTTATTAAGTCAAAAAATAAATATTAATACTGAAAATATACACGCTTATGTGTTAGGTGAACATGGTGATAGCTCTTTTGCAGTATGGTCTAAATCTACTATAGGTATGGTAAATGTTAAAGAGACAGTTGATGAAACAGATTTAGAGGCTATAGAATATGAAGCTAAACATTTAGGATATAAGATAATTGATTATAAAGGAAAAACTAACTATGGAATTGCAATGTGTTTATTAAAGATTACTAAAGCAATTTTTAATGATGAGAACATAGTTTTAAATGTGTCTTCACCAGTAGATGATATTTATATAAGTATGCCATCAGTTATCGGTAAAGATGGAATAAAAGGAACAATGAAAATTAACTTTACAGAAGAAGAAAAAGAAAAATATGATTCTTCTGTTGAAGTAATAAAGAAAGCTATTAAAGAATTGGAGGATTAAGCCTATGATGATAGATATTAATGATATTAAAAATGGAATGACAATTATTTTAGAAGGTCAATTATATCAAATAGTTGAATTTTTACATGTTAAACCTGGAAAAGGTTCAGCTTTCATGAAAATGAAATTAAAAAACTTAAGAGCAGGAACTACTTTAGAAAAAACAGTTAACACTAATATTAAAGTTGAAAAAGCAAATATTACTAAGAGTCCTATGTCTTATTTATATTCTACAGGTGATGATTATGTATTTATGGATATGAATACATATGAACAAGTAGAATTATCAGGATCACAAATTAAAGATGAAAGTAAATTCTTAAAAGAAAATCTTGAAGTTGAATTAGTATATTTTAATGATGAATTAATTGGTGTTAATTTACCAGATAAGATTGACTATGTAGTTACTTCAACAGTTGATGCTGTTAAAGGAAATACTACTAATAATGCTCAAAAAGATGCCGAATTAGAAAATGGTTTAGTAGTAAAAGTACCTTTATTTATTAATAATGGTGATGAAATAGTAGTATCTACACAAGATGGTAAATACGTTTCTAGAAAATAATTATGGTAGAATTATCAGATAAGATTATTGAAAAAATGGGAACTGTTTTTACTGACAACGATAAGATTCAAAGATTAATTGATAATGAAGTTGAAGAAGTTTCTGAATTAAGAAATGAAGTAAAAAAAGAATATTCTGAACTTTCAGATAAATTACTTAATTGTAGAACAAAAGAAGATTTTCTTTTATTACAAAAAAATGAATTAGATAGAAGATTTAAAGAAGATTTATTTAATTGTTTAATATATAATATGAAGGTTGAAGAATTAGAAAATAAATATTGCAAAAATGAAAAAGGTCTTAAATAGATCTTTTTTTTCATATTTCAATTTATTATTAATATAATTAAGTAATAATGGAGGCAAATATGATAAAAAAACAAAGTGTTTGGGCATTAACATTATTTAGTTTAATATTGGTTTTGAGTGTATATTATATTACATTACCAAATGAGTTAGAAGTTTCAAATAAAAAAGAAGTAAAAGAAACAATAAAAGAAGAAAATGATAATAGTATTATAACTACTTTAAAAGTAGAAAATGAGGAAGAAAAAAATAAGAAAGTTAAGGCGTTGCAAGAGATTCTAACTAAAGAAGATGCAACAAAAGAAGAAAAGAATAATGCTTATGAAGAATTAAAATTACTAAATATAATAAAAGGAAAAGAAGAAGAGATATCTTTAAAAATAAAGAATAAGTTTAAATTAGATAATTTTGTAAAAATAAATGATGATCAAATAAAAATAGTATTAATAAAAAAAGATCATAGTGCTTCACTTGCAACAGAAATTATGAATTATGTACAAGAGGAATTTGATGATAAAGTATATATATCCATTAAGTTTGAAGAAGAAAAAGAACAATAACATTTTTGTTCTTTTTTCATATAATAATATGAGTAATTATTAACCTCCTTAAGAAAGAGAGGAAAAAATGGTTAAGGGAATACTAACAAAAAGAGAAAAAGAAGTTTTTGAATTATTAATATCTAATTTAACAACAAAAGATATTGCAAGATTATTAAATATAAGTGAAAAAACTGTTAGAAATCATATATCTAATGTAATGCAAAAACTTGGAGTTAAGGGAAGAAGTAGCGCAGTAGTAGAATTACTTAGATTAAATGAGATTTCTTTATAGATTTCTCATTTTTTTAATTTTATTACATAAGTTTTTATTAAGGTGATTATCATATGATAAAAAAATCTTCTATAAATAGAATAATGAGAACTACATTACTCTTATTTGTATTATTCTTGTTATATTTATTTCCTAATAAAAAAATATATTCTATAAATACAATGAGTGTTTCTAGCTCTAATTATCATGATATATATTTAATAGATAAAAATAATTATGTTTCTAAAACTACTATTTCAGTAAAATCTATAGAAAAGCAAAAACTCGCTAAAGATTTATTAGAGTCTTTAATTATAAATGGAAAGAACAAGAATAAATTACCATCTTCGTTTAAAGCAATTATTCCAGAAAATACAACTATAGATAAATTAAGAATTGATAATGAATATATAGTAGTGTCTTTTTCTGAAGATATATTAAAGTCTAAGAATAAAGAACAAATGATAGAATGTATTGTTTATACTTTAACAAGTATATCTAATATAAAACATGTCGAATTATTAATTAATGAAAAGGAAAATGAATATTTCAAAAGTGATTATACTAGAGATATAGGAATAAATAAAAAAATAGATATTACATCCTTAAACGACATAAATAATGTAACAATCTATTATGTCTCTAGTAACAATAATGTAAATTACTATATTCCGGTCACCAAATATACTAATTCCAAAGAAGATAAAATAAAAATAATAATAGAGGAGTTATCTAGTAAAAGTTCATATGAGAGTAATTTGATGAGTTATTTAAACTATGAAACAAAATTAATTAATTATACAATTGTAGGTGATGATTTGAATTTATATTTTAATGATGCAATACTTAATTCTAAAGAGGATAATAAGATTTTAGAAGAGGTTATATATAGTATTTCTTACTCTATTAAAGATAGTGTAGAAGTTAGTAATATACATTTTTTTGTAAATAATAAAGAAATTTAAAAATTACTTGAAAAATAAAATTATTTGTGATATTATTTATATGTCTTCAAAAAAAGACATGTTGGCTCAGTAGCTCAGCTGGATAGAGCAACGCCCTTCTAAGGCGGCGGTCAGGGGTTCGAATCCCTTCTGGGTCACCATTTAAAGAATAACTTGGGTTTATACCTGAGTTTTTTTATATATAAAAGGAGAATGTTTAATGAATAATGAAATCCATTTTGGTAAAAAAGTTAAGATATATAGAACTTTATCAGGATGTACTCAAGATGAATTCGCAAATATATTACTTATAGCAAGGGTATCACAAAGTAATATAGAAAGAACAAAGTTATTATCAGATATTTCAGATGATTTGTTATTTAGATTATACTATTTAATATCTAAGGGGAAAATAGATGAAGAAGAATATGTATCAGGTCTAAGGGAAGATTTACTTTTATTAATTGAAAACGAAATATGTAATAGAAAAGAAAATAAAAAAAATACTATTATTATGAAAAAATCATTAACTATTAAAGATAATTAATTATAATATAAAAAAACAAGTTTAATGCTTGTTTTTTTAATTGCCATATTTTTTTGACATATTTTAAGTTTTATGGTATTATAATGCTCGCTTTTTGAGAAACGGGCCCATTAGGTCTAATTAAAAAAGTATTAAAAAGGGGTAAATATGAATATTGAGTTATATTATATAATCTTTAAGAGTATAAATATGATTGCTCAAGAAATGATTATTAAATATATAAGATAAAAAACAACTTTATAGTTGTTTTTTTCTTTTCCATAATTACTATCTATGTTACAATTAATATAGTAAGGTAGGCGGGTTATGGAAGTAAAAGAAAAAATTAAAAAAATATTAAAATCTGATAATATAGAAAAAATATCCAAGTATAAAGATACAACATTAACTAATATTTTTTTAGAATTGTTAGATGATGAAATGAATGATTTTTCCTATGATGATTCTGATATTGATTATTTAGATTATGTAGTAAAAAAATTACCATCTTTAATTGAAAAATATCAAAAAGTAAGTAAAGCAGATGAAAAATTAAAACTAATACATCAAAAGATTAAAACATATTTAGTTCAAAAGCCAGGTAATTTAGATAAAACTAATCATAATTATAAGATACTTAAGAATATGATTAATGATATTGAAATGATTCAAATGTCTATATTATATGATTATGTACAAAAGTATGAAGGTTCTAAGTACGAACTTATTGATTATATCATTTTTGAAACAAATAATATCTCTCTTTTTAATGATGCATTAAATAGGTTTCCTTTTTTAGTAAATTATTTTGATAAGAATGGAAAAAATTTAATTGTAAGTGTTACAGATGCATATATTGATGCGGTTAATAATTATGAAAATGCTGGAATAGATAGTATTATTTATTACGATCAAGTGATTGAATCTATTCTTAATTCTAAAGAATTTATGTTTGATCCTATAGATAAACAAACTATATTAAAGAAGATACGTGAATCATTAAAAAGTATGGATGTAGAAAAAGAAAAAAAGACATTCTATTTTAATACATTAACTGAAAGAATTAATGAAAACAAGATAGAAATGAATGATTCATATCTTGAATATAAATTTAATATTAGGACAGAGTTTAATGAATCAATTAATTCTGAAGTTAGACAAATAGTTAATAATTATTCTATTAGTAAAGATAGAAGAATAATAGATGATTATATACTTTCATTTGATGGAGAGGATACAAAAGAAATAGATGATGCTTTATCAGTTAAGATATTAGATAATGGAAATATATTACTTGGTGTTCATATCGCAGATCCATTAGATCTAATAGATGAAAATAGTATTATATTTGATGAAGCAGCTAAAAGAACTACTTCAATATATTTAAGTGATAAATCAATTCCAATGTTTCCGCCAGAATTAAGTACTAATTTAGTTAGTTTAACTCAAAAGAATTATAGACCTGCAACCAGTTATTATTTTGAATTTGATAAGAATGGATATGTTGTTAAGAGTAATTTTGTAAAATCTGTTATTAAAGTTAATAGAAATATGTCATATAGTGATTTTAATAAAATTTCTAAAATGAATAGTAGTGATGAACTAAAGAAAACTATTGATAATTTATCTTTGGTATCTAATATTTTACAAAGATATTATAATGTTGATCCTTTATATGAAAAAATTAATAGAAGTAGTAACAATATTACTAATACAAATATAATTGGTTCATCTTCTGGTGAAAAAGTAGTAGAAAGTTCTATGATATTTACTAATCAAATGGTTGCAAAGTATTTTGCAGATAGAAATTTACCATTTATTTTTAGAAATCACTGTGTAGATCCAGATTTGTTGATTCAATTAGATAAATTAAAAAGAAGAATAAAAAATGAACATGGAGATAAAGATGCATATTTAAAATATATAGATATGGTTACGAACTTATATCCAAAAGCTTTATATGATGTAGAGTGTAAAGGACATCAGGGTCTAAATATTGATTATTATTCTCATGTTACATCTCCATTAAGAAGATTAGCGGATGTAATTGCACTTATTTGTTTAGATAGGTTATATTTTAATGTACCAACTAAAGAATCCAAAGAAGAAGTAAGAAAATTAGTGTTAGTACAGTCTAATAATATTAATACAAATCGTAATTCTAAAGAAAAATATGCGATTGAATATGAAAAATTAAGAAAGGTAGCATAACTATGGATATATATACAATTGATAATACTAAAAAATTAATAAGATTTATTATTCCGTTGTTTTATGAAGAAACTGGTATTGCTTTTAATTCTGATGAATCGGTTGATTATTTTGTATCTGGTGGTTGTTATGAACTAGCTAAAATAGTTAAACATTATTTTCCTGATACAGAATATGTTGTTAGAAATGATCATGATCATGTTGCGATACTAGAATCTGGTGTTATATATGATGCATATGATTTTTATGAAGATTGGCAATTAAAAGCAAGAAATATAAAAGAAAAGTATTATAAAAAAGATTTAAAAGATTTTTATATAGCTACTGAAGAAGAAATAGATAACTTTCCAGTTGAATTTAATAGGCAAGATAAAATAAATGGATTAACAGTATCTGAAAAAATGATAGAGTTAATTGATGAAATTCCCAGTGTCAAAGTTAAAAGAATAAAAAAAGGACTAAAATAGTCCTTTTTTATATGTTTGTTAAATTTAGAAGTTATGATATAATGTTAATGCATAAAGATTTATGAAAGGGTCATATTATGAAAAAGAATAAAGCTTTATTTATGTTGCCATCAATTTTTATTTTTTTATTGATCGCGGCTTTTCCAATATTTAAAATATTGACTGATATTAAAAAAGTAGAAAATTTTTATTTTAGTGTAGGAGTTATAGTTTATCTATTAATATTTATTCTATTATTAATAGTATTATTTATAGAAGAAATATATTTAATTAATTATTTAATAACTAAATTAGAAATGAATATATTTAAAAAAATGTTATGGATTGTTTTATTATTAGGTTTAAATATATTAATTATCCCATATTTTTATATGAAATATATGACTAAAGAAGATAAATTACTTCCAAAGTGTTTAATATATTTAATACCTATGGTTTTATTTAGTTTTATTTTCTTTTTTGGATTAAATTCATATAATGAAGATATAAGTAAGATTAAAGCAGAAAGAAAGAGAATTGAAGAAGAAAGAAATACATATAAAACAAAAGATGGAGTAGTATCTTTTACATTTAGACATGGTTATAAAGATTCGGTAGTAGGTGAATATGATTTATATGTTCAAAATAAATCAAAAAAAGTAATATTATCAGCGTTTACATATGAAACAAAAAGATATGAACAAAAGACTCCAGATGATTATATTAATAAAGGTGTATCTGATTTATCTCAAGGAAAAGAAAAGTTTGAGAAGACTAAAGATAAAGAAGCTATAGAAAAAGAAGATAAGTTAATAACTACTGTAGAGTATACAGGTAAAACAAAAGATTCTTCACTTTGTGTATATAAAGTATCTGTTATTTCTTTTAAGAATAAACCAGATTATTTAGTATATGTAACTGAAGTTGTAACAGAGAAAAACTATAAATTATATAAGTCAGAATTAATGGAAATTTTAGAAAGTGCAAAAATAAATTAAAAAAATCCCTAAAAAGAGGGGATTTTTTTATTTGCTTAGTCAATAAAATTAATGGAGGAGATTTATGAGATTCACTAAGCAAGAAGGAATTAGAGATTGTGGTATTTGTTGTATGCAAAATATCATTAGATATTATGGGGGTTTTCTAAATACTGAAAAACTTAGAAAACTAACTAATACTGATGAAAATGGGACATCAATTTATAATATTATTAGAGTTTCTAATGATATTGGTTTTGAGTCTAAAGCATATAAATGTGATATTAATGATCTTAATAACCTATCATTTCCTTTAATCGCTCTTATAAAACTAGATATATATAATCATTATGTTATATTAGAAAAAATAGATATTGATAAGATATATATATTTGATCCTATTAGAGGAAGAATAGTATATACTTTAGATGAATTTATGAATGTTTGGCAAAAAGTTATTATTACTTTTGATAAAAAAGGTAAGATAGTTAAAGAAATAGATCATTATAATGATTATTTAAAGGAGATATATAAAAATAATAAAAAAGTAATGATTACAATTGCGATAATGGCACTCATAAGTTCTTTATTAGGATTAATATCTTCAAGTTTTGTTAAAAAAATATTTGATAATAAGATCAAAAACGGTTTATTTATCTTATTTATATTTTTGTTATTAATAAAAAGTTTTATAGATTATTTTAAAAATAGAATATCTATTAAACTAAATAACAAAATTGATTATACTTTATTTAGTAAAGTATGTGAAAAAGTATTTTCTCTTCCAATCTCTTATCACCATAATAGACCAACTGGTGACTTTGTTTCAAGAATAAATGATCTTTATTCAATTGAAGACTTTACTAGTTATTTATTACTTTCTACCATAGTTGATTTTTTATTCATTCTCTATATTTTATTTGTTATTTTATTTTTAAGTTTCCGTATTTTTATAATTATTTTATTTGTGTCTACCTTATATACTTTAATTTGTTTTTATATGAAAGAAAAAGAAAGTAATTTATTAACAGATTTAAAAAATAAGTTTTCAAATTGTAATTCAAGTATAGTTGATTATTTATTTGGTATTAATACTATAAAAAATTTATCTATAGAAGATAAGATTATTAATAAACAAAATATGATTAAAAAAGAATATTTAAACTCAAATAATAAAACTTTATCTTTCATCTCAATACAAAGCCTTATACTATCTTTAATTGAATCATATGGGTTTTTAATAGTCTTATTTGTGGGATATTCTCTTGTTAGAAATAAAGGAATATCTATTGGAGAATTATCATTTATTTATACTTTATATATTTACTATATGTCTTCTTTAAAAAATGTAATTAATTTATATAAAAAGTATTTATCGTCCAAATTGTCATATAAAAGAATCAATAATATTCTAAAAATAGAAGAAGATAATAAAGTATTAAAAAATATAAAAACAATTGATAGTATAAATTTTAAAGATATTTCTTATTCTTATGGAGATAATAAAGTATTAAATAAGTTTAATTTAAAAATTAATAGAGGAGACTTTCTATTTGTTGAAGGAGAAAGTGGAAAGGGTAAATCTACTATTTTTAAATTGTTAAATAAAGAATTATTGTTAAAAAAGGGCAATATTTATATTAATAATATGAATATAAATGAAATAGATGATTCTAGTTTAAAGAATAATATTTGTTATGTTTCACAAGAGGAATATTTATTTAATGATACTATTAAGAATAATATATTGATGTATAAAAATGTTAAAACAAAGGAACTTAATCAAGTTATAAAGGCAACTTTTATAGATAAGATGCTTAAAAAGAGAAATATATCTTTGGATTATATACTTGAAGAAAATGGTCATAATTTAAGTGGTGGAGAAAGACAATTAATTTTAATTGCGAGAGCTCTTTTAAGAAAAACAGATTATATTATTTTTGATGAAACAACAAATGAAATAGATGTTAATACTGAAAAGAAAATATTAGAAAATATAAAAACTGAATACAATAAAACAATAGTATTAATATCTCACCGTAGTTCTAGTATTGATTTGTTTACTAAAAGAGTAAAAGTTTAAAAAGGAGGATTTATGAAAGAAATTAGTATCAAAGAAGCTAAAAATACTTATGCTGGTGGTTTAAGTGCTGGTGTATATGCTGCAATAGCCGCAGGAATATCTGTAATTATTGGATTTTTCGATGGAATTTCTAGACCGTTCAAATGTAGATAGGAGGGATATTTTGAAAGAATTAAGTGTTAAAGAAACTAAAAAAATGTATGGTGGAGGAGGTATTTCTTCAGCATTAATAAGTGCTTTATCAAGGGGAGTAACTGTATTTACGGATCTTGGTAGGTATCTTGGTTCTTCCTTAAGAAGGATTTTTAGCAATAACTTATGTGATTATTAGAAGGATCTATTCCTTCTTTTAATTTGACTTTTATTAACATTTATGGTATATTATTTCTCGTTTCAAAGGGGATGGAAGCGTGAATACACAAACACTTAGAACACGTTATTTTGATAACGTAGAGATTATAAAAAAATTAAAAGAAAGTTTAAATTCTTCTGAAAATAAAGAATTAGTTTTAGATTGCATTAAAGAAGTAGAAAAAGAGCAAAAATTTCTTGCTAAAAAATTAAGAACTAATGCATATAAAAATGTATCTAATAAGAATATAGAACAATTAAAGAAACTAAGATCTAAAAAAGAAACATTAATAAAAGAAAAGAAAGAAAAAGAAAGATTATTATTAGAATCAGATACTAATAAAGTAGAAAAAGAAATAGTATATGAAAATGATAATTTAAACGTTATAGTTTCAAAACCTGAAGAAAAGAAAGAAGAAAAAATAATTGTTGTAGAACCAAGGGTTACAAAAGAGACTCCAAATGTTGACGCTAAGGAAATAGCTAAAATATTTGGTTGTGATGATGAAGAAACTGAAGTTTTAAAAAGACCAAGAGTATCACTTAAAGAATTAGAAGATGCAAAATTAGTATATGATGGTAAATTTAAAATTGTTTATGATTCAGGAAGAAAAATATATGAACATCCTGTAAATGAAGAATTATTAAATGCTAATTTAACTAATCCAAAAGAAGCATTTAATTTAAATTTCGATCAATTGTTAAAAGATTTTGATAAAGAACATGGTACAAGATTACATTCTAAATTCATGTTAAGTGATTTAAAAGTAGAGTATGATTTTACTAAAGTATCAAAGTTTGACAAGAAATACGTTAATAAAGTTAAAAAATTAGCTAGAAAAGAATCTAAAACTTTTATAAATGTTAAAGTTAAAGATAATAGATTTAAAAAGTTTAAAACTGGTTTAACTGCAGTTGCAGCAGCTGCTTTATTAATAGTAGGAAGTGTTAATTTACATAAATTATCTAATAAAAATAATCAAACTGAAGCTCAATCTTATACAACAGTTACTGATGCAGGTGCTACTGATGCTGAAGAAATTCTTATGGCATCAGATACTACTACAAAAGAAGTTAAAAAAGATACTGTAAAAGAAGAAACAAAGCAAGAAGAAAAGAAAGAAGATACAGTTAAAGAAACTAAAAAAGAAGAAGTTAAAGAAGAAAAAGTAGAAGAAACTGAAAGTTTAAAAGTAGGAGATACTTATAAACTAGATGGTGTAGATTTATATTATGCTAGTACAGATGAAGCACCATCAGGCGATACTGAATATGCTAAATATACAAATAGTATTTATGAAATTAATTTAATCGCTGTAGTTTATAATAATCAAGTAATGAGATTAGTAGACAATGATTCTTTAGATATAAATGCACTTGAATCTATTTGCAAAGAAAAATATGGTGATAGTTTTAAAATATTTGTTAATCCTAATGAATTAGATAAAGATGGAAATCTTGTTACAAAAAATGTAGGTTGGATTCCATTAGAACAATTACAAAGTAAAGGTAAAGTATTGAAAAGATAACTTTACCTTTTTTCTTACTTTTTATTTTGATATAATAAAGGAGGTGAATAACATGGATAGTTACATAAAAGGTATTTTTAGAAAATTTATATTTGAAGGTAATAACAATTATGTTATTGGACTTTTTAAGATAAAAGAGACTAATGATGAAAATCTATTTGATTATGAAAATAGAACTATAACTATAACTGGATATTTTCATGAATTAACAATAGATGAAAATTATATTATGAAGGGTGAAGTTAATAATAATCCTAAATATGGTCTTCAATATAATGTTAAAGAGTATGAAAGAATAACACCTGAGGGTAAAGATGCTGTTATAGAATTTTTATCAAGTGATTTATTTTCTGGTATAGGAGAAAAGACAGCTAAACAAATAGTAGATACATTAGGTGAAGATACATTAAAACTAATAGAAGAAGATTATTCAAATTTATTATTAGTACCTAATATAAAATCAGATAAAGCAAAAAAAATACATGAAACATTAGTTAAGTATAATGAAAGCTATAATACTATTATATTTTTAAATGATATAGGTTTTACAACAAAAGATTCAATGTCTATTTATAATTTTTTAAAAGAAGATTCTATTAACGTTGTTAAAAACAATATTTATTCTCTTATAGATATTATTCCTGAAATGACATTTTTAAAAATAGAAAAAGTTAGAAAAAAAATAAATATAGAAGATAATAATGAACATAGAATTTTATATGGTATAGAGTATGTATTTAAGAATATTTGTTTTAATTTAGGTGATACTTATTTAGAAATAGAAAATTTATATGAAGAAGTTAATAAAGTGTTAGGTATAGAATTAAATAAAGAAGATTTAGAGTACTTTTTATATGAACTACAAAAGTTAGGAAAAGTTAAAGTTGTTGGTAAAAAGTATTTTTTAACCGAATATTATAATTCAGAAAACTATATAAGTGATACTTTATATAATCTTACTAACAAAAAAGATACAAAGTATAAAAATATAAATAATGATATAGAATCTGTAGAATTATACTTTGATATTAAATATAACAAAGAGCAAAAGAATGCGATTAAGAATTCTATAATTAAGAATTTTAATATTATTACAGGTGGGCCAGGAACAGGTAAAACAACTATAATAAAAGGAATTGTAGAAGTATATAAAAAGATACATAATTTAAATTTTATGGATTTAACTAATAAAATGGCTTTACTTGCACCTACAGGTAGAGCGGCTAAAAGAATGGGTGAAGCTGCACTAATGCCTGCGTATACCATTCATAGATTCTTAAAATGGAATAGAGATACAGATACTTTTATGATTAATGAAAGTAATAAATCTGATGTAGATTTTGTTATTATAGATGAAGTTAGTATGATAGATACTATTTTACTTGCGAACCTTTTAAAAGGTCTAAAAAAGGATGTTAAAATTGTTATGATAGGTGATTATAATCAATTAGAAAGTGTATCACCTGGTAAGGTATTAAAAGATTTAATTGATAGTGACATGGTTAATGTTATTAAACTAAATGAATTATATAGACAAAAAGAAGATTCATATATAGTAACTCTTGCAAAAGAAATTAAAGATAATGATTTGGATATCGATTTCACAAATAAAAAAGCAGATTTTAATTTTATTGAAACTCCTTCATCAAATATTAGATCATATATTAAAGAATTAGTTAATAAAGCTATTGAAAAAGGATATGATTCAAAAGATATTCAAGTACTAGCACCTATGTATAAAGGTGAAAATGGAATAGATAATCTTAATAAGATATTACAAGAAGTTTTTAATAAAGATGTAGGACAAGATTATATTACTTATGGAGATGTGGTTTATAGAGTAGGAGATAAAGTACTTAAACTAGAAAATGATCCTGATAATAATGTGTTTAATGGTGATATAGGATTTATTAAATCTATTGAAGATAAAGAATTAACAATAGATTTTGATGGAAATATAGTTAAGTATAAATATAAAGATTTTAATACAATTAAACATGGTTATGCGATAAGTGTTCATAAAGCTCAAGGTAGTGAATTTAAAATAGTTTTATTACCAATTACAAATTCTTATAAAATGATGTTATATAAAAAGTTAATATATACTGCGGTAACAAGAGCTAAACAGTCATTAATAATAATAGGAAGTAAAGATGCTTTTATGTATGCAGTTAATAATACTAATGCTTATGAAAGAAGATCTCATTTAAAAGAAGCTTTAGTTTCATGTATAAAATAGATAATATTGCCTATACTAAAACTAGAGGTGATTTTATGAAAAAGACTATAGAGACTATGGCTTTAGGAATGGGAATAGGTGCAGCTGCATATTTTATGTATGATAAATGTAAAAATGGAGAATTAACTAAAATGGTTAATAGAAGTGCTAAAGAAATAACTAAAGCAACATCTAAAGTAAATAAAAAAAATAACGATTCTAATTAGAATCGTTTTATTTTTCAAAATTCTTATTTCTAAGAAATTCTCTTAATAACTTTGTTAAAGCTCTTTTTTCTATTCTTGAAACATAACTCCTAGATATCTTTAATTCTTTAGCTATTTCTTTTTGTGTTAATTCATCATACCCAAATAACCCATATCTTTTAGATATTATTATTTTTTCTCTATCTGATAGTATAGAAATATTTTTTAATAATAATTCTAAATTATCTTTATTATTAATATTTTCAATATAATCGATATTAGGTGTTTTTAATATATCTAATAATGATATTTCATTACCATCTTTATCATAACCAATTTGTTCATTTAGACTAACATTTGCGTTATTCTTTTTGTTATTTCTAAAATACATTAGTATTTCGTTATCAATGCATCTTGCACAATATGTAGTAAGTTTATTACCTTTATTAGGAGAAAAACTGTCAACTCCTTTTATTAATCCAATAATACCTATACTTATTAAGTCGTCTGATTCTTCTTTTTTATTATACTTTTTAACTATATGAGAAACTAATCTTAAATTATGTTCTATTAACTTATTTCTAGCGTTTTTATCTTTATTTAACAACAGTTTTATATACTTTTCTTCTTCCTCTTTAGATAAAGGATCTTTAAATGCTTCATTAGAATAACTACCAGTAAAACAAAGCATACTTTTTAATAACATTGTAATAATGCCTATCATTTTACACTCCTCCTATAAAATAATATGTAAAGTAACTTTAAAATATGCTTTTTTAAGTTTATATCATGATATAATTTTTATAGTAAAGGAGGTATTAATATGAGTAATATTTTATCAATACTTGATTACCCAAAATTAGTTGTTGTATTGTTATTAACTATAGTACCAAGTATATTGTTACTTATGTTAATACTATATTCTGATAGAAAATCAAGAGAACCATTATTAATGATTTTAATATGTATTTTTTCAGGAGCATTTACTATTTGTTTATCACTAATAATAGATAAAATAATATTAAAAATGCATCTGATAGGTGGAGATTTGTTTACAGATGTAAATACATATAGTGCGTATAGAATTATGATACTTGCTGGAGTAGAAGAATACGCAAAATTAATGATTTTATATTTGTTCTTATATCGTAATAAGAGCTACGATGATATATATGATGGATTTGTTTATTCATCTATAATTGCATTATCTTTCTCATTAGTAGAAACATTTATGTATGTATTTACTGAAAGTACTTATAATGATATGACATCATTAGCAATCTTAAGAAACTTTACTGCAATACCACTTCATATAGCTTGTGGTATTGTAATGGGATACTTTGTATCACTTGAAAAATTTTCTAAAACAAAGAAAAAGAAATTATCTAATATGGCTTGTGCATTATTGATGCCTACATTAATTCATACAGTATATAATATTTTCTTCTCAGTAGTATCATTTACTAACGCATCAACTATGTCAATAATAATTATTATTTTATTCATAATTAGTATATACTTTATAGGTATAATGTTTACAATGAAAACATATTCATTAAATAAAGTATTTATAAATAATGGCTATTATCCTAGACAATATAGATATTTGATGAAGAAAAATGAATTTAATTATTTTCAAAGTAGGAGATTAACATGATACCAGATGCATATTATAAAAGTATATTTGAAATAGATTATAACAATTTGAAAGAAAAAGGATATAAAAATATATTCTTTGATGTAGATAATACTTTAGTGCCATATACTGAGTCTTTACCTAGTAATGAAACTAAAGTATTAATTAATTCTTTAAAGAATGATTTTAATATTATTATTGCGAGTAATTCTATGAGTAATAGAGTACTTAAAATAGTAGATGAATTAGAAGTTAAGGGGTATTATTCTTCTATGAAACCTACTAAAAAAGTATATAAAAAAGTTAAAAAAGAATATAACAAAGATGAATGCATCTTTATTGGAGATCAGTTTATGACTGATGTATTAGGGGCAAAAAGAAGTAAGTTTAAAATTATTCTTGTTGATAGAATAAATAATAGTGAACCACTAGTAACTAAATTTTGGAGATTTTTTGAAAAAAGAATCTTAAATTATTACAAAAAAAATAATAAATTTAATATATATAACTATTATGATAATTTAAAATAACATTTTGTTTTTTAATAATAGTATGATATAATATTTTTTAGAATAAAACTTGTTAAAGAATAGGAAGGGATTTTATGAAAAAGTGTGTAAAGTATTTTCTGTTTTTGTTTATATTTTTAATTATACCGATTAATGCAAAAGCAGTAACTTTTAAATTAACTAAATCTGTAGATAATATAAAACCTGGAGGAGTTGTAACTGTTATAGTTAATGCAGACCCAGGTAAAGATGATACAATTACAGGATTTGATCTTAGAGTAGGATTTGATGCTAGTAAATTAGAATTTGCTGGTGGACAACAATCTAGTAAGGCTGACATAGGACCAGCTAATCCTATTGTTATCAAAAGTAAAGCTGGTTTAAGTGAAAAAGGTAGTTTTGAAGTAGCTAGATTTAATATTAAGGTAAAAGATGGAGCTGCTTCAGGTAATGCACCTTTATCTTTATCAGGTAAATGTGTAACTGCTGAAAATCCAGAACCATTTAGTCCTACTGTTAATAGTTCTCAAATTACTGTAGTATCTTTAGGAACAGATGCATCACTTAGTTCATTAAAAATTCCTAATACTACTTTAAAACCAGGATTTACTAGTGAAACTACATCTTATACTGCATCTATTACAGATATAACTGATTTAACTGTTAATGCAGTACCAACTGATCCAAATGCAAAAATATCTATATCAGAAAATTCTAAATCTCTACAAAAAGGAGAAAATAAGATAGATGTTAATGTAGTATCAGAAGATGGTCAAAATAGAAAAATATATACTATTGTAGTAACACTTAATCTAACACCAACTGATGAAGAATTATTAAAAGCAAACGCTACATTAAAAAACTTAGATATAAAAGGACAAAAATTAGACTTTGAAACTGATGAAAAGAAGTATTATATTACTGTACCTTATGAAACTAAGAAATTAGAAGTAACTGCAACTCCAGTTAATGAAAAAGCTAAGGTTGAAATAGATGGTAATAAGAAACTTATAGTAGGTAAGAATACTGTTAAGATTACAATTACCAGTGAAGATAAAACAAAAATAGAAACATATCAAATAATAGTTACTAGACAAGATGAAGAAAAAGAAATTGTTCAAACTTGTCCTGATGAAACATCAACAAGAGAATGGATATTATTCTCAGGAGCTATGCTTTTAACATTTACTTTAGGTATAGTTTTAGGATATTATGTTTGTAAGAAAGACATTATTAAAAAACTAATCGAAAAGAAAGAAAAAATGAAAAAAGAAAAAGAAGAACCAGTTGAAATAGAGACTTTATCTGATACAATTGATTTAAGTGAAACTGTTAAAAAAGTTAAGAAAAAAACTAAGAAAAAGGATTAAAAATCCTTTTTTTTGTTAAAAAATGTAAAAAATTACATTTTTTTTACTTTTTTTAGGGGAATTTCTTATATTTATGGAGAATATAATTATTGGAAGTGATTTTTTATGTCAAAACCTTCTTATGAAGAAATACTTGATATACAAAGAAAAATTAATATTGTTGACATAATAAGAGATTATGTTCCGCTAATACAAAGAGGCAAGAATTATTTTGGTATATGTCCTTTTCATGACGATCACAATCCAAGTATGAGTGTATCTAATGAAAAGCAAATGTATAAGTGCTTTGTATGTGGTGCGGCAGGGAATGTTTTTAATTTTGTTAAAGACTATGAAAAAATATCTTATTATGAAGCAGTTAAAAAAGTAGCGGATAAAGCTGGTATTGCTGTTTCAATTGATACTAATTTTAAAAAGAATGATAATAATAAATTTAGTGATCAGTATGAAATATATGATATAAGTAACAAGTTTTATCAAAATAATTTAAATACTTCTTTAGGTAAAATAGCTAGATCATATCTAGAAAAAAGAAATATATCTGAAGATGTTATTAAAAAGTTTCAAATAGGGTTATCATTGAATGATAATAATTTAACTAAACTATTATTAAAAAAGGGTTTTGATAATGATATTTTAGTTAAGTCAGGTATAGCGGTTAAAAGAGATAATAATGTCTATGATATTTATAGAGATAGAATTATGTTTCCTCTTTGGGATATTAATGGAAAAACAATTGGTTTTTCTGGAAGAATATATGAAGGAAATGATCAAAGTAAATATATAAATACAATGGAAACTGATATATTTAAAAAGGGTAGTTTATTATATAACTATGATAATGCTAGAGAAAGTGTTTTAAAACAAGATGAAATCATTGTTGTTGAAGGTTTTATGGATGTTATTAGGTTATATACTATAGGTATTTATAATGTAGTAGCGACAATGGGAACTGCAATTACTAATGAACAAGTTAATTTGATTAGAAAATTAACTAAAAATGTTTTACTTATGTTTGATGGAGATTCTGCTGGTGCTAAAGCAACAGGTTCTTTTATAGAAGTTAGTAAAGATATTGATTTTGACATAAAAATAGTTAGATTGGAAGAGGATTTAGATCCAGATGATTACATCTTAAAAAAAGGTGAAAATAAGATGAAAGAACATCTATCACATCCTAAATCATTATTCGATTATAAAATAATAAATATGAGGCACAACTTAAATTTAGATAATCCAGAAGATGCATCCAAGTTTATTAAGAGTATATCTAGTGAATTATCAAAAATTACTGATGATATAGTATTTGATTTAGAACTAAAGAAAATAGTTAAATTAACTGGTGTTTCTGAGGAGTTATTAAAGTCAAAAATTAAAAGAAAAGAAGAAGAAAAGAAAGTAATAACTACAAAACCTACAATAAAAAAATTAAAAGAGTCTAAATATGAAAAGGCTTCTAAAAGAATTTTATATAATATGATTAAACATAATAATATTATTACTTATTATTATAATAATTTAAGTTATCTACCTAATGAATTAGATAGAAAATTAGCAAGTGAAATAGTATTATTTTATAAGAAATATAACAGTTTTAATTTACTTGACTTTATAACATATTTAGAGGATAATAATGAACTTGTTAAAAGGGTGACTGAAATAGATGAGTTACCATTAGGTGAAAACTATGATATGAAAGAAATAGATGAATATTTTGAAACAATTAATGAATATTCAAAGAATAAACAAATAGAAGAATTAAATGAAAAATTAAAAAATGAATCAAATGAAGTAGTAAGAAGAGAAATTGCTAAAAAAATATTTGATATTAGAATTAAGGAGAATAAATAATGGAAAAAACTAGTAGTATTGAAAGTATAAAAAAAGATTTAAAGAAACAAAGTAAAGGTAAAGGATTTATATCTGCAGATAGTTTAAATGCAATATTTGAAGATGATTCTATTACACCAGATGAAATAGATGAAATATATTCATTTTTAAAAGATAATGATATTGAAATAGTTAGTGGAGATCTAACTGATATGCCTGAAGTAAAAGAAGAAAAGAAAGAGACTAAAAAAGAATCAGATGCTCCAATTAAAACTATGGAAGAAAGAAAAAAAGACTTATTAGAATTAGGTAAAAAAGAAGGTTTCTTAACTTTTGAACAATTAGCTAATTCATTAAAAGGTCTTGAAATGGATGCTGAAAGTCTTGATGACTTATATAATTTCTTAAGAGATAATAACATAGAAGTTGTTGAAGAAGGCGAAGAAGATGCTGATGATGGAATAGATGGATTAGAATTTGATGATGAAAGTTTAACTAAGAATATTAGTATAAATGATCCAGTTAGAATGTATCTTAAAGAAATAGGTCAAATATCATTATTATCTTTAGATGAAGAATTAGCTTTATCAAAAAGAATTGAAGAAGGCGATGAAGAAGCTAAGAGAATTCTTGCTGAATCAAACTTACGTCTTGTTGTATCTATTGCTAAAAGATATGTAGGTAGAAATTTATCATTCCTAGATCTAATTCAAGAAGGTAATATTGGTCTTATGAAAGCAGTAGATAAATTTGATTCATCTAAAGGTTATAAATTCAGTACATATGCCACTTGGTGGATTAGACAAGCTATTACAAGAGCAATCGCAGATCAAGCTAAAACAATTAGAGTACCAGTACATATGGTTGAAACTATTAATAAATTAAAAAGAGTTCAAAGACAATTAACTCTTGAATTAAATAGAGAACCAACTGAAAAAGAATTAAGTGATAAATTAAAAATTCCAGAAGAAAAAGTTAGAGAAATTATTAAAATTAGTTTAGACCCATTATCATTAGAAACTCCTATTGGTGAAGAAGAGGATTCTCATTTAGGTGATTTTGTTCAAGATAAGAATAGTTTAAGTCCAGAAGAATATGCGATTAATGAAGTATTAAAAGATGAAATCGCAGAAGTACTTCTTACTTTAACAGAAAGAGAAGAACAAGTATTAAAACTTAGATTTGGTCTTGTTGATGGAACATGTAGAACTCTTGAAGAAGTTGGTACTATATTTGGTGTTACAAGAGAAAGAATACGTCAAATAGAAGCTAAAGCTTTAAGAAAATTACGTCATCCATCTAGAAGTAAAAAATTAAAGGATTATTTGGTGGATTAATATGAAAATATCAGACAGGTTAAAATCTATAAGTGAATTTATAGATGAAAAAGATAAATTAATAGATATAGGCTGTGATCATGCATTATTAGATATATATTTGTGTGAACAATATAAAGATTTAAAGATAATTGCGTCAGATATACATGAAGGAGCATTAAAGAACGCTATTAATAATGTAGATAAGTATAAAATGAATGATAGAATAGATTTAAGATTAGGTGATGGTCTACAAATTGTTAATAGTGATGAAATAGATACTATATTAATATCAGGTATGGGTTTTTATACTATTAAAGATATATTATCTAATAAAATTAAAATGGAAAATGTTAAAAAGATTGTAGTACAATCTAATACAGATGTTGTTAAATTAAGAAAGTTTGTTATTAAACTAGGATTTAAAATTGTTAAAGAAAAGTTAGTTAAAGATAATGAAATAATTTATACAATAATAGAATTTGGTAAAGGTGAAGAAAAATATTCATATGATGAAATATATTTTGGACCTAGAATTCTTGAAAATAAAGATGAATTATTTTATGAATATTATTCTAAAAAATTATTAAAATATGAGAATTTATTATTACAAATTCCTAAATATGAATTAAAAAGTAAATTACATCATAAATATTTAATTAAAATTATTAGAAGAGCTTTAACTACTAAAGAAAAAGCAATTGACGTAAAAGAAAAATAGTTATATAATTTTAATAGATAAGCGATGATGAAGGTTGGAAACTTCTAGCTATATATGAAAGAGCAGATTCTTTTGAATAAGTAGGGTGGAACCGCGGAAATATTCGTCCCTATAATCAAAGGGGTCTTTTTTTGTTAAAGGAGGATATATGGAAAAATTAACAATGGAAAAAATAGTTAATATTTGTAAGCAATATGGATTTATATTTCAAGGATCTGAAATATATGATGGACTTGCTAACACATGGGATTACGGTCCATTAGGAGCAAGACTTAAAAATACTATTAAAGATGCATGGAGAAAAAGATTTATTCAAGAAAATGATAATTCTTATGAATTAGATGCTTCTATATTAATGCATCCAAGAGTTTGGGAAGCATCAGGACATGTTGGTGGTTTCTCTGATCCATTAATTGATTGTAAAGAATGTAAGGTAAGACATAGAGCAGATCATTTAATCGAAGGATTTACTGATGAAGTTAAACCAGATACTATGACTGATGAAGAAATGATTAAATATATTAATGATAATAAAATACCATGCCCTAATTGTGGTAAATGTAATTATACTGATATAAGAGAATTTAACTTAATGTTTGAAACTCATAGGGGTGTGATTAAAGATGAAAAATCAGTAGTATATTTAAGACCAGAAAATGCTCAAGGAGAATATGTTAATTTCTTAAATGTTCAAAGAACTATGAGAACTAAAATACCATTTGGTATAGGTCAAATAGGTAAAGCATTTAGAAATGAAATAACTCCAGGTAATTTTACTTTTAGAACTATTGAATTTGAACAAATGGAACATCAATTGTTCTGTAAACCTGGTGAAGATATGCCTATATATGAACATTATAAAGAATATGCTAAAAAATTCTTCATGGATTTAGGATTACCAGAAAATAAATTAAGATTCCATGATCATGATAAATTAGTATTCTATGCTAAAGCAGCATGTGATATTGAATATGAATTCCCATTTGGTTATGGTGAAATAAACGGTACTCATGATAGAAGTGATTATGATTTATCTCAACATGAAAAATTCTCTGGTAAAGAACAAAAATATCTAGATCCAGAAACTAATGAAAAATATATACCATATGTAGTAGAATCTACAGTAGGTCTTGATAGAACAGTACTTGCAGTACTTTGTGATGCATATGAAGAAGAAACATTAGATGATGGACAAACTAGAGAAGTAATGCATTTTATACCAGCTTTAGCACCTTATAAATGTGCAATATTACCATTAATGAAGAAGAATCATAGTGAAAAAGCTAAAGAAATATATAAAGATTTATCTAAGTATTTTATGTGTACATATGATGAATCAGGTAATATTGGAAAAAGATATAGAAGAGAAGACGTTATAGGTACTCCATATTCAATAACTGTTGATGATGAAACACTTAATAATGGAACAGTTACTGTTAGAGATAGAGATACTATGGAACAAATAACTTTAAAAGTAGAAGAAATAAAAGATTATATATCTGAAAAAATAGCATTTTAAAAGGATACACTAAATTGTGTATCCTTTTCTTATTAACGTTTTTTCTAGTTTTTTAGAATCAGTATTAATCTTATTAAGTTTATCAATATTATAATCTTCTTTTCTTTCATTTAATATTAAATACGCTAATATATATGATAAATTATCTTTTTCGTTTTTCATATTCATTTTATTTGCGCATTCAATCGCATCATTTCTTCTCATTCTTAAATAGTATTCAGCATAAAACGGATGTATTTGTCTTAAGAATTCATATTCATTGAAAAATGGAATTACTTTTCTATAGATACTTTTATCGTTATTTCTATTATTTAAATAATTAATTAAGTGCGCAATTTCATGAATGCTTACCATTTCATCAAACATAGTATGTCTTTCAGGAACAATACATGTTACTTTTCTATCGATTTCAAAAACACCAGTTATTCTATCATCAGTATAAAATTTTCTTTCTTCAATACAATCTTCAACCGCATAAGAATCCATTACATAACTATAAAGATAATTATCTACGTAATCAAAATATCTGTCATCATCAGCGATATGATAAAAATTCTGTATATTAAATTCAGCAGGTTTTTCTTCTTTTAATTTTTTAATATTTTCATATAATCTTTCCATAAGTATCTCCTTTATTGAAATTATTATATAATTTATAGGTGTAAAGTCAAGAAAATAACTAAAAAATATTTATTTTTATTTTATTTTATGTTAAAATTATTTATAGTAAAAATAAAGGAGAGATATAAATGGGCGTATTTGATAAAATTTTAGGAAAAGACGAAATAGGAGAAGTTTCATCAGAAGATGAATATTATACAATGGATGTAGCAGAAGCTTACAAAGATAATAACAGTGAAGGAAACAAAATGATCTTACTTGAACCAAGAGCATATTCTGAAAGTCAACAAATCGCAGATCATTTAAAAAAGAGAAATACTGTTGTTGTTAATTTAAAAAGAGTTACTCCAGAACAAGCTAAAAGAATAGTTGATTTCTTAAGTGGTACTCTTTATGCAATAGGTGGAGATTTACAAAAGTTAGGATCTGGTATTTTCTTATGTACTCCAAAGAATATTAATGTACAAGGAAAGATGACAGACGAAGAAGAAAAGAAAACTAGAACAAAAAATGATGATGTAGAATTATAATACTTGAATAAAAAGAAATTCTGTGTTAGTATATAACACTGTAGTTTGAGGGTGATAGAATGAGAAAATTTAATTATTCCCCAAATGGCTATAATCCAGATGAAGTTAATGCATTTTTAGATGACGTAATCAAACAAGTAGAAAGAATAATAGAATCTAATAAGCAAAAAGAAGAAGTTATTAATTCTTTAAGAAAAGAAATAAATGATTTAAATAAAGTGAAATTAGATGAACAAACTATTACAAAAGCAAAAAAGTTTGATGAACTTCAGGATACTTTAAACGATGCAATTAGTGTCGCTAAAAGTACTGGTGAGCATATGAGAATGGTTGCGAAGCAAGAGCGTAATTTAATATTACAAGAAGCTAGACAAAATGCTGACGCTATTCTTAATGATGCTATTACAAAATCTAGTAAAATTCAATTTGAAGCAAATATGCTTAGAAAAAATATAATTAGTTTTAAAAGAAGACTAAAAGTAAGCTTAGAAGAACAAATTAAATTAGTAGATGATATTGAAGTGATTGATATTGATAATAAATGATAGAGACGTTTATTTATAAGTTTTATAGAGAGTTAACGGTTGGTGTAAGTTAATAAATGAGTAAATAAAAGATCACTCTTGATATTCTTACTTGAATAAGTAGAGTAAGACGTTAAATGCGTTAAATTTTTAAGAGCATAGAAATATCTATGAAGTAGGATGGTACCGCTAGAAATAGTTCCTACATCATAGATATTTTTTATTTTGAAAGGAAGGATAATATGTTGTTAAATATAGTTCTATTAGTTGTAGGATTTATATTATTAATTAAAGGTGCAGATATCTTTGTAGATGGTGCATCTTCATTAGCGGAAAATTTTAAAGTACCTAAAATGGTTATTGCTTTAACAATTGTAGCGTTTGGTACATCAGCACCTGAACTTGCAGTTAGTGTACAAGCAATACTTAAAGGTAGTTCAGAGATGGTAATAGGTAACGTAGTAGGTAGTAATATTTTAAATATATTATTAATACTTGGTTTATCTAGTTTATTTTCACCTATGGGTGTTAAAGATGATACTGTTCATAAAGAAATACCATTGACTATTTTATTTTCAACATTATTAATGGCAGTATGTTTTGATAATATGTTCGATCATAAAATTATTAATGTTATTAGTAGAACAGATGGTTTAATAATTATATTATTCTTTGCGATATTTATTTATTACTTAGTATCTGTTATGAAAAATAGAGATAAGGAAAAAGATACTAAACCAAAATATAATTTAATGTTATCTATAGTTTTACTTTTGTTAGGTTTAGGTGGAATTGTACTAGGTAGTAACTTTGTAGTAGAGAATGCTTCATCTATAGCTAAAATATTAGGTGTATCTGATAAGATGATATCACTTACTATAGTAGCGTTTGGTACTTCATTACCAGAACTAGTTACTAGTGTACAAGCTTCTAGAAAAGGTGAAAATGATATTGCGATAGGTAATATTATTGGTTCAAATATATTTAATATAGGTATGGTTATAGGTATTCCTGCTTTCTTTATAAATAACGTAAAAGTAGGAGGATTTAACTATATAGATATGACTGCGATGATATTAAGCGCAGTACTTCTATATTTCTTAACAAGAAAAGAACATAAATTAAATAGAATATCAGGTATAATAATGTTATTAATGTTTGTTATTTATTATACATATGTAGTAGTAGGAGGGTTATTATGATATTTGAGAAATTACAAAATGAAACTGCTTACGAAATGAATCAAAGAGTAAGTGAAAATTGGAAAAAGAAAGAAATATTTAAAAAATCTATTGATAATAGAAGTGATGATAAGAGATTTGTATTCTATGATGGACCAATATATGCGAATGCTAAACCAGGACTACATCATATGTATGCAAAAGAAATTAAAGATGCTTTTTGTAGATATAAGACTATGCAAGGATATAAAGTTCTTAGAAAAATAGGACTTGATACTCATGGTTTACCAGTAGAAGTAAATGTTGAGAAGAAATTAGGTTTTAATGGTAAAGATGATATAGAAAAGTTTGGTATAGGTAACTTTATTAATGAATGCCGTAATACAACTGAAACATGTATTGATGATGTTAAAAAATTAACTAATATGATGGGTCAGTTTATTGATATGGATAATCCTTATAAAACATGCAGTAATGAATATATAGAATCTGAATGGTGGATTATTAATGAAATGCATAAAAAGGGTCTTATTTATGAAGGAAATAGAGTTCTTCCATATTGTCCTAGATGTGGAACTGAGTTATCTAACTTTGAAGTAGCTCAAGGATATAAAGAAGTATCTGTTAATACAGTTATTGCTCCTTTTAAAGTAGTTGATAAAGATGAATACTTCTTAGCGTGGACTACAACTCCTTGGACTTTAATGGCTAACTTAGCATTATGTGTTAATCCAAAAGAAGAATACGTAAAAGTAGAAAGTATGGGTTATAAATTTATATTAGCTAGAGCGTTAGCGGATAAAGTTTTAGGAGAAGATTATGCTATTCTAGAAAAATATGTAGGTAAAGATTTAGTAGGTACTAAATATGAACAATTGATGCCATTTGTTAAAGTAGAAGGTAAAGCATTTGAAGTTATCGCTGATGAATATGTTACTATGGAAGATGGTACTGGTATAGTACATATTGCTCCAGCATATGGTGCGGATGATAATAGAATTGCTAAAGAATATGGAATTACATTTGTTAATCCAGTAGGACTTGATGGTAAATATACTGAAGGACCATGGGAAGGAAGATTAGTAACAGATCCAGAACTAGAAATAGATATAATTAAATGGTTAAAAGAAAATGATAAGTTATTTAAGAAAATAAAAATAACACATGATTATCCTCATTGTTGGAGATGTAAGAGCCCTCTAATATATTTTGCTAAACCAGCTTGGTATTTAAATAATACTAGTTTAAAAGATAAAATTATTAAAGCAAATAATAGTATTAATTGGCATCCATCTTATGTTGGTGAAAAGAGATTTGCTAACTGGCTAGAAAATATGATTGACTGGGGTATTGGTAGAAATAGATATTGGGGATGTCCTCTACCTATTTGGAAATGTGAATGTGGTCATTTTGATGTAATTGGTTCAATCGCTGAATTAAAGGAAAAATCATTAGAAGAAATAAATGATTCTGAACTTGATTTACATAGACCATACGTAGATAATATTCATATTAGATGTTCTGAGTGTGGTAAAGTAATGACTAGAGAAAAAGATGTACTAGATGTATGGTTTGATTCTGGTTCTATGCCATATGCTCAGTATCATTACCCATTTGAAAATAAAGAATTATTTGAAAAACAATTTCCAGCAGACTTTATCGCTGAAGGTATAGATCAAACAAGAGGTTGGTTCTATGTTTTACTAGTTATATCTACTATTATTTCAGGAGAAAGTTCATATAAAAATGTACTTGTTAATGACTTAATGCTTGATGCTGAAGGTAAAAAGATGAGTAAGTCTTTAGGTAATATAGTTGAGCCATTCACAACAATTGAAAACTATGGGGCAGACTCTGTTAGATTCTATTTAATGAATATAGGTCCAGTTTGGACTCCAATTAAATTTGATCATAAAGCATTAGATGAAGTAGTTTCTAAGTTCTATAATACATTAAAGAATACTTATAATTTCTTTGAAATGTACGCAAATACTGATGAAATTGATCCTAGAACATTTGATGTAAGCTATGATAAATTAGAAGAAATTGATAAATGGTTACTTTCTAAATACAATAATTTAGTTAAGAATGTAACTGATGCATATGAAGAATTTGATTTAAATAAAGTTGTTAAATATTTAATATCATTCTTAAATGATGATTTATCTAACTGGTATATTAGAAGAAATAGAAGAAGATTCTGGGCATCTGAATTAGATGATTCTAAAAAAGCTGTATATAAAACTACATATGATGTATTAATTGGATTCTTAAAATTAGTTTGTCCTATCGCACCATTTGTAACAGATGATTTATATACTAAATTAACTAACGAAGAATCTATTCATTTAAGTGATTTCCCAGTATATAATAAAGAAATGGTTAATGAAAAGATTGAAAAGAGAATGGACCTAGTTAAAGATTTAATATCTTTAGGTAGAAATGCTAGAGAAGAAGCTAAGATAAAGGTAAGACAACCTATTAATGAAGTTTTATTAGATGGTAAAAATGAATCATTAATAAGTGATTTAACTCCACTAATTATAGAAGAATTAAATGTTAAGAATGTTAAATTTGTTTCAAATTTAACTGAATATATGACATTATCTGTTAAACCAAACTTTAGAGTGTGTGGTAAGATGTTTGGTAAAAATATTGGAGAATACTCTAAAGCTTTAGAAGAATTATCTCAAGAAGATATAACTAAACTTCAAAATAATGAAAGTATAACAATTAGATTTAATTCTGAAGACCTAGAAGTAACTTCTGAAATGGTAGAAATAAGAGTATCTTCTAAAGAAGGATATGACGCTGCATTCTTAAATGATAACTTTATAGTAATTGATACTACTTTAACAGATTCATTAATTAAAGAAGGTATCGCAAGAGAATTAGTTAGTAAAGTACAAAATATAAGAAAAGATTCAGGTTTAGATATATCAGATAGAATTACATTATATTATTCTGGTGATATTAAGGACGTTATTAATGAATTTGAATCATATATTAAAGATGAGGTTTTAGCACTTTCTATAGAAGAAAATGACTCATTAGATAAAGAATATGATTTAAATGGAAAACTAGTTAAATTAGACGTTAAAAAGGCTTAATAAGCCTTTTTTCTTTACATTTTTATTCTTTTTGATATAATAAGTACCAATTTGGGGTGAATTTATGGAAAAATTATTAGAAAAGATGAAGGAATATAAATATGATCCGACAAGTCCAGTATTTCTAGAGTGTGTATTTAAATATTATGAAGGACATAACTATTCAGAAGATAGTATAATTGATATGTCTGAAAAACTAAAGGTTAGTTTTAATACAATTAAGAGTTATTTATCAGCTTATGTAACAAAAGTATTAAAAGTAGATAAACAAGATTTTATTGATTTTAAGAATCAAAAAAGAAAAGAGAATAAAGATTTATATATTGGAAAACCAAATCTAGTTTTAAAAATGCATAATATTGATACTTATTTTTTATGGACTACAGATGAAGAAAAAGAGTTATTCTTAAAAGAAATTTATGAATATTCTACAAATAATAATTTTTTAGAAGAAACAACTATAAAAATGTGTAATAGACTTGGTATCGATAAAAAAAGATATTTAGAATTAATAAATCTATATAAAACTGAATATTTAAATAATAAAAAAATAGAGAAGATAGAAGTAAAAAAAGAAGAAAAAAAGAATGAATTGAGTCAAGCAGATCAAGTAAGAATGAATAATACTAGATTAAATACTGCTTTTGAAAGTATTATTAATTCATCTTCTCCAGAAGAAACTGAAAAATATATTAATGAATCTGGATACCAATTTTCTAATCTTAGAGATAATTTTGATCTTTTTAAAAAGTTTTATTCAACCGAAGATATTAGATCATTTTATCAAAAAATGGTAGATTATAAAGAATTTAGAGACAAAAGAACTAAAAAAAGATTAGAAGAACAATTAGCGTTAGCAAAACAAGAGAGATTAAATAAAAAAATAGATGACGCAAGAACAATTATAGAATCTTATATAAGTACAAAAGGAGTCCCTTTTAGTGGTTTTTTAAATGTGCATCAAATTGATGAAAAATATTTTGAAAAATGCGTTAAGATTATAAAAGAAAATGATAAAGAATTATATGATGAATATTTGTCATTAAAAGTTACAAAAGAAAAAGATGAAAAAAATTCTGTTAGAGAAATAGTAAAAAGTATTTGTGATGGTATTAGACATGGTGTTATGGATAATGATAAAAAAAGAAAATTTGACGTAATTGATTATTTTGATATTACTAATATCCCTATAAAAGATTTCTTTTCTGAAGCAGTCACAAAGGCTAGTAGATCAGAATTAATGATTATTAAGGATTTTATTCGTACGAATAGAGAAGCAGACAAAGATAGTAAACTTGAACGTAGTATTATATTTAGTCAAAATTTAACAGTAAAAATGGAAATAGATAAGAATGGTAAAATAATTGAAGGAACAGGAAGAAAAATTACTAGAGAAGATAATGAAAGAATTGTTAAATTCTTAGAAGATAATAATTACCCAGTTAATAGATTTACTCATAGAGCTATTTTAAATAGATATTTAGATGATCATATATTATTAGATAGCAGTACAAATACTTTAACTAGAAAATTAGTTAAATAAAACTCTTGATTTTAATATCAAATTAGACTATAATTTATATGCCGGAGTGATTGATATGATAATAGATTTGTCAAAGTTATTTTATAATCAAACTGATAGTATATCTATTAATGAAGAAGTAGAAATACCTAAAGATTATTATCAAAATAATGAAGATATTAAAGAAGTTTCAAAAGTATCTGTTTTTGGAGATATATATGAAAATGGAGAAAATTTTACATTAGATTTAAATATAAAATGTAATTTAACTTTAATATGTTCTATATCATTAAAAGATGTAAATTATCCGTTAGATATTAATATTGAAGAAAATATTAGTGAAAATGGAGAAAATATTGAAGAATTTGACAAAATTATCAATAATTCTATTGATTTACTTCCAATTATATGGCAAAATATATTAGTGGAAGTTCCAATGAAAGTTGTTAGTCCAGATATTGAAGAAAAAAATATTTATGGAGATGGATGGAAATTTGTGACAACTGAGGAAGAAGAAAAAGAAATAGACCCAAGATTATCTAAACTTAAAGATTTTTTAAGTGAATAAAGAGAGGAGTGAATAATATGGCAGTTCCAGCAAGAAAGATTTCAAAGACAAGTGGAAGAATGAGAAGAACTCATTATAAGTTAGAAGCAACTAACACAGTTAAATGTACAAATTGTGGTGCTAGTATTAAACCTCATAGAATTTGTCCAGAATGTGGATTCTATAAAGGTAAAGAAGTAACTAAAAAAGAAGAAGCAACTAAATAGTTGTCTTTTTTTTTACTATTTGTTAAAATTGTTTTAGAAAGAGGGATAATATGAAAGAGGGAAAATTAATAGTAGTATCTGGTCCTTCAGGAGTAGGAAAAGATACAATAGTTAATAAGTATTTAGAAAGTCATAATGAAGATCAATTATCTATTTCTATGACTAGTAGATCTATGAGAGAGGGAGAAGTAAATGGTGTTAATTATTACT
>CACZXL010000007.1 GCA_902785135.1 uncultured Erysipelotrichaceae bacterium
CGCACATGATGTAAGTAATAATATTAGAATAAATAACGCAGTTAAAGCTAATAGAACAGTATCTGTAATCGCAACAGTTATATTACAATTACAAACAGGAGTAGTAAGAAGTCCATATATATTAGTAATAATGGTTCTAATAATAGTTATATTAGGTTTTATCGCTTATAAAAAACATAAAGAAAGTTATGAAGAATAACTTTCTTTTTTATTTATCATATTATATATTGGTGATAATATGGATATTTATTTTAAAGATTTAAGACCAGAATATAATGTTATAGATATTAGAGATAATACTTCTTACAATTTTGATCATTATATTAATTCAGTTAATATTCCTATGAATAGTCTATTAAATAATCCAGATAAATACTTAAATAAAAATGATATTTATTATATATATTGTTCTAGTGGAATAAGAAGTAAAAAAGTATGCTCTTTATTATCTATGCTTGGATATAAGGTAGTTAATGTTATAGATGGTTTTGGTAAATAAGTTATTTTTAAATAACTTATTTTTAATTTTCTTAAAATATAGTATAATTATAATAGGAGGGGAAAAAATGGCAGATGATATTACAAATATAGTTAAAGTTTGCACAGATGTATTAGGAAGTCTAGGTATATTCTCTGGATTTATTTTAGTATACTTAGAATCTATATTACCATTTTTACCTCTATCTGTATTCATAGCGTTAAATGTCTTAACATATGGGAGTGTAATTGGTTTTATAATCTCTTGGATAGCAACTGTTTTAGGTTGTATGACTTCTTTTTTTATCTCTAGAAAGTTCTGTGAATATATAGATAAAAAAGTAAAACATAATAAACAAATAAAGCAATTCAGAAAATTTATTGATAAAATATCTTTTTCTAATTTAGTAATATTATTTGCTATACCTTTTACACCAGCATTTCCTATTAATATAGCGGCTGGAATGTCATCAATGAAAAAGAAAAGATATTTAATAGCGTTAATAATAGGTAAGTGCCCTATGACTTTTTTCTGGGCATTTATTGGGAAGAATTTAGCAGAGTGTTTAACGGATATTTCTGTTTTAGCGAAAATAATATTTATGATTGTAATTGCGTACTTAGTAAGTAAAGTCGTAAATAAGTTTATAAAGGAGTAGTATTATGGATTATATAATTATTGGATTATTAGTATTATTAGTTATATTAGTAACTATATCTTTATTAAAAAATATTAATGAAGGTAGAATAACAGAAAGAATAGGTAACTTAGAAACTAATGTTACTAAAGAGTTAGGTGATTTTAAAAATGATATTAATAGAAATCTAAGTGAAGATTTTACTAAACAAAATGAAAGAATAGATTATAGATTAAATCAAATAAATGATAAAGTAAATGAAAGACTAGATGAGAACTTTGAAAAGACAAATAAAACATTTAATAATGTCTTAGAGAAACTTGCGAAGATAGATGAAGCACAAAAGAAAATTGATAGTTTAAGTACAGATATAGTATCTCTTCAAGGTATATTAACTGATAAGAAAAGTAGAGGTATATTTGGAGAAGTTAATCTAACTCATATACTTACTTCTGTCTTTGGTGAGAATAATAATAATGTTTATCAGTTACAATATTCATTTAATACTGGTGTTATAGCTGATGCGGTGGTATTCGCACCTGAACCACTAGGAGTAGTTGCAATAGATTCTAAGTTTCCACTTGAAAACTATAGAATTATGGTTGATAAAAATAGAAGTAAATTAGATAGAGAAGCTGCATCAAAACTATTTAAAAATGATGTAAAAAAGCATATAGATGCTATTTCAAGTAAATATATTATTCCTGGTCAAACTTCAGATCAAGCCATTATGTTTTTACCAGCAGAAGCTATATTCGCAGAAATAAATGCTTATCATGAAGAAATATTAGAATATGCATATAAGAAAAGAGTATGGATAACTAGTCCAACAACATTAATGAGTACTTTAACAACAATAGAAGTAATTATTAAGAATATTGAAAGAGATAAATATGCAAAGGTAATACAAGAAGAATTAAGTAAATTATCAGTAGAATTTGGTAGATATAAAGAAAGATGGGATAAATTATCTCGTTCTATAGAAACAGTATCTAAAGATGTATTAGATATTCACACAACAACAGATAAAATTACAAAAAGATTTGATAGTATCAATAGCGTTGATATAGATAAAATAGAAAAAAAATAAAATGCATTATATGCATTTTTTTTATTTGTATTAATATTATTATACTGGTGGTTATATGTTTATAAGATCATTTATATTCTTATTTGGTTTTGGTCTTACTGTAATAAGTTTATCATATATTATTATATATTTAAATTTATTAACAATAGGGTATAATTTTTTAGAATATGTAAAATTTATAAGTAGAAGAATAGAATGTTTAAATATATTTTTAGGAATATTCCTAATGAGTATTATTTTGATAGGAGGAAAAAATGAATTATATATATGATATAACATTAAATTTTAATAAAGACTTATTAAACTTTTATGAGTGGGATAGTGAAGATGATGTTATATTCTATTTAAAAATACCTGTATTTAAAGTAGAAGATAAGGTATTAGATGATTTTATAAATAGTACTTTTATTGTGGATAATTCTTTCTTAAATAAGATATGTAATAAAACAGAATGTTATAAAAAGAAAAATAATAAGTATTCAGCATTATTCACAACTTCTGATAAATGTATTGCGGTTTCATTTAATGATAAAGGAGAAAGTATATTAAAAAGTAATTTAAGTATAGATGAAGAAGAAGATATATTAGAATTTTCAAATATCATTAAGTATTCAATAATAGATTATAAAATAAAAGAAAAGTATCCTAAAAAGAATATCTTTGTAACAAGAGAAGAAAAGAATACAAAGAATAAAATTCTTAATAGTATTAAAGATATATATAATAAAAAAGAATATGAAAAATTAAGGTATATATTCTATGAATTATATAATGAAAAGATTAATAATGATAATCTTATTTATAATAAATTAATTAATATAACTAAACAAAATAGTAATAAACTATCTATATTAAAAAATATTATAGATAATATAAAAGAAAAAAGTTATGAATAAAAATCGTTTTTGAATCCAAATTAATAATAAGGAGGAAAAAATGAAAAAAATATTATTAGGATTATCTATTTTAGTTTTATCAGCGTGTACTTTAGGAAAAGCAGTTACTCCAAAAGAAAGAGTTAAAGATTTCTTAGATAAATATAAGAATCAAGATAGTGAAGTTATGAATGATTTAGAAGAAACAGTTTCATCAGAATACAGTGGTGAATTTAAAGAAAGATATAAAACTTTAATGATTAATCAGTATAAAGATTTAGATTATAAAATAACAGATGAAATAATAGATGGAAATAACGCAATTGTAAGTGTAGATATTACTGTATATGATTATTCAAATGCTTTAACAAATGCTTCTGATTATTTAAAAGACCATGAAAAGGAATTCTATAAGGATGATAATAAAACTATTGATAATGATAAATTCTTAGATTATAAATTAGGTTTATTAGAAAAAGTTACTGATAAAAAAACATATTCTATAGATTTTTCTTTAACTAAAGATGAAAATGATTGGAAATTAGATTCATTAAGTGACGCTGATATAAAAAAGATACATGGTATTTATAATGAATAAGACTTCTAAGTCTTATTTTTTTTCATATATTTAAATAGGTGAATATATGAAAAAAATACTATTAATCTTATTATTAATTCCAATAAATGTATTTGGATTATCTGTTCCTAGTAGAAACGCTATTCTTATCGATCAAGATACTGGTAGAATACTATATTCTAAGAATATTAATGAAAAAAGATTAATCGCAAGTACTACTAAGATAATGACTGCGGTAATTGCGATTGAATCTGGTAAATTAGATGATACAGTTATTATTAAAGATAATATATTAAAGTCATATGGCTCAGGTATATATATAAAGCCAGGAGAACATATAACATTAAGAGAACTAGTATATGGATTATTATTAAGAAGTGGAAATGATGCTGCTTTAGCGATAGAAGAATATTTAGGAGGACATGATAAGTTTATTACTAAAATGAATATTAAAGCTAAAGAAATAGGTATGAAAAATACTTTCTTTGAAAATAGTAATGGATTAGATGAATCAGGAGAAGAAAATTATTCTACTGTATATGATATGGCATTACTTATGAAATACGCAAATAATAATTATGATTTTAGAGAAATAGATAGTACTAAAAAAATAGAAGTAGAAACTAATAAGAATTATTATTCATGGACTAATAAAAATAAACTGTTATTTTCATATAAATACGCAACTGGAGGTAAAACTGGTTTTACTAAAAAAGCTAGAAGAACACTAGTTACTTCTTCTACTAAAAATGATATTAATTTAATCGCAGTAACTTTTGTTGATAAAGATGATTATAATACGCATAAAAAACTATATGAATATGGCTTTAATAACTATAAGAGATATCTAGTACTAAATAAGAATAAAATAAGAATTAAAGGGCATAAAAATGCCTATATAAAGAGTAATTATTATTATCTTTTAAGAAAAGGAGAAAATAATAAAATAGATACAAAAGTTATTTTAAATAGAAAAGATAATATTTTAGGATATATTAGTGTTAAACTAAATGGTAAAGAAGTACATAGAGAACAGGTATATATAAATAAAAAATATAATAAAAAAAGAATGTTTAGTAATTATTAAAATTCATATTTACAATCAATTTGTTTTGTGTATAATAATTGTTGCTAGAAAAGGTTGATTATATGAAAAAAAGTAAAATAAATGGTAATCATTTAACTAAAATACAAGAATTAAAAAAGAAAAAAATGTTACTTAAAATGAAAAAAGAAATAGAAAAACTTGAATTTAATAAGAGACATTTAAAAATTTCTAATTTTAAAAATAAAATTATTAGAGACTTTAATATTTCAATGTGTACTGTTAGATTAGTCGCTCCTTATGCTTTGACCGCAGGTATAACATTTGGTGCCCTTTCTTTAACACCTCTTGGTATGCCATTTATTATGGATAATAAAAAACAAAAAAAAGAAACAAAACAAACAATTGATAGTTTTGGAAAAGTAAAATATGAAGAACAATATGGAGCATTTAAAGATTATTATTATACAATATCCTATTTTGGTAAATGGAAGCCTGATAAAGATAGTTTTTATTCACGAGAAGTAATATCTTATTCTACAACAAATGTATCAGATGATAAAGTAGAAAAAGCCGTTAATGATAATGAGATTAATTCATTAGAAGATATTTTTGGAAAACCTATTTCAAAAAAAACTGAAAAGCAAAACAATCTTACTAATGATGAAATAAATAAAGAACCTTATTTAGAAGCAAACTTATATTCAAAGAATAATAGTGATTATATTTATGCAAAAGAAACAGTTGGTGAAAATGTTACCGTTACAGCTTTATGGCTTATAATAACATTACTTTGTGAGTATTTTCCTTTATCATATAGAGCTGATCATCCTGATTTTGATTATTATGAACGTATTGATAATATAAATTATAAATATAGTAATATAAATATAAAAGAATTAGAAAAAAAATTAGAAATAAAGAAAGCAAATTATTATAGATTAACGAGGTAATTTAAATGGCAAAAAAGAATAATCGTAAAAAAAGAAAAATAGTTTCTCGTACTCTATCTAAACGAATAATATATAGAGATGATGCCCCTGTTTTTAAATTTATAGATCCAAATAATAATGATAAATTGTCTGAAATGAGTGGATTAGATCTACAAGATTTAATGATTTTAATTGATGATTATTATATTAAATTAAGAAATCAATTGGGATTTGGAGATGATATTACTTTTGGATTTGAAATAGAATTTGAACATGCTATGAGAACAACAATATATGATAGGTTATATAATATTTTTCCAGATGAAACTTGGATAATGGTAGGCGATGGTTCCTTAGAAGCAGGTGCTGAGATAAATTCTCCTATATTAAAGGATAAAATAAAAACATGGGAGGATTTAAATAGGGTTTGTTCAATAGTAGAACCTTTAGCCTATATTAATGATAGATCAGGTGGTCATATTCATGTTGGTACACAAACATTAGGTGATAATAGGGATTCATGGCTTAATTTTATAAAAATATGGTCAGTATATGAAAATATTATTTTTAGATTTACATATGGTAATTATTTAACAGCGAGACCAGTTATGCAGAGATATTCAGAACCAATGACAAAAGATTTTTGGAGATTTTATGAGAAATTAAAATCAACGAATGCAGATTTAAATACTATTATCAACACAATATCAAATACTAAATATCAAGCAGTAAATTTTAATAACGTATCAAGAAAAAAATGTAGTAGCTATAAACCTAACAATACTATAGAGTTTAGATGCCCAAATGGTTCGTTAGATCCTGCTATTTGGCAAAATAATGTTAATTTATTTGTTAATTTGTTATGTTATTCTAAAAGCTCATCTTTTAATGATGATATAGTAGAAAAAAGACATCAAATTAATAATGATAGATTTTCAAGTTTAGGCTATTATGATGAAATATATCTTGATCAAGCACTTGAATTATGTGATATGGTTTTTTCAAATAATTTTGACAAAGTGTATTTTTTAAGACAATATTTAAAATCATTTAAAGTACGTAATGATAATTCATATAAAAAATCGTTGAAATTTACAAAAAAGGGAATTAAAAAAGTAGTTTAATTTATAATAAATAAAGTTTTTGTCTTTTGACATACAAATATAATTATGTTATACTTTTTGAAGATTTTGGGGTGATTTTTGTGATAAGATTACAAAAACAAATTGCGGATTTAGGTTATTGTTCAAGAAGAAAAGCAGAAGAATTAATTACTGCTGGGAAAGTATATGTTAATGGTAAAAAGATAACTGAATTAGGAACTAAAGTAAATCCAACAGATGAAATAAGAATTAATAATGAAATATTATCTGTACAAGAAAAAGAATATTATATTTTTAATAAACCAAGAGAAGTTGTTACTACTACATCAGATGATAAGGGTAGAAAAACAGTATTAGATTTTTTTGATATAGATAAAAGAATATATCCAGTTGGAAGATTAGATTATGATACTACTGGTCTTATATTATTAACTAATGATGGAGAATTTGCTAATTTAATGATGAAACCTAGTAGTAAAATACAAAAGGTATATTTAGCAAAGATTAATGGTATTATGCCTAAAGAAGATTTAATTACTTTAAAAAATGGAATAGTTATAGATAAAAGAAAATGTATTCCAGATAAAGTTAAAGTAAAATCAATAGATAAAAAAACAAATACAAGTTTTATAGAAATAACTATTCATGAAGGTAGAAATCATGAGATTAAAAAAATGTTTGAATACTTTCATTTAGATGTATTAAAACTAACAAGATTAAGTTATGGATCTTTAACACTAGGTAATTTAAAATCTGGTGAATATAAAAAATTATCTATAAAAGAAGTAAAAACTTTATATTCTTTAATAAAAAAATAATCACTTTATAGTGATTATTTTTCTTCTTCCTCTTTAACTTCTTCAATTGCGCCAACTGGACAACTATTTTTAGCGTCTTCTACTGAATCCTTGTTTTCATCATTGATTTTTTCATTATCAACTTTTATATTTCCTTCATCATCAAATTCAAATATGTCCATCGCAATTCCTGTGCACATTCCACATCTTAAACATTTGTCTTGATCTATTTTATATTTCATATTAAGACCTCCTTTTCTTAATTATACTACAAAATTATCTAAAAATATTTAAAAATATTTAAAAATATGATATCATTTTACTATAAAGTAGGTGACATATATGAATTCTAGAATGGATAAGTATTCTTTTGATTCTGAAACTACTAGTAGATCTAGTAGAAATAAGAAACTATATGAAGATTTATATAGTGATACTAGTTATAATAATTCTGTAGTTTTAGATGATTCTAAAGAAATAGATATCAATAAAATAAAAGAATTAATAAAAAGAGAAAATGGCACTGAAAGAAAAAGACAAATAAGACCTACTAAAGAATTATATGAAGATTTAGAAACTATAAAAGAAGAAGTTAATGATAAAGTATATGATATAAATGAAGTTTTAAAAGAAGCTAAAAGTAAAAGAGATATATTAGAAGAAGCAAATGAAAAAAGAAAAACTAATTATAAATATCAAAGCCATTTAGATATTGAATCTGAACTTGCTAAAACAAGAAAGGTTTATGATAAATTGTTACAAGAAGAAACAGAACTTCTTGATATTATGAATACATTAACTAATGTACCTACTAATCAAGGTACAGATGCATATAAAGATCTAACTAGTGAAGCAAATAAATTAAAAACAGGTACTGTAGAAGTAAAAGAATTAACAAAAGAACAAGAACCTGTAGATGATGATTCTAGAGAGTATAGTACAAATACATTTATGTTTGATAAAAGAGACTTTGTAACAGAAGAATCACTAAAAGAACATTTAGCAGGCACTAATAAATTTATTAAGTTCTTAATATTCTTATTAACAGTAGCGATATTATTAGGTGCTTTCTATGTTATTAAGACATATATATTAAAATAGGAGTATAACTCCTATTTTTTTCATATAATTAAATATGAAAAAGAAGATAGTTATTATATTAATATCAATTTTTTTATTAACGATATTACTTATTTATTTTTATAGTAAAAAGATAACGCCATTACTAATGAAATATGCAAAAATAGAAGGTAAAAAAATTGCGATAGATATTATTAGTAAGGGTGTTAGTAAAGACATGATAGATATATTAGATCAAGAAAATATTTTTATTGTGGAAAAAGATAATAATGGAAATGTAGAAACAATAGATTATAATTCTAAAATTGTTAACGAAATATTATTAGTAACTTCAAAAAGAGTAACTAACAATTTTAAGGATAAAGAAAAGAAGAATAAGGGTATTATTACTAAAATACCTATAGGTGTAGTAACAAATAATGTATTCTTTGAAAATTTAGGACCAAAAATACCTGTTAAACTTAATTTAGATGGTAATGTTTTAACTAGTCTTAATACTAAGGTCAAAGAGTATGGATTAAATAGCGCTCTTATAGAAGTATCTGTTAGAATAGAGGCTAATGTACAAATCATTGTACCTCTTCAAACTAAAGAGATAAAGGTAATAAATGATATTCCTATCTCTATAAAAATAACAAAAGGTAATGTTTCTAGTATTATAAATACTGAATAACTATTAATATTATAAAAAATATGATAGAATATAAGTGGTGATATAATGAAAAAGACAGTAGAAATAGAAGGAAATAACTATGAAATTATAACTGATAATAGAGAAGGTTATGATAAAGATGAATTTATAAATAGATATACTGATTATTTCAGTGATTATGATTATATAGTAGGTGATTGGTCATACGGTAAACTAAGATTGAAAGGTTTTTATGACGATAATAATAAGAAGGCGAACAAAATTAATAAAATTAGTCTATTAGATAAGTATTTAGAGGAAAATTGCGCTTATGGATGCAAATATTTTGTTGCTAAAAAGATAATAGTATGATATAATTTTTTTAAATAGAAGAGGTGTATAAAATATGATAGAGAACAAATTTTATGTTATAAATGAAGATGGTATCAGAGTTGATGCTAGAATTCTATCTAAATTTAGATTATCAAATGGAAATAATTACATAACATATACATATGATGAATATAATAATGACGGAATGATTAAAATTTATGAAACAGGAATAACTAATGATAACGGAATTCTTTCTTATAAAGAAATATCAACAGATCAAGAATGGAATGATATTAAAACTGTTCTTAAAACATTAGCTAAATCAGAAGAAGAAGCATTTCCTGCCGTATTAAAAGCTGATTTAAAAATAGTAGGTGAAGAAGTTGATATTAAGAATCCTAAGAAGTTATTAGTTTCTAAGAAATTTGCTGATGTATTAGCTAGTAAATATAGTGAAGATACTACTGATACAAGTGTTGGTACTGCTCCAGTAATTGAAACACCTGTAATAGAAGCACCTGCATCACCAGTTGTAGAAGCTGAACCTGAGTTAGAAAAGACAATAAAAATTCCTACATTTGAAGAATTACAAGCAAGAAATAAGAGTATTCAAGCTGCTATGAATACAGTTAAAGAAGAAGTTCCAGAACCAGTTCAACCCAAGATGCCAGTATATGAATCAAGAGTTAAAAAAGTTGATTATGAAGAAAAATTTAAAAAGGATGTTGAACCAGTTTTACTTGATGTTTATGCTCAACAACAAAAACATATTGAAGAATTAGAAGAAGAATTATCAAAAACTAAATTTGATTTATTTGAAAAACAAAAAGAAGCTTTATCTTTAAGTAATGAAAAAGCTCAAATTGAAAGAAAGACTAAAGCTTTAGAACAAGAATTAGATGGCGTTCAAAAGAAAATGAGCGGAATCCTAGATGTATTACAAGAAAAATAAGAAGATTACTTCTTATTTTTTTATATAGTATTAAATTACCATTTTTTGAGAAACCTAATAGTAGTAGGAGGTGAAAAAAATGGAAAATAATACACGTAAGAATTCATCTAACACAAAAAGAAACACTAGAAGTAAATGTAATTCTGAAACAAGAAAATCAACAAGATCTAATTCAACTTCAAAATCTAAATCAAGAAGTAATAAAACAAGTAGATAGTTATAAAAAGTAGACGATTTAATGTCTACTTTTTTAATTTTAGTGTTTCTTTTTGCATATTATTATGATATAATTATATAAAATAAGGCGGTATGTTTATGGATATACAAAGTAGAGTAGTTAATTATTATAAAACAAATAGTTTTATACAAAAATATTTAAAAGGAATAGACCCTAAATCAAATGAGGTCGTTTTAGCGTATAATAATGAAAATAGAAGAGTAGGAATTGATGTTTTAGAAGGTATTAAATCAGAAGAAGAATTAATTAATTTCTTCCAAGGAAAAGTAGTTTCTAATGAACCTGTTGCTCCTGTAGTACCAGAAGTACCAGTTGCACCAGTTCAACCACAACCAGTAGCACCAGTAGTTCCTGAACAACCAGCAGTAGTTGCTCCTGTTCAAACTCCAAGTTTAGATTCAGTATCTATTACACCAGTGTCTACTGAAGCACAAATGGTTGATGAATCTAAACCAGAATCATTAGATGATATTAAGTTACTAACTGAATTAAAGAATAAAGAAGGTTTAGATAATTTATTAAAGAAATATGCAATTAATCCTACAACTGGATTAATAGATATAAATAATGCAATTAGTACGGTAACAAGAAATACCATGAATGAAGTAGAGGACTGTATTAGAAATAGTTTTGATTTTAATACTGATTTAACTCAATATGATATTCAAGGTAAATATATTGGTCCAAAACAAATAAGTGCAGCGAATGAAGATGAATTAATTATTAAGAGTTTTAATAATATAAAGATATATTTAGATGCATCTAAAATGTATCCAGAACAAGTAAATTATAATGATGAACAAATTAATAGTTTCTTAAAAACATATATATCAAAGGTTAAAGAAGAATTACATGGTTCTGAACCTCAAACAGATTCATCTAATACTAATCCAACTCCACCAGCTATGATGGATACTGATATACCTGCTGGAGTAAATGCAAGTGCTGGATTTGCAGATATATTTGTTTTAACAGTAATTGTATTGGTATATGCAGTTATTATTGTAAATTTAATATTGAAATTAAAATAGTTATAGGTTTTCTATAACTTTTTTTATTTAAAATAATTTGATTTTATTGTATAATTATAAAGAGGTGAAAAAATGAAAGTATTATCAGTTAATGCAGGTAGTTCATCATTAAAATTTAAAATGTTTGAAATGCCTGAAGAAGAAGTTTTAATCGCTGGTACTTTTGAAAGAATTGGCGGTAAAGGTAGTTTTTATAGAGTTACAATAAACGGAGAGGAAACAAAGAAAGAAGCTGAATTAAAGAGTCATTCAGATGCTGTTGAAATATTAATTCAAGAATTATTTGATAACAATGTTATCGAATCATTAGATGAGTTATCAGCAGTAGCTCATAGATTAGTTCATGGAGGAGATAAATATCCAAATTCAGTAATATTAGATGAAGATGCTTTAAAGATTGTTGAAAGCTTTAAAGATTTAGCTCCATTACATGTTCCAGCAAATGTTATGTGCGTTAAAGCATTTATGGAAAAGGCTCCAAATGCTGCTCAAGTTGGATGTTTTGATACAGCATTCCATCAAACAATAGATAAAGAAAGATATATTTATCCAGTACCATTTGAGTGGTATGAAAAATATAAAGTTCGTAAATATGGTTTCCATGGACAAAGTCATAAATATATTACTGAGACTATAGGTAATATTTTAAATAATAAAGAAGTTAATGCAATAGTTTGTCATATTGGACAAGGGGCATCAATAAGCGCAATAGAAAATGGTAAGTGTATTGATACTTCTATGGGATTTACTCCTAATTCTGGTGTAATTATGGGTACACGTAGTGGAGATATAGACTATGGTATTATTAAATATATGATGAATGAAGCAGGAATGACTTTTGATGAAGTAGATAGAGCATTAAATAAAGAAAGTGGTTTATTAGGATTAAGTAAAGTTTCTAATGACTGGAGAGATGTTGATGCTGCTATTACTGAAGGAAATAAACAAGCTTATTTAGCTCATAAAATATTCGTTAATTCAATAGTAGATTATATCGCTAGATACTATGTTGAATTAAAAGGACAAGTAGATGCATTAGTATTTACTGCAGGTTTAGGTGAAAATGCTCATCATATTAGAAGAATGGTTATAGATAGATTAAACTGTTTAGGATTTGAATGTGATAGAGAAGCAAATGATAATACAAGATTTGGTAAAGAAGGAATAATAAGTACAAGTAATTCTAAGATTCCAGTATATGTTATTGGAACAAATGAAGAATTAATGATGGCAAGAGATGCTTTAGATTTAATAAAATAGAAATGAAGTGATTAGATGAAAGAATTATATAGAGAAATATATAAGAAAATAAAGGAATTTGATAAGATAGTTATCGCAAGACATATAGGTGCGGATCCTGATGCTTTAGGTAGTACATTAGGGTTAAAAGAAATTATTTTAAATACTTTTCCTAATAAAAAGGTATCATGTATAGGAGTTTATTCATCTGTATTTAAATATATGGGTAAAATGGATAAGTTAAATGAAGATGAAATAAAAGATTCTTTATTAATAGTATGTGATACACCTAACGTTATTAGAATTGATGGAATAGATGATCCTAGAAAGTTTAAATATGTTATTAAGATTGATCATCATCCAGAAGTAGATCATTTTGAAGACTTAAAATGGGTTGATGTTAAATCATCTTCAGTATGTCAAATGCTTATCGAATTAACAAATGAAACTAGATTAAAAATGAGTAAAATTGCTGCCGAAAAGCTATATATGGGTTTAGTTTCAGATACAAATAGATTCTTATATGAATATACTACACCAAAGACTTTTGAATTAGTGGCTGGTTTAGTTAGAGAAAACAAATTAGATATAGTTTCTTTATATAATAATTTATATCAAAGACCATTGATAGATATTAGATTTCAAGGTTATGTAGCGCAAAACTTAAAAGTTTCTGAAAGTGGATTTGCTTATATATTTATTGATGATAAAACTATAGAAAAATTTGGTGGAGATACTGGTCTTTCCGGGAATGTAATAGGAAGTTTTAATAATATTAATGAAATATTAGTATGGGTAATATTTACTGAAGATAAAAAGCAAGGGCTTATTAAGGTAAATGCTAGAAGTAGAGGACCTGTTATTAATACTATATTAGAGAATTATGGTGGAGGAGGTCATGCTATGGCATCTGGTGCCAGACTAACTAAAAAAGAAGATGTAGATAAACTTATAGAAGATTTTGATAAGTTATGTAAAGAATACAAATAGTATTCTTTTTTATTATAAAATTTGATATAATTATTAGGGTGGTAAAATGAAAAAAACAAAAATAGTATGTAGTATAGGACCAGCTAGTATAGATCCAAATATAATGGAAGAAATGGTCAATGAAGGAATGAATGTAGCGAGAATTAATTTTTCTCATGCAGGATATGATAATTGTAATGAAATAATAAAATCAGTAAATGAAGTTAGAAATAGAACTGGTAAAAATATAGGTTTATTATTTGATACAAAAGGTCCAGAATTTAGAAATGATGAAGTTATAGATGGTGGAATAGAATTAGTTGAAGGAAACACCATAAGAGTTGTAAAAGAACATGTTGTAGGAGATAACAATAGATTCTCTGTTAATCATCCTGAAGCTATTGATTCTATAGAAGTTGGTAACTTTATTTTATTAGAAAATGGTCTTATGAAGATAGAAGTTATTTCTAAAGAAGAAGATGGTATAACTTGTAAAGTTATTTCAGGTGGAAATTTAGGTAGTAAGAAAAGTTTAAATGTACCAGGGGTTCATTTAAATGTTCCATTCATGAGTGATAAGGATAGAGAAGATATAATTTTTGCTTGTCAAAATGATGGAGACTTTTTAGCAGCGTCTTTCGTATCTTGCGCAAATGATGTTTTAGAAATTAAAAAGATTATAGATGAACAAGGTTCAGAAATGAAAATTATATCTAAAATAGAAAACACTATGGCTATAAATAATATAGAAGAAATTATTAGTGTTTCAGATGGTATTATGGTAGCAAGAGGAGATCTAGGTGTTGAAGCATCAATGGAAGATTTACCTCATTATCAAAAAGATATTATTAAAAGATGTAGAGCACATTCTAAATTTGTTATAGTAGCAACAGAAATGCTTGAATCAATGAAAGAAAACTTAAGACCAACAAGAGCAGAGGTATCAGATGTAGCTAATGCTGTATTAGATGGAACAGATGCTGTTATGTTATCTGGTGAAACTACAGTTGGTAAATATCCAGTAAATGTTGTTAAAACAATGGCTGATATATGTGAAAGACAAGAAAAATATGTTAAATTCGATAGAAATTATGATTTTGATAGAAAGAATAATATAGTAGAAATGGTAGCAACATCTGCAGTAGCATCTGCAAATGAATTAGATGCAAGTTTAATAGTTACTGGTACTTTATCTGGTTATACAGCAAGAAAACTTAGTAATATGAAACCAGATTGTATAATATTCTCAACTTGTCATGAAGCTAGAGTAGCTAGATCATTAAGTTTATATTATGGTGTAGAGACACAAGTAATAGAATTCTATAAATCTACTGATGAAATGATAAATAATTCAATTAAAATAGCTAAAGAAAGATTTAATCTTAGTGAAGGAGAATTAGTTGTCGTAACTGGTGGATTTACTGAAAATATGTTTGAACAACATACAACAAATCTTATGAAAATAGTAAAAATAAAGTAATATTGCTTTATTTTTTTTTATTTGTTATAATGAAACCAGGTGAAAAATTATGAAAATTAATAGTGTTGAAATGACTATTAGCGCTGTAAGACAGAGTCAATATCCAGAAGATAAGAATCCAGAATTCTTACTTGTTGGTAGAAGTAATGTAGGGAAAAGTAGTTTTATTAATTGTATTATAGAAAGAAGACAAGCTGCTAGAGTTTCATCTAAACCAGGTAAAACTCAAACTTTAAACTTCTATAATGTCAATAATAGTTTTTATTTAGTTGATGTTCCAGGATATGGTTATGCATCAGTTAGTAAAGAAATGCAAGCTAAATTTGGTAAGATGATTGAGGAATATATAGAAAATAGAGATTGTCTTAAAAAAGTATTTATGCTTGTAGATTTTAGAATAAAACCTACACAAGATGATTTATTAATGTATAATTTCTTAAAATATTATAATTTACCTGTTACTATAGTTGCGACTAAAGTAGATAAAGTTAGTAAAAATGATAGAGATAAACAAATTAAGCTTATTAATGAAACATTAAATGTACAAGAAGGCGATGAACTAGTATTATTCTCTATTAAGACTAAGTTAGGTAAGTCAGAAATACACAAACAAATTGAAGAATTAATATAAGAAGAAAAGTAATACTTTTCTTTTTTTTTACTTTTTGGTATAATCTTTAAAGAAAAAAAGAGGTGATGGCGATGAAACTACCTAGTGTTGCTTTAGTTGGTAGACCAAATGTAGGTAAGAGTTCTGTTTTTAATAGAATATTAAGACAAAAAGTATCTATTATAGAAGATACTCCAGGTATTACTAGAGATAGAATATATGGTACTGCTGAATATAAGGGATATAAGTTTAATCTTATTGATACTGGTGGAATAGATATTTCTGATGATAAATTTAATACAGATATTAAGATACAAGCAGAAATAGCGATAGATGAAGCAGATGTAGTAATATTCGTTGTAGATGGTAAAGAAGGTTTAAATACTAATGATAAGGTTGTTAGAGATATTCTTTATAAATCTAATAAAAAGATAATTGTAGCGATAAATAAAATAGATAATAATCAAACTAAAGAAAACTTATATGATTTTTATGAATTAGGTTTTGAACATTATGTTCCTATAAGTGCGGAACATGGTACTAACTTTGATAGTTTATTAGATGAAGTTGTTAAAGATTTTAATGATCAAGATATAGTAGATGATGATGATAGATTAAAATTTTGTATAATAGGTAGACCAAATGTAGGTAAAAGTTCACTTGTTAATGCACTTCTTAGAGAAGATAGAGTAATTGTTAGTAATGAAGCTGGTACAACTAGAGATTCAGTAGATACAGTATTTAAATATGATAAAAAAGATTATGTAGTTATAGATACTGCTGGTATGAGAAAAAAAGGAAAAATTTATGAAGCAGTAGAAAAGTATAGTTTATTAAGAGCGATGAAATCAATTGATAGAAGTGATGTTTGTGTAATAGTTATAAATGCTGAGGAAGGTATTATAGAACATGATAAACATATCGCATCATATGCATTAGAGGCAGGTAAACCTATGGTACTTGTTGTTAATAAATGGGATTTAATGAAGGATACTGATATTAAGACATTTACTAAAGAAATGAGAGCAGAATTTCAATTCCTATCATATGTACCAATTGTATTCTTAAGTGCTAAAGAAGGAACAAGAGTTCATACTTTGATGCCAGAAATAATAAAAGTATATAATAATGCTAGAAGAGAATTAAAGACTAGTTTATTAAATAATGTTATTAGAGATGCATATGATTTAAATGCTGCTCCTTCATATAAAGGTAGAAGATTAAAAATATATTATTGTGTTCAAGTAGGAATATCACCTATAAGAATTAATATGTTTGTAAATGATAAAGGATTAGTGCATTTCTCATATTTAAGATATTTAGAAAATAAGATTAGAGAAAACTTTGATTTAGAAGGTACACCTTTAGAAATACAATTTAAAAATAAAGGTGAATCAGGAATGTAAAACTTACAATAAATTATTGTAAGTTTTTTTTATTAATGATAAAATTTATATAGAATGGGAGTGTGTGTATGAAAAAACTATTAAAAGGAATATTCATTTTAATAATAATTTTCTCACTAGGATTAAATGTGATACTTTTAAACGAAAGAAAGAATTATAGTAATGATTGTGAAGCTGTTGATATAAAGGATACAACAAAAGATGAGAATAATAAAACAAAAAATATAAAGCTTACAAAAGATGGATTTGCAAGACAATTTAAAGAATATCAGTCTAAATCTAAATTAGCTAATTCTGATGCAGTTGTTGTATGGGATGTAACTAAATTAATAGAAGTTGGTTATTTTAAAAGTAATGAAACAAAAAAATTATATTATGTTACAGAAAAATATAGTTGTATGGAAGGTACTGATTGTATAAAAGCAAGTGGAAAAGTAGATACTGATGCTGAATATAATAATGTTACAACTTTTGTAGTGGCGGCTACTCCAGTTGATGAAACTTCAACTATATTTGAAATATTAGATTATTCTATAGAAAAAAATGATGACTTTCAAAAGATTAATCCAGTAGAAGTTAAATAAAAAACTATCACTTATCAAATTAAATTACATATATTAATGTAAGAGGTGTTTAATTTGAGATTAAGTGATAGTTTTTTTAATAAAGTTGAAAAGAAAACTAATGTGAATAAAGAATCTATATTAAGTCTAGCTAAGAAGCTACAAGGTGATAATATAAAAGACGAAAAGGTTTTAAGAGAGGTTATAAAAGAACTAAGTTCTATGACAGGTAAAGAAGTAAGTAAAGAACAAGAAGATAAAATAGTAAGTACAGTTGTTAATGATAAAGTGCCTGATAATTTAGATAAAATGATTTAATAGTAATAATTAATAATCTTATTCATATATTTAACTATAGAAAGTAGGGATTATATGGATAAAATAGATATAATAAAAAGTATATCAACTAGAACAAATGGTGATATATATTTAGGAGTAGTTGGTGCGGTAAGAACAGGTAAATCTACATTTATAAAGAAATTTGTTGAAAACTTAGTTGTGCCAAATATAAGTGATGAGTATGAAAAGAAAAGGTGTTTAGATGAAATACCTCAGACATCTGGTGGAAAACAAATAATGACAATAGAACCAAAATTTGTACCTAGTAATTCTGCTAAAATAAAAGTAGATGATTTTGGTTGTAATGTTAGATTAGTAGATTGTGTTGGATATGTTATTCCAGGTTCTAAAGGTTTTGAGGATGAAATGGGAGAACCTAGAATGGTTAAGACTCCTTGGTTTGAAGATGAAATTGCGTTTGTTGAAGCAGCAGAAATAGGAACAGAAAAAGTGATAAGAGATCATTCTACTATTGGTATAGTGGTTACAACTGATGGTAGTTTTACAGATATTCCAAGAAGTGGATATATAGATGCAGAAAAGAATGTAGTATCAGAATTAAAAGAAATAGGAAAACCATTTATAGTTATTTTAAATAGCGCTCATCCTAGTTTGCCAGATACAATTAATTTATCTGAAAAGATGAGGGAAGAATATAATGTACCTGTTATTCCTATATCTGTAGAAACTATGAGTGAAAAAGATATTTATAAAATATTAAGAGAAGCATTATATGAGTTTCCTGTATTAAGTGTGAATGTTAATATACCTGATTGGATAGGATCTTTAAGAAGCACAAATCAAATCAAAAAAATATACATTGATCAAATAAAAGATAGTGTTATAGAAGTAGATAAGTTAAGAGATATAGAAACTATAAATAATCATTTTAAAGAATGCGATAAGATAGAAAAAGCCTATATATCAAATGTAGATCCTTCAAAAGGAGAGGTAACAATAAATATAGATGCTCCCAATGATTTATATGATGAAGTTTTAAGAGAAGTTTCAGGAACAGATAAAATTAGTAAAGCAAAACTATTATCAGTATTTCAAGATTATAATGATACAAAAGAGGAATTTAATGAATATAAAAATGCATTAAAAATGGTAAAAAGTACTGGATATGGAATAGCGATTCCTACGATAAAGGATATGAAATTAGATAAACCAGAAATAATTAAACAAAATGGAAGGTATGGAGTCAAACTAAAGGCTGTCGCTTCATCAATTCACATGATAAAGGTAGATGTAGAAAGTACATTTGAACCAATAATAGGATCTGAACTTCAAAGTAAAGAGTTAATTGATTATTTAAGTAAAGATAATAATGAAGATATATGGAAAAGTGAAATCTTTGGAAGAAGTCTTGATTCTATAGTACAAGAGGGTATTCAGGCTAAACTTTCATTGATGCCAGATAACCTTAGATTTAAACTACAAAATACACTTTCAAAGGTTGTAAATAAAGGCTCAAATAACTTAATTGCGATAGTTTTATAGAAAAAAAGTTAATTTTTAGTAAAAAAATGGGTAAAAATGCCCGTTTTTTCTTTATTTTTAAACAAAATATATTGATTTTCTTGTTAAAAAATGGTATGTTTAGTATGTAAGCATAGAGTGCTTATTACATAATATGTCAAACGGAGGTAATGAAAATGACAAAATTAGAATTTATTGAAGCTATTGCAGCAAAATCAGGATTAACTAAAGCTGATTCAGCTAGAGCAGTAGAAGCTTTCCAAAGCGTAGTTACAGAAACATTAAAGAAAGGTGATAAAGTTACTTTAACTGGATTTGGTGTATTCAGCGTTTCAAAAAGAGAAGCTAGAAACGGAAGAAACCCAAGAACTGGTGAAGTTGTTAAAATCGCTGCTAGTAAATCAGTTAAATTCAAAACTGGTTCTAAATTAAAAGACGCAGTTAATAAATAAGAAAAACCATTTTATATGGTTTTTTTCTTTTTCTAAAAAACATGTTATAATTAGGTAGGTGAATGCTATGTTTGAAAATGCTATAGAAGTATTAAAAATAATTGAAAAAAAAGGCTTTAAAGCATATATAGTTGGTGGTTATGTTAGAGATATTTATTTATCTAGAACTTCTACTGATATTGATATATGTACTAGTGCAAAACCTAAAGATCTTTTAAAAATATTTAAAAGAAATATAATTATAGATGAAAAATATGGTTCTGTTAAATTAGAATATAAAAAGAATTTCTTTGATATAACTACATTTAGAAAAGATATTAAATATAAAGATAATAGAAGACCATCACAAATAGAATATGTAGATGAATTAGAAGAAGATCTAGTAAGAAGAGACTTTTCTATTAATACTATGTGTATGGATAGTAATGGTAATATAATTGATACTTTTAATGCAAAAAAGGATATAGCAGATAAAATAATTAAGACTGTATCTGACTCAAATAAAATAATAGAAGAAGATTCACTAAGAATATTACGTGCGATTAGATTTGCGACAACATTAAATTTTAGAATAGATAAAAAACTAGAAAAAGCTATTAAAAAGAATTCTAAATTATTAAAGAATTTATCTTTCCACAGGAAAAAATCAGAACTAAATCTAGTATTTAGATCTAATAATTATCAATATGGTATTGATTTAATTAATAAATATAAGTTATATAAAGAATTAGAAATAAATAAGATTAGTAAATTAAAAAAGACTTCTGATGTATTAGGAATGTGGGCTCAAATAGAGTATTCTGATAATTATCCTTTTAGTAATTTAGAAAAAGAAACAATAAAAAATATCAGAGAATTGCTTTTATATGGTAAAATAGATTCATATGCCCTTTATAAGTATGGTAATTATATACCTTTAACAGTCGCTGAAATAAAAGGTATAGATAAAAAAGAAATATTAGATATGTATGATAGTTTACCTATTTATTCTAAAGATGATATTAAAATAAGCATAATGGACATATGTATATTACTTAAAGTAGAACCTAGTAAAAGAGTAAGAGATATTTTAAGTGATATAGAATATAAAATACTATCTAATGAATTAGATAATAAGAAGGAAACACTAAAAGAATATATATTAAAAGGATATGGTGATAGTAATGAAAAATGATATTTTAAAAGATACAATTAAAGTAAATGATAATCTTATTATTCCAGGTTATATTATTAAAAACTTTGATAAATTAGAGTTAGAAGGTTTAAATTTAATACTATTACTATATTTTATAAATCAAAAAGATAATATTACTTTTGATGTTTCAAAGATTAGTAAAGATTTAAATCTAGAAAGTTCTAAAGTTTTAGAATTAATTAATGAATTAAATGAAAAAAATTATATTTCTATTGAAATGAAAAAGAGTAATGGAGTTATAGAGGAATTTATTTCTACAGAGTTATTCTATAATAAAATTAGTTCATTATTACTAGATAATGAAAAAAACGATAATAATAATGATATATATTCGTTGTTTGAGAAAGAATTTGGTAGAACACTTAGTCCTACAGAATATGAAAATATAAATAGATGGATAGAAAGTGAAATAGATGAAGAATTAATTAAAGAAGCTTTAAAAGAAGCTATTTTAAGTAATGTAAGAAGTATGAGATATATTGATTCAATATTATTAAATTGGACTAAAAAAGGTTATAAAAAAAGAGAAGATATTAAAAGAAAAAAAGAGTCTAATGATAATACAGAAGAGATATATGATTATGATTGGTTAAATGAATAAAAAAAAACTCCTATTGGAGTTTTTTTATTCGAATACTTTTGCGATACCCTTAATATTTTTCTTAAATATAACAACATCTATAATATCACATATTGAATATACTATTGTTAATGCACCTAATACTTTAACCATAGATAATGCAGCTATTTCAGGATTAAATATTAGACATAAACCACATATAATAGTTAATAATGATAATATATAAGTAATTGGCCAATATGTATTATTTGAATCTTTTAATGCTAATGCCATTCTTAATTTAAATGTTGAATTTATAATAAACCATAATCCAACCATCATAGGTAACAAAATATTAACATAATCTGGATTAGATACTATTATTATAGATAGTATTACTGATAATAAACCTGATGTAAATCCATCAAAGAAATAGAATATTTTAAATTGCTTATAATCATCAATAATTGAAAAGATACCATTTAGTAATAATATCGCAACAATGAAATAAGACATAATATCTATAGACAGTTTAGTAAATACTAATAATATAAATCCCACTAATAAAAATGCTACTGAACTAATTAAAGAAATAGTCATCAACTTATTAAACTTTTTTCTCATAATACATTTCTCCTATTATCTTTATAATATATTTTTTTTTAATAAAAGTCAATCTATATAGGGGAACTACTTTACACGAAATAGAATAATATTATTATGAGAATAAAAAAAGTATTTGATAATTGCTACATAGATTATAATTATTATTTGAATTATAAAAATAATTATTTGTTTTTAAAATTTTTTATAAATAAGCATAATAAGAAGTATCTAAATAATATTATTAATAAAGATTATATAATTGATGATAAAAAACTTGATAAGAATCAAAAAGAGGCTGTTTTTAGCGATGAAAACAATATTTTAGTATTATCTAGCGCTGGTTCAGGAAAAACTCTTACAATATGTGCTAAAATACGTTATTTAATTGAAGAAAAAAATATTAAAGAAAATGAAATACTATGTCTATCATTTACAAATGATTCAGTAAATGATCTAAAAGAAAGAATAAATTATAATGTAGATATATTTACTTTTCATAAATTAGCGTTAGAAATATTAAAAGACTATAATATAAGTAATTCAATCGCAAGTAATTATTTAGAATATATAATAGAAGAAATATTTATATCTATTTGTAAAAATATAGATCCTAAAACATTAAAATACTTCGTAAATACAATATCTAGTTTTATTAATTTATTAAAAAATAATAATTATAATATTGATAAAATAAAGAAAAATAATAATTTATTAAAAGTAATAGAAAAAATATATTATATTTATGAAGAAGAATTATATAGTTCAGGTCTAATAGATTTTAATGATATGATTAATAAGACTATTGAATTGATTAATAAAAAAGGATTAAAAAGATATTATAAATATATAATAATAGATGAATTCCAAGATATATCCTTAAACAGATATAATCTAATAAAAACTATAAAAGACGCCTGTAACACAAAGTTATTTGTAGTAGGAGATGACTACCAATCTATATATAGGTTTGCTGGGTCCTATCTTAAATTAGTAACTGATTTTAAAAAGTATTTTGGATATACTAAAATTATAAAACTTGTTAATACATATAGGAATTCGTTAGAATTAATAAAAGTATCTAATACTTTTATTTTAAAGAATAAAAATCAAATTAAAAAGAATATTAATTCAAATAAACATATTGATAAACCTATTAAGATAATTCATTTTGATAAAAATCTTGATATTAAATTTAATAAACTAGTAGATGAAATAGATACTAAGATTATGGTCTTAGGAAGAAATAATTATGATTTAGAATTAGTATCTAATGATAATAAAAAACTATCATTTTATACTGTTCATAAGTCTAAAGGATTAGAAGAAGAAAATGTAATAGTATTAAATTTAGTTGATGATAGATATGGTTTTCCAAATAAGAAAAAAGAAGAAGTGTTAGATTTATTACTTCCTAAAGAGAAGTATAGATATGAAGAAGAAAGAAGATTATTTTATGTAGCGCTAACAAGGACAAAAAACAATGTTTTCTTATTTGTGGATAAGAATAAACCATCTATTTTTATAAAAGAAATAATTAGAAAGAATAAAAAATATATTGAAGTACTTAATTTATAAATGATATAATTAAATTGGTGATGTTATGAACAAAGTTCCTAATCATGTTGCGATTATTATGGATGGAAATGGTAGATGGGCAACCAATAGAGGCTTGGTAAGAACTGAAGGACATAGAAAAGGTGCCTATATGTTAGAAAAGTTAGCGGTTCATATACTTAATACTGGTACAAAATATTTAACTGTTTATGCTTTTTCAACAGATAATTTTAAAAGACCTGAAACTGAAGTAACTTTCTTAATGAATTTATTTATAAAAATGTTTAAATCTGAGATGGATAATATTATTAAAAACGATATAAAAGTAGTATTTTCAGGTAGAAAAGAAAACTTAAGGGATGATGTTCTTGAAGCAATGGAATATGTCTCTAATAAGTCTAAAAATAATAAAAAAGGTATATTAAATATATGTTTAAACTATGGTTCACAAGAAGAAATAGTAGATGCGACTAAAAAAATAGTAAAAGATGTACAAGATGGCATTATAAATATAGATGATATAGATAAAGAAATGTATTATAAATATATGTATAAAGATCTTCCTCCAATAGATTTAATGATAAGAACTAGTGGAGAACAAAGACTTTCAAACTTTATGTTATATCAGTTAACATATTCAGAATTATACTTTACAGATACTTATTTTCCTGATTTTGATGAAAAAGAATATGATAAAGCAATAGATGCTTATAATAATAGAGATAGAAGATTTGGAAAAATAAAAGATGGAAGTGAAAACAAATGAAAAAATGTGTGATTATTTATAATAAGAAAAGTGGTAAAGTTAAACCAAGTACGTTAATTAATAGTTTTTATAATATTGTTGAAGATTATGGTTATAAATTAGAAGTAATAACTACTAATAGAAAAGGCCATGCGACAACTATAATGGAAGAATTACCTAATGATATAGATTTAGTTATTGCAGCAGGTGGAGATGGAACTTTTAATGAAGCTATTAGAGGTAATATAAAAAGGAAGAAAAAATTATTAATGGCTCATTTGCCTTTAGGTACAACTAATGATGTAGGAACTATGTATGGATTTAGTAAAAACTATAATATTGATTTGGAATTAATACTTACAGGTGTTAAAAAAAATATAGATGTAATTATGCTTAACGGTGATCCTTTTGTTTATGTAGCGGCTTTTGGTAATTTTATAAATGTAACAAAGAAAGATTTGGTAGACTTGCTTATTTATTATTTGGTTTTACTGAAATAAAAGAAAGAATTCATATGAATCATATTAAATATACTATTGATGGAGTAGAAAAAGAAGGTAAATTCTCTTATATATTTATTACAAATAGTAATAGAATAGGTGGAGTAGATAATATATATCCTGATATTAAATTAGATGATAATAAATTTGAAGTTTTACTTTGTAATATAAAAAATAAAGCAGAAATAATACGTTCTTTATATTTAATGAGAAATAAAGGTATAGAAAATGTTCCAGGATGTGAATACTATTGTACATCTAATTTAAAAATAGAATTTGATGAGACACCTAAATTCTCTTGGGGATTAGATGGAGAAGAATATAAATCTGAAACAAATATTTTTGAATTCACAGTAAACAAAGATATAAACATTTTATTACCTGAATATAATATAGATAAATTATTTATTGAAAAGTAGGTGACAATATGAAATTTACAAAAATGCATGGACTTGGAAATGATTATATTTATATAGATTGTACTAAAAATAAGAATAAAATAGATACACCAGAGGAGTTGTCTAAAAAAGTAAGTGATAGACACTTTGGAATAGGATCTGATGGGCTTATTTTAATCTGTGATAGTGACAAATGTGACTTCAAAATGAGAATGTTTAACGCTGATGGATCTGAAGCTGAAATGTGTGGAAATGGAATTAGATGTGTAGGAAAATATGTTTATGATTTTGGTCTAACAGATAAGAATAAAATTACTATTGAAACTAAGGCTGGAATAAAAAAACTAAAACTAAATATCGAAAATGAAAAAGTAAAAACAGTAACAGTAGATATGGGAGAACCTATACTAGATAAAAATGAAATACCTTTTATTTCAGATAGTAAATTTGTAGAATTAAAAGTACTAGATAGAGAATTTATATTCACACCAGTTTCGATGGGTAATCCACATGCCATTACTTTTATTAATAATTTAGATACATTTGATATAGATAAATATGGAAAAATAGTAGAAGTTGATAAACATTTTCCAAATAAGACAAATGTAGAATTTATTGAAATACTTGATAAAAATCATATAAAAATGAGAGTTTATGAAAGAGGTACAGGCGAAACACTTGCCTGTGGAACAGGTGCTTGTGCTTCAGTTGTCGCATCAGTTCTAAATAATTTAACAGATAGGACTGTTAATGTTAAGCTTCTAGGAGGTTCTCTAAATATTAATTATAATGAAGATGGTCATGTTTATATGACTGGAGAAGCTACTACAGTATTTAATGGAGAAATAGATATATAATAAACATGGAGGTAATTATGGAAAATATTCCTAATGATTTTATAAATATTTTCGCAAAAGAAGGTGTAAAAACCAATTTGCCTAGTGATAGTTTTGATTTACATATGGAATGGGTTAAATGGTTATCATATACCTCTAGTAATGAAGAAGATAAAAAGGAACTATTGAATTTGTTTAAAAAATACGGTACAAAAAATATGGATCCTAATGATTATCAAAAGGTACTTGATTATATGACTTTTAATTCATTAGAAGATTATATGAATAGTAAATTAACAAAAGAAGAATTAGAAGAAGCAAAAGAAAAAATTGAAAAGTACAAAAAGATATCAAAAGATGAATTAAGTGATAAAGTAAAGAATGAAAAAGTAGAAAGTAATTATATGAATATGTCTATGGTAGATGCATATGTATTACATTACTTATATAAAATAGTTATTGTTAGAGGTTCAATTTCTTTGGAAAATAATATAAAGCATTCAAAAATAATGCATATATGTCGCAAAGAAGTTTTGAATATGCATTAAAACCAAATAAAAATAAGTAGAGATAGAAATTTCTATCTTTTTTTATGCTATAATTATATTGGTGATTATATGGTTTTAGAAGACAATAGAGTATATATAGTTCCAGAAAACATAAAGAAGGAATTATTATTAGAATTAACAAATAAGAAACTATTAATAGATATAAAGTTCTTTTCATTAAAAGAATTTATAAATAACTTAACTTTTACTTATGATGAAAAAGCTATTTATTATTTAATGAAGAACTATAATTATAAGTATGATAACGCTAAAACCATATTAGATAACTTATATTATATAAATGAAGAAACTTTTAATGACCAAAAATTAATAAAATTAAAAAAGATTAAAGAAGAAATAAAAGATCTTCTTATTTATAATGAGTATTTTTATGATTATATAAAAACAAGAAAGATATATATCTATGGTTATTATTTTATTAATGAATATGATCTAAAACTATTAAAAGATTTAGATTATGAAATAATAGAAAAATCTGTTAAAGATTATAAACATGATATATATATATTTAATAATATATTTGATGAAGTAGTATTTGTATCTTCTAAAATAAGAGAGTTAATAGAAAAGGGTATAGATATAAATAAGATTAAATTAATAAATGTACCATCAGAATATAATTTTATCTTAAAACAAGTATTTAATATGTTTAATTTAAATATAAATACTAATAAAGAAAGTATTTATTCTACTAAGATAGTACAAGACTTCTTAAAAGATATAGATACTTTACCTGAAATAAATATAAATGATGAAGATAACTTATATATTTATAACAAAATAATAGATACTTTAAATAAGTATAGTTTTGATATGGATAAAGATATTAAAAGAGAAATACTTATTCATGAATTTAAATCTATTAAAACTAATAGATCATTATTTGAAAATGAAATAGAAATAAAAAATATTAATAATATTAAAGATGATGAATATGCATTTTTACTAGGTTTTAATGAAGGTAATTATCCTGTTATTAAAAAGGATGAAGATTATTTATCAGATAAAGAAAAAGAAAACTTAGGTATATCTACTTCTTTCGAAATAAATAAAATAGAAAAAGAATCTATTATTAATAATATTAAATCTATTAAAAATTTAATTATAACTTATAAAGATAAAACTCCATTTAATGAGTATTATCCATCTACTTTAATTGAGGAATTAGGTTTTGATGTTAAAGAAGAAGAGGGTAGTTTAAATTATTCTAATTCATTAAATAAACTATTATTGTCAAAAGACTTAGATAACTTTGTTAAATATGGAGAAAAAACAAATAGATTAGAAGTATTATTCTCTAACTATAAAGGTATTAAATATATGTCTTATGATAATAAGTTTAAAGGTTTAGATAAAGAAAAACTTTATAAATATATAAATAATGAACTAACTTTATCATATTCATCAATAGATAACTTTTATAAATGTAAGTTTAGATATTATATAAATAATATATTAAAACTAGATAAATATGAAGAAACATTCGCGATATTTATAGGTAATTTATTTCATGATATATTATCAAAATGTTTTGAAGATAATTTTGACTTTGAAAAAGAATATTATGACTATATAAAAGAAAAAGATTTTACTAATAAAGAAGAATTCTTTATAGAAAAAATTAAAGAAGATCTATTATTCGTAATTGAATCTATAAAAAAACAATATAGTTATAGTAATTTTAAAGATGCTTTATATGAAAATAAGTTTGAGATAAATAAAGATAAAACTATTAAAGTTAAGTTTATAGGATTTATAGATAAATTATTAACGCGTGTTTATAATGGTAAAACATTATTAGTTATAGTAGATTATAAGACTGGTTCTCAAGATCTTAATTTATCTAATTGTTACTATGGATTAAACTTACAATTACCAGTTTATTTATATTTATCTAAGAAGGGTGATCTTAAAAATAGTGAAGTAGTAGGTTTCTACTTACAAAAAATACTCACACCAATACCAAAGATAGATACTAAAAAAGATTATAGTCTTCAAAAAGAAGATAATCTAAGATTACAAGGTTATTCTTTATATGATGAAGAATTATTAAATGAATTTGATTCTACATATGAAAATAGTAGAGTAGTTAAATCTCTTTCTAAAACATCAAATGGTTTTAGTAGTTATTCTAAATTACTTACTAAAGATCAAATGGATAAATTAGAAGAATTAGTAGATAAAAAGATAGATAATGCAAGAGATATGATACTGGATGCTGATTTTGAAATAGATCCAAAAGTAATGAAGTTTAAAAATATAAGCTGTGAATACTGTAAATTTAAAGATATATGTTATATGAATCAAAATAATATTAAATATCTAAAAGAAATAACAGATTTGAATTTTTTAGGAGGTGATGATGATGCCAACATGGACTAAAGAACAAAATGATGCCATACTAAAAGATAAATCTAATATTATTGTTTCCGCTGGGGCTGGATCAGGAAAAACTGCAGTTCTATCTGAAAGAGTTATTAGAAAGTTAAAAGAAGGTGTTCATATTAATGAATTATTACTTCTTACTTTTACTAATGCTGCTGCTAAAGAAATGAAAGAAAGAATAAGAAAAAAAATAAAAAAAGAAGGATTAACTAAAGAACTAGAAATGATAGATCAAGCATATATCACTACATTTGATAGTTATGCTCTTTCAATAGTAAAAAAATATAATTATAAATTAAATGTATCTAAAGATTTATCTATTGTAGATTCTGATTTAATTAATTATGAAAAAGAAAAAATATTAGATACTTTATTTGAAGAATTATATAAAGATAAGAATCCTGATTTCTTAAAATTAATAAATGATTTTTGTGTTAAAGATGATACTGAAATTAGAAAATATATTTTAAGTATTTCATCTAAACTAGATTTAATTATAGATTTAGATAAATACTTTGATGAATATGAATCTAATTATTTTAGTGATGAATATTTAAATAATATTCTAGAACTATATCTAAATAAAATTAGAGAAAAGCAAGAAAATGTAAGACTATTATTAGAAAACCTAAACCATTATGTAGATAATAAATATAATGAAAAGATATGGGATACATTAAAAGGTTTATTAGAATCAAAAACATATGAAGAAATTAAATCTAATTCAGAACTTAAACTTCCACCACTAAGTAAAGACTTTAGTGAAGCAAAACCATTTAAAGATGAAATAAAAAAAGAAACTGATGAAATAAAGAAGTTATGTTCATATATAAATCTAGAAGACGCTAAAGAAGAAATAATAAAAACTAGGGCCTATATAAAATCTATAATATTAATAATAAAAGAACTAAAAAATAGATTAGATGATTTTAAATATAAATATAATTTATTTGAATTTAATGATATTGCAAAACTATCTATAAAATTATTAAAAGAAAATGAAGATATTAGAAATGAAATAAAATATTCATTAAACGAAATAATGATAGATGAATATCAAGATACAAGTGATATTCAAGAAGCATTTATATCTTTAATAGAAAATAATAATGTTTATATGGTTGGAGATATAAAACAGTCTATTTATAGATTTAGAAATGCTAATCCATATATATTTAAGAATAAATATGAAAAGTATTCTAATAATGATGGTGGAATTAAAATAGATCTAAATAAGAATTTTAGATCAAGAGAAGAAACTCTTCTTAATATTAATACTATATTTAATTATATTATGAATAAGGATATAGGAGGAGCGGACTATAAATTCTCTCATCAAATGGTATTTGGTAATAATACTTATAATAATGAAGGTAAAACAGATCAAGATTATAACTTTGAAATATATAATTATGATTATGATAAAGAAAAAGGATTTACTAAAGAAGAAACTGAAATATTTATAATCGCAAATGATATAAAAAATAAAATAGATAATAAATATAAGATATTTGATAAAGATGAATTAGTAGTAAGAGATTGTAGTTATAATGATTTTGTAATACTACTTGATAGAGCAAAGGATTTTGAATTATATAAGAAGATATTTGAGTATAAAGGTATACCTTTATCAATATATAAAGATGAAAAAGTAAATGATGAAGTAATATTAACAGTATTAAAGAACATGATTGTGTCTTTAGATAAAATAAATAAAAAAGAATTTGATAATGACTTTAAACATGCTTTTACATCTATTTTAAGATCATTTGTATTTGAATATACTGATCAAGAGATATTTGATTTATATCTAGAAAATAACTTCTATAAAAATGATATATATAATGAATTAAGATCTATTAATATAGATAGTAAAACTCCAAAAGAAATAATAAATATATTATTAGATAAATTTAATATAATAGATAAATTAACTAAAATAGGAGATATAGATAAGAACTTAGTAATAATAGAATATCTATTAAACTATTTAGATACTAAAGAAAGTATAGGTTATACAATTAGTGATATAGCAGTTTATCTAAATGATATTCTAGAGAAAAAATATGAAATAAAGTTCTCTAGTAATAAAGAATCAAGTAATTCTGTTAAGATTATGACTATACATAAATCTAAAGGACTAGAATATAACATTTGTTATTACGCAGGTTTATATAATAAGTTTAATATAAGAGATTTAAGTGATAGTTTTATGTATTATAAAAATTATGGAATTGTAACACCTTTCTTTAATAATGGTATAGGAGAAACTATATATAAATTCTTAATTAAAGAAGATTACCTTAAAGAGGAAATATCTGAGAAAATTAGGTTATTTTATGTCGCACTTACAAGAGCGAAAGAAAAGATGATCATGCTCGCAGATCTAAATGGAGATACATATAATTCTAAAGATGAAGATGGAGTATTAGAAAATAGTATTAGATTAAAATATAGATCTTTCCAAGATATCATTATGTCTATTGAAGAAGAACTAAGTAAATATGTAACTAAGATTGATAATATAGATATTACTAAAGATTATGAGTTAGTTAAAAAATATAATTTTAAAGATTATATTAATGAAAGTGATATAAAGCTAAGTGTTAAAGAATTAGATATAGATAATAAAGTTCTTAATAAAGCATCATTTTCTAAAAAACATAATAAGCTTTTAACAGAAGAAGAAATAAAGAACATGAACTTTGGTACTAAGATGCATTATGTATTTGAAATAACTGATTTTAATAATCCTGATAATGATATAGTTAAATCTTTCTTAGAAGTATATGATATTAAAGATTCAATAAATATATATAAAGAATATGAATTTATGTATCAAGAAGAAGATACTATATATAATGGTGTTATAGACTTAATGTTTGAGTATACTGATCATTTTGATATAATTGATTATAAGTTAAAGAATATATCAGATGAAGCATATTTAAATCAATTAGAGGGGTATAAAAAGTATATAGAAGATATAACTAATAAGAAAGTAAACATATATTTATATTCAATTATGAATAAAGAATTAAAGAAACTAGGTGATTAAAATGAAAACAATACAAGAATTAGAACGCTTTTTTGAATTAGATTTAAAAGTAAAAAAGTTGATTGAAGTATCTAGACCAAATTTATATGATGCGGATCCTGTTGAAATAGAATCTAAATTAATGAGTTCGGTAAATTCAACAAGATTAATGCTAAATCAAATGGTACTTCTTTCTGGTTTAGATTTGGAAGAAGAGTTTGATGAACTACATGAAAATATATTGAATGATATAAAAAACTGTAATTACAATGTTAATAAATTAGAATCAGTTTATGAAAATGATTTTTTAAGGATGACCAATGGTTTTGAAGATTCATTAGAAGAAAATATATTTGGTTATTGTAATAAAGAAAAAATATATATTCCTTTAGAACACTGTAAAACAATAAATGATATGCTACATTATGTTCATTTTTATGTCATGAATAATGAAGATACATTTAAAAATATGGATGAAATAGATGTAAAAAAACAAGATGATGAAGTAGAATGGATGACTTATAAACTATATGGTAAAGATACTGAAATCGCAAGAGATATATTTAATAAATTACCAGAAAATGAAACTAAAATAGATGAAGTATCATTTGATAATCATATAATAATAATGGTAAGAGATAGAGGACATGCTTTAACTATAGATGTTCAAAATGAATTAGATCATTATAGAGTATCTTACTATATACCAAAAATATGTAATATAGATATGGTAAATTCTTTAAAAGGTATTAGTAAAGTAGATCCTAATAAAAAGTCTGATTTTGATTCTGCACATGGTGAATTTGTTGTAGATAAATCATCAGTAGGGGATGAAATAAACAAATTAATAACAAGTGTTCCAACTGATGAGGATATTAAACGTGTTTCTATTGAAGAAATGTTTAGAAATGCAAGAAAAATGTAATATTTACTTTTATAAATAAATATGTTAAAATACCTTTAACGAAAGCAATGAAAAAGAAGAGTAGTATATGAATTATTAAAGAGAGTCTATGTTTGGTGAGAATAGATATAATGATTATATGAATGAAGCTTTGGAGCTGAAGTCGTATTTAGGCGTTAACTAATTAAAGTGCATAGTTCCTATGAAGTAAGGTGGTACCGCTAGAAATAGTCCTTACATTATAGGGACTTTTTTATTTAAAGGAGGCTTTTACGAGTTCTGAATTATTAAAAGGTATTAAAAAAGTATTATAAGTATTTAGTAAAGAATATAAAGAAGAAACTAAATACAGAGAATTTATGGAAAGTAATTTAGATAGAATGAAGATAAAACTAACAGAAGATGATATTGATAAAAAAATAAAAGTATTAAAAAATAATAATTATAAAAGTAATTTTAAAATTAATATAGGAAGTTATGAATAAAAGGAGTGATAATATGACTAATAAAGAATATGCAGATTTACTTTTACCAGGTGTAGAGCATACTTGGGAAGAATATGAAGCTATGTATCCAGAAAGAGATTTACCAGAAGGCGCAATAGTAACAAGATATGCACCAAGTCCTACAGGATTTGTTCATATAGGAGCTTTACTTGTGTCATTTCTAGCAGGTAGATTTGCGGCGCAAACAAATGGTGTTAATTTCTTAAGAATAGAAGATACTGACCAAGAAAGAAGCGTAGAAAATGGAATATCTGGAATAATTAATAGTTTAAATTCTTTTGGTATTACTTTTGATGAAGGTCAAATGTCTGAAACTGAATATAAAGGAAACTATGGCCCATATATACAAACTGAAAGAGGAGATATTTACAAGGCATACGCTAAAAAGTTAATTGAGGAAGATAAGGCTTATGCTTCATTCTTATCTAAAGAAGAATTAGATAAAATAAGAGAAGAACAATCTAAATCTAAACAAAGATTAGGTATTTATGGTAGATATGCTAAAGATAGAAATCTATCAAAAGAAGAAACTTTAGAAAGAATAAATAATGGTGAAAGTTATATAATAAGAATTAAATCACCAGGAAGTTTCTTTAATAAGATTAAAGTTAATGATTTGATTAAGGGTACTATGGAAATGCCTGAAAATGATATTGATGAAGTTATTATTAAGAGTGACGGTATTCCAACATATCATTTTGCGCATGCAGTAGATGATCATTTAATGCATACTACACATGTAATTAGAGGTGATGAATGGTTATCTTCTTTATCAAAACATATTCAATTATTTGAAATGTTAGGATTTAAGGCACCAAAGTATGCACATATCGCACCACTTACTAAAAATGATAATGGTACTATAAGAAAGCTAAGTAAGAGAAAAGATCCAGAAGCATCTGTTGATTATTTTACTGAAGATGGTGTTCCTAAAGAAGCAATAATGCTTTATCTAGCGACAGTTGCGAACTCTAATTTTGAAGGATGGCTTGATCAAAATCCAAATGGTAAGATTGAAGACTTTAAATTTGAATTTAAAAAATGTTCATCTTCTTCAGGATCTTTATTTGATTTACCAAAATTATATAATATATCTAAAAACTTTATTAGTAAATTAACTAAAGATGAAGTATATAATAGAACATTAGAATATGCTACTAAATATGATGAAGAATTTAAAGATATATTAGAAAAGTATCCTGAGTATTCAAAAGATATATTTAATATAGAAAGAGAACAAAAGAAACCAAGAAAAGATTATGAAAAATTCTCTGATGTTAAAGGTCAAGTTTGGTATATGTATGATGAGTTATTTGATAAATATGTTTCTGAATATGGGTATGATTATCAAAGTATAACTGATATTAATGAAATAAAAAATATTATTAATACATATATTGAAAAATACTATAATGAAAATGATGATAAAGATACTTGGTTTAATAAAGTTAAAGAACTAAGTGAAGAATTAGGTTATGCTGGAAATATGAAGGATTATAAAGAAAATCCAGATAATTATAAAGGATCAGTTGCGGATGTTTCAACAGTAATAAGAGTAAGTCTTACTACTAGAAGTCAAACACCTGATTTATATGAAATACTTAAGTTATTAGGTAAAGAAAGAATAAAAAATAGATTTGATATTGTAAAATAGACAATAAAAGTCTATTTTTTTCTTTTATTTATATGTAATTATGGTATACTGATAATAGAGGGTGGTAAAATGAAGGAGATTATTTTAAACAAAGCTAGACTTAAAGAAGATGAAATTACTGAAGTATTAGAAAAATCTAGAATAGTATTAAGAAACGATGATAATGAAATAGTTTTTACTAGATTTGGTAGAGTATACTTTCTTCCAGGTGGAAAAATAGAATCAGGGGAAAATCCTGTAGATACTATTAAAAGAGAAGTTATGGAAGAAACTAATATTAATATATTATTAGATGATATAGAACCTTTTTGCGTAGTTAAAAACTATTTAAGAGATTATGAATCGAAAGATGGTACTTTAGTTAATAGATTAGTTATTACTTATTATTTTACTGGTTTTACTTCAGATGATAATATTGAATATTTTAATAATACTAGAGTAGAAAAAGAAGATAATTTAAGAGGATTCTTTATAGATTTAGATGAAGGTATTGAATTAATAGGAGATTATAATAAAGAAGATCCAAGAGCGACATACCTTGCTTTAGAAACTATGAAAGTTCTTGAAGAATATAGAGAATTAAATGTAGAAGAATAATATTCTTCTTTTTTATTTGTTAAAAAAATATTTTTGTTGTATAATACATCTATGAAAGAGGGATTGCCATGGAAGAAAATAGAGTTACTTTTGAAATTGTGTATAGTAGAGTAAATGAATTCTTAAGAAGATATCCGCTTAATATTGCATGGAGAATAAAACAACATAGTAAAGTAGTTGCGAAACATATAAATGAAGATGAAGATATTATTTTTATATTTCCAGCACAAAAGAATAATAAAACGTTAGATATTTTTTCAACAGTTATTCTAGCTTTTACAGATAAAAGAATATTAATTGCGCAAAAAAGATTATTATGGGGATATAATTTATTATCAATAACTCCTGATATGTTTAATGACTTTGAAGTTTATAAAGGTTTGATTTTTGGTAAAGTTGAAATAGATACAGTTAAAGAAGTAGTTGATTTATCTGATATAGATCCTAAGGCTTTAGTAGAAATAGAAACTCAATTATCTGAGTATTTATTAAAAGTAAAACCTTGTTATATGAAGGAAAATATGTAATCATAATAAAAAAATTGAATATTATATTGTAAACAAAAGTATTTTTTGTTATAATTATTCACGGACGGACCTATAGCCAAGTGGTAAGGCACGGGACTGCAACTCCCTGATCGTTGGTTCAAATCCGACTAGGTCCTCCATGGATTGCAGGTGTAGTACAATGGTTAGTACGAGGCCTTGCCAAGGCTTAGACGAGAGTTCGATTCTCTTCACCTGCTCCATATGTAAATAACGCCATTATAGGCGTTTTTTTTATGGAGCGGTGAAGAGAATCTAAATAAAAAAACTAGTCAATGACTAGTTTTGTTTTTCCACAATATATTTTAATGCTTTATTAGATTTATTCTTATAATGTTCTTCATATCTTTTTTTATAATCAATTAATTCTAATGTTTTTATTAAAAAGTCTATATCTTTTATTTCGGAAGGATTCTTAAATATTACTTTTTTTGCTTCTTCTAAGCTCATATCTTTAATTATAGGGTATAAATCTGGCCATAATAACTTAATATGCTCTACATAGTTACGTTTTGGATCAACTTCCCACATTATATCCTCGTCATAAACATATTCTTTTTTATTTTTACTATCCCTAATTACATCATGTATATCATACATATAGTTATGAGGTAATATGTCCTTATTAAAATCTCTATTTATAACACCCTTTGTAATGTTATATGTATTATCTGGATTAAAAATATGATATGGCAATACCCCATTCATTTTTTTGTGTATAATATTAACTTCCCAACTAAGGTTTTTAGGTTTTTCAAATTCATGATATACAAAATTTCCATTTTCCAAATTTATTTTACTTGTTGAAGCCTTTCTTAAAAAAATATCATCATAAGGATATGCATAAAAAGTAATTAAATTTAAATCATCATTATTCTTATTATACGAATATAATTTAACATCATTCCAACCAAATTTTGAATATAGCGATAATTCTGATATGAAAAATCTTTCATCATATTCTCTCGTATCAATACCTGAGTAATTTGCAAGCTCTTTCATTTTAAAAATCATGTAACTATAAAAATCTATTTGTTCCTTTTTATCTTTATCTGAATCATATTCTTTATTATACATTTCTGTTAAAAAATCTTTAATTGTTTCTCCCATAAATCCTCCATAATAATTATTATATCAAATTTTTATGATAATTCTTTCTTTTTAGTTTTCTTTTTTACCTAAAATACTTTCAGGTTGATAATATAGTTTTTTAAATAAGAATTCTTCTTTATCATCAAGTTTAGTAAAAAAATTTTTTACTTGCATTGACATGCTCACAATATCTTTCTCCTTCTTGACTTAGTATTATAGCATTAATTATATGAATTTAAATAAAATAATCTAAAATAATTGATTATTTTTTTTATTAGTATATAATAAAAAATTATTAGAGGAGTGTTATTATGTCTGTTATTAAATCAGAATATGTTTTAGCAAATGCATTTTTAAGTACAAATAATGAAAGATTATCTATAGATATGTTATTTGATTATTATACTGATTTTAAGAAAAAAATTGAAAGCATTGAACAATATAAAGTTACCGCTTTTTCATTAGAAAGACTTCTTAGTAGTTTTGATAAAACTTTTAAATTAGAAAAAGATGATTTTAATATTACTATTGATAAAGATTTTGATAAACAAATATTAAGAGAAGGTCTACCAGATTTAATAATTGGTTTATTTGAAGAAACAGGTAATGAATTAAAAATGAGAAGTTGTCTTAACTGTTATAATAGTTGTTATATTACTAGAAATGGAGTTGAAAATCTGTTTTGTATTATGAATGAACCATATAATTATCCACCATTTATGGTAGATGAAGATGATTATTGTAAAGAACATATATTTGTGGATGGTAATTGTTGCAAAGATGAAAAAGATGAATTACATAAATCAAGAAAAATGGTAAATAAAAAAAACTAGTCATTGACTAGTCTTTTTTTGTAATATCTTTTACTTTATTAACTGCTTTACCTACATTCTTTTCTCCAAATGCTTGAAGAACTTCAATAGGTATAGCAAATATAATTGTATTAGATTGATCTGATGATAGATCGTTTAATGTTGCTAATGTTCTTAGGTGTAATGCACCAGGAGAATCACTTAATACGCTTGCAGCTTTAGCTAAGTTATCAGCAGCTTCTTTTTCACCTTTAGACTTAGTGATAACTGCTTCTTTTTCTCTTTCAGCTTCAGCAACTTTAGCAATAACTCTTTGCATTTCTTCTGGAAGTTTAACGTCTTTTAATTCAACGTTTTCAACTTTTATTCCCCAAGGATCAGTAGCTTCATCTATAACTTTACAAATTTCAGTAGATATTTTATCTCTTTCAGATAATAATTCATCTAAAGAAACTGCTCCAACAGCATTTCTCATTGTTGTTTGAGCTAATTGTCCAACAGCATATTGATATCTTTCAACAGCAAGTATACATTTAGATGCATCAAATACTTTATAGTATATAACTGCATTAATTCTAATAGATACGTTATCTTTTGTAATAGCGTCTTGTTCTGGAACATCAACTGCTTTAGTTCTTATATCTACTTTTTTATACGATTCTATTACTGGTAAAACAATTTTCCAACCTGGTTTCATTATTTTAACAAATTTACCAAATCTAAATTTGATACCTCTTTCATATTCAGAAATTTGTCTAATAGATATTAGTATTATAAATATAATTACTCCTATTAAAATATACATATTATCCTCCTTTGTTATATTATATCTTTTTTCTGGATTAAAAATCAATATTTCTTGAAAAATATGTCTTATTAATATATACTTATTATAGAAAGGAGTTATGAATATGAACATAGATATAACTTCAATTATTACATATGGCGTGATCGCATTATTAATAATAATATTGATAATTGTTATAGTTTCAATAATAAAATCTAAACGTTCTAAAAAAGAACCTAGTGCTAGTATTCTAGATGTTAATTTAGATGGAGTACCTGATTCAAATGATAGAACATTTAATTATGGTTATGAAAAAGAAGATACAATTGTTATGAATCCTGTTGAAGGTGAAAATAACGAGATAGAAAAGAAATAGTTAACTATTTCTTTTTTTCTTTTTTATTATATATTTCATATAATCTTTTAAATCTTTCAAAGTGTACTATTTCTCTTTGTCTTAAAAAAGATAATGGTGATAATATATCGGGATCATCAGTTAAATCCATTAAGTTTTCGTATGTTGCTCTTGCTTTTTGTTCAGCAGCCATATCTTCAGAGATATCTGCTAATGGATCACCTGTAACAGCAAAGTATTCTACAGAAAAAGGTATTCCATTAGAATTTTCAGGATATATACCTAGTTTATGTTCAGTATACTGAGAACCTAATCCTTCTTTTTCTAATTCTTCAGCAGTTGCACCTTCAAGTAATTGATAGACCATCGCACTTATTATTTCCATATGTGCCATTTCTTCTGTTGCAATATCAGTTAGTTCACTTTTACCAAAATCATCAGGCATAGTATATCTTTGATTTAAATATCTAAGCGTCGCACCTAATTCCCCATTAGGTCCTCCACACTGAGTAATTATATACTTTGCCATTTTTATATTTTTATTTTTTATATTTACAGGAAACTGTAATTTTTTTTCATATTTCCACATATTTACATCCTTTCCCAAGGCCAAGGAGAATTGACCCAGTCCCATTTAAAATCTTCGTTTATTCCTAGACATATTCTTCCATATCTAGATTCATATTCTTTTTCTAATTTATCTGCTTCTTCTTTATATTGGTTATATAAACCGATCGCTTGAATATCATTAGGGTATACATCTAAATATAAATTCATTTCATGCGCAGCGAAACAATATCTTTGTAAGTTTATTAGTAATTCTTCTTGAGAATTATTTCCTCTAACATTTGCAATATATTTATATGGCCAAAATAAATTATCAAACATATTACCTCTATTAAAACCTTCATCAACACTAACTAATTTATTGTTTGTTGATAAATTATCGTACATCTAATCATTCCTTTCTTTTTATACTATGATAAATGCCTTATATTTCATAGTTAAAAAGCCTATTTTATGTTAAAATTATTATGGGTGATATAATGGATAGAATTATTATGCATATTGATGTTAATTCAGCTTTTTTATCTTGGTCTGCCTTAAAATTATTAAAGGAAGGTTCTAAGATAGATTTAAGAAATGAAATATCTGTTGTATCAGGTAGAGAAGCTAGTAGACATGGTATAGTTGTTGCGGCCTCTATACCCGCTAAAAAGATTGGCATTAGATCACCAATGAATCTTAGAGATGCAAAAAAAATATACAAAGATGTAATTGTTACTCATCAAGATAGAGAGTTTTATAAAGAGTGTTCTAAGAATATGCTTAGATTAATAAAATATTTATTTCCTAAGTATGAACAGTATTCTATAGATGAATGTTTTGTTGATTATACTGAAATGAAAAAGTTATATGGTGATGAAGTAAAATTCGCACATAAATTAAAAAATGAAATATATAAAAGGTTTGGTTTTACTGTTAATGTTGGGATAGGTAACAATAAATTACTCGCAAAAATGGCAAGTGATTTTGAAAAACCAAATAAAGTTCATACTTTATATCTAAATGAAATAGAAGAAAAAATGTGGCCTCTTCCTATATCTGATTTATTTATGGCTGGTAAATCAGCTTGTCAGAAATTAAAAGGACTAGGGATAGAGACTATTGGAGATCTTGCTAAATATGATCAAAATAAACTAATAGGTCTCCTAAAATCACATGGCAAAATGCTTTATGAATACGCAAATGGTATTGATGATTCTCCTGTGGAAAATAGATATGATGATAGAAAAGGTATTGGTTTTTCAAAAACAATGGAAGATGATATAGAAGATAAAGCTACAATATATGAAATGCTTAGTAAGTTTTCAAATCAAATATCTTTAGAATTAAAAAAGAGAGGGATGTACGCAAAAACATTAGTGGTAACTATAAGATATGCTTCTTTTAAAACATATAATCATCAAATTAAATTTGAAAATAATACAAATTTAGAAGAAGAAATATTTAAATATTCAAAACAAGCTTTTAATAAATTATGGAATCTTGAACCAATAAGATTAATAGGTCTTAGAGTATCAGATTTATCTAATAATAATGATATACAGTTATCTTTATTTGATGAAAATAATAAAGTAATAACAGAAAAAGAAATAGATAAGTTAATAGATGATATTAATAAAGAATTTGGTTCTGGTACAGTATTTAAAGGGTTTAATAATGTAAATCAAAAGAAAAAGTCTTGATATTTAATATAAAAACAAACTATAATAAAAGAAGGAGGGATACTTATGAATAATGATAAAGTATTACGATCTTATAGACACACTACTTCTGATCCAGATGCTGTAGAAAAGAAAATATTAGAAAACTACATAAATAATCCTGATGTAGAAGTAAAAATTCAAAGAGTTCCGGCTGGTGGGGAAGGTTTATTATCTGGAAGAGGAAATAAAAATGACACTACATTAATTATAAATATTTGTGAAAAAAAACCAAAAAGAACTTTATAAAAAACATTATAATATGTTTTTTTTTGGTATAATGAATAAGGGTGAACATATATGAATGAACAAATAATAAAAGAAATAGCCTTAGAACAAGGTATTAAAGAAGAACAAGTATCTAAAACATTAGAAATGTTATCAGAAGGTAATACAATTCCTTTTATCGCAAGATATAGAAAAGATGTTACTGGTAATTTAGATGAAGATAAAATAAAAGCAATATCTGATGTTTATGAATACCAATGTAATTTATTAAAAAGAAAAGAAGATGTAATTAGATTAATAGATGAAAAAGGTCTTCTTACTGATGAATTAAAAGCTCAAATAATGAAAGCTGAAAAATTAGTAGATGTAGAAGATATTTATAGACCATATAAAGAAAAGAAAAAGACTAAAGCTACAGAAGCAATTAAAAATGGTTTAGAACCACTTGCGAAGATTATTCTATCTTTTCCAGATACTTTATATGTGGATAAGTTTATTAATGAAAATGTTAAGACTAAGGAAGATGCTATACAAGGTGCTATGTATATAATCGCAGAATATATTTCTGATAATGCATATTATAGAAAATGGATTAGAAATTTTACTTATAAAACAGGTAAAATTAAAACCAAATTAAAAAAGAATGCAGTAGATGAAAAGAAAATATATGAAATGTATTATGAATATGAAGAAGATGTTAAATTTATTAAACCACATAGAGTACTTGCAGTTAATAGAGCAGAAAAAGAAGATGTTATATCTGTTTCTATTGAAGTAGATAAGAATAAAATATATTCATTTTTAGAAGAAAAGATGGTTAAAAAAGAAAATGAATGTGCAGAATTAGTTAGAGAATCTATAAAAGATAGTTATGCTAGATTAATTGGTCCATCTATTGAAAGAGAAATAAGAAGTGAACTATCTGAAGAAGCAGGAGATGTCGCAATAGAAAATTTTGGTAAGAACTTAGAAAGTTTATTACTTCAACCACCAATTAAAGATAAGAGAGTGCTTGCTTTTGATCCGGGTTATACTAATGGATGTAAATTAGCATGTTTAGATGAAACAGGGAAGTATTTATATTCATGTGTAATTAAACCATTCGCATCATCTGAAAAGTCATTAATTGATGCTAAAAATACATTATTAAAACTAATAAAAGAATATAAAATAGATATTGTTTCTATTGGTAATGGAACTGCATCAAGAGAATCAGAAAAATTAATCGCTGATCTAATTAATGAATATAAATTAGATACTAAATATATAATTGTTAATGAAGCTGGAGCATCTATTTATAGTACTGAAAAAGTTGCGCAAGAAGAATTTCCTGATCTTTCTCCAAATGAAAGAAGTGCAGTATCAATTGGAAGAAGATTACAAGATCCGCTAGCAGAATTAGTTAAGATTCCACCAGATGGAATTGGAGTAGGTCTATATCAACATGATGTATCTGATTCTAAATTAAAAGATAGATTGGATTTCGTTGTGGAAAAGTCAGTTAATACAGTAGGTGTTAATATCAATACTGCATCTTCTTCTATTCTTAAATATATTTCTGGTTTAACAAAAAGATCTATTGATAAGATAATAGAATTTAGAAATAAAAATGGTAAGATTACATCAAGAGAAGAGTTAAAGAAAAAGAAAGTATTAACAGACAAAACTTATGAACAAGCAATAGGTTTTATGAGAATACTTGATGGAGATAATGTATTAGATAAAACTAGTATCCACCCAGAAAGTTATGATGTAACTTTAAAACTACTTGAATCAATTAATTCTAATTTAGATGAAATAGGTACTGAAAAACTTATAAATAAGTTGGATAATATAGATTTAGAATCTAAATCAAAAGAATTAAATATAGATATATATACTTTAGAAGATATAGTTAAATCTCTTCAAAAACCAAATAGAGATCCAAGAGATGAGTTACAAGCACCAATACTTAAAAGTAATGTTCTAGAAATAGATGACTTAGAAAAAGGTATGAAATTAGAAGGAACTGTTAGAAATGTTGTAGACTTTGGTGCGTTTGTAGATATAGGTCTTCATAATGATGGTCTAGTACATATTTCAGAAATATCTGATTCTTATATTAAACATCCAAGTGATGTATTATCAGTAGGAGATATAGTAACAGTATATGTTAAAGATATATTTAAAGATAAAGAAAAAGTTTCTTTAACAATGAAAGAAGAATCATAAGATTCTTTTTTTATTGACAATTAATATTAAAAGATTTATAATCTATTTATCTTGAAAACCTTTGATGGGAAGAGTAAAAAGATGGATTTTATAGAGAGTCTATGGTTGGTGGAAATAGATATTAAAGTCTTTTGAACATGGTCCTTGAATAGGTGATTAACTGATATGTAAGTTAATACAGGTGTGCCTGTTACAGCACTAAACCAAATTGGTTATTAAGGTTAATATAGTAATATATTAATGAAAAAGAGTGGTAACACGAGTTTGATCGTCTCTTAGAAGTTTTCTTCTAAGAGTTTTTTATTTAAAGGAGGAATAAAAATGAATATAATAGTAGGTATAAGTTGGCCATTTGCGAATGGTGATCTTCATATTGGGCATGCTGCATCTTCTTTACCAGGGGATGTAATCGCAAGATACCATAGATTAAAAGGTAATAATGTATTAATGGTATCAGGTACTGATTCACATGGTACACCAATTGAAGTTAAAGCTTTAAAAGAAAATAAAAATCCTAAAGATATAGTTTCTGAATGTCATAAAGCTTTTACTAAAGATTGGATAGATCTTGGTATGAGTTATGATCTATTTAATAGAACTGATGATGATTATCATAAAGAATTTGTTCAAGAACAATTTAAAAAATATGATGAAAATGGTCTATTATATGAAAAAGAAGAAGAACAATTATACTGTGAAAACTGTAATATGTTTTTAGCGGACCGTTACATATTAGGTACTTGTCCAAAGTGTGGCGCTGATATTAAAGGTGATGAATGTGAAAAATGTGGTAGTCTTTTAACTATTGATGAAGTAAAAGATACTAGATGCGCAATATGTGGAAATCCTACAACTAAAAAAGCAAATAAGAATCTTTATTTTAAATTATCTAAATTTGAAGATGATATTAGAAAAATGTGTGAAGAACATAAAGATTTATGGAGAGATAACGCAGTTAAGTTTACTGAAAGATATTTAAATGAAGGTATACCTGATAGATGTGTATCTAGAGTACAAAAATATGGTATAGATATACCTGTTAAAGGATATGAAGATAAGAAATTATATGGTTGGTTTGAAAATGTATGGGGTTATGTAACTGCATCTAAAAAACAAGCTGAAGCTCAAGGATTAGATTGGAATGACTTTTGGAAAAAAGATAGAGATAATAAAATATATCTAGTACACGCTAAAGATAATATTCCTTTCCATACAGTAATATTCCCAATATTATTAATGGGTACAAATGATAATTATAAAATGCCAGATAAAATAGTTTCAGATGAATATGTAAATATTGAAGGAGAAAAATTATCTAAGAGTAAGGGTAATTATATTCCAATAAGACATTTACTAGATAGATATTCAGTTGATACAACTAGATATTTCTTAACTAGTAATGATCCAGAAAACAAGGACTTTAATTTTACTTGGGAAGGATTTATTAATTCACATAATGGTGAACTTTTAGGTAAATGGGGAAATTTTGTTAATAGAACACTTCAATTTATAAATAAGTCATTTGATGGAAAACTATCTAATACAGAAATAGATTCAGAAATTGAATCTAAGTTAAAAGAATTATATGTTACAGTAGGTAGTGATATAGATAATGGTGATATTAAAAAAGGTATTGAAACTATATTTGATTTCATATCTTATTCAAATAAATATTTTGATGAAAATGAACCATGGAATCTTGCTAAAACTGATGTAGATAAATGTGAAAAGGTTTTATATAATTGTTGTAACATTATTTTAAACGTAAATAATTTATTAAAACCTTATTTAATAGAAAGTACTGCAAAAGTAGAAAAATACTTGAATAAGGGTATTAAAACATGGAATTATGAAAGATTAGAGGAAGTAAATTTAGAAAAAGAAATAGAAGCTTTATTTGTTAGATATGATAAATCATTAATAGAAGAAGAAAAAAGTATATTAGGTAAATAATATACTTTTTTTGTGATATAATATCTTTGTTAGGGAGTGATATTATGGCAAATAATAAGATTACAAGTAGAGATGTTGATTTTGCAAAATGGTATACTGATGTCGTTAGAGCAGCATCTTTAGCAGATTATTCATCAGTAAAAGGGTGCATTGTTATTGAACCAAATGGATATGCTATTTGGGAAAAAATGCAAAGTATTCTAGATAAAGAATTTAAAAAGTTAGGACACGTTAATGTTCAAATGCCGTTACTTATTCCTGAATCAATGTTAAATAAAGAAAAAGAACTAGTTAATGGATTTGCTCCAGAAGTTGCATGGGTGACTATTGGAGGTCAAAAAGAACTAGATGATAAATTGTGTATAAGACCAACATCTGAAACATTGTTCTGTGATTATTATAAAGATCATGTTAGTTCATATAAAGATTTACCAAAATTATATAATCAATGGTGTAATGTGTTAAGATGGGAAAAAGAAACAAGACCTTTTTTAAGAAGTAGAGAATTTTTATGGCAAGAAGGACATACTATTCATTCTTCAAAAGAAGAAGCAATGAATGAAACTAATCAAATGATGGAAGTATATTATAAATTCTTTCATGATTATTTAGCTATACCTTCTATTAAAGGTAAAAAGACAGAAAAAGAAAAATTTTCGGGTGCAGAATATACATTAACTAATGAAGCATTAATGTATAACGGAGTAGCTCTTCAAGCTGCGACTTCTCATTACTTTGGTCAAAAATTTGCGGAAGCATATGATGTTAAATTTACTAATAAGAATAATGAACTAGAATATGTATATCAAACTTCTTGGGGATGCACAACTAGAATGATTGGTGGTTTAATAATGGTTCATTCAGATGATTATGGATTAGTTTTACCTCCTAAAATCGCACCAAAACAGGTAGTAATTGTGCCAATTGGTGATAGTGAAGAAGTTAAAACATTATCTAATAGCTTTAAAGAACAATTATTAGAAAAAGATATAATTACATATATAGATGATAGTGATAAATCTCCTGGATTTAAATTTGCAGAAGCAGAAGTAAATGGTATTCCGGTAAGAATAGAAATAGGAGAAAGAGATTTAGCAAAAGGAACAATTACTATTGCTAGAAGAGATACTAGAGAAAAAATAGAAGTATCTAAAGATGTAGATATAGTTACTTATGTATCTGAATTATTAGATACTATTCAAAAAGATATGTATGAAAGAGCAGAAAAAAGAAGAGATGAACTTACTTTTGAAGCACATACGTTAGATGATATGAAAAAAATATTAGAAACACAACCAGGATTTATACATGCAATGTGGTGCGGTGATAAAGAGTGTGAAGAAAAGATAAAAGAGATTAAAGGATGCAAATCAAGATGTATACTTGAGGGTGCAAAATCTATAGATGACAAGTGTGTATGTTGTGGTAAAGAAGCAAAATATCATGTTATCTGGGGTATTCAATATTAATAAAAATGAAAGGCACATTTTACTAAAAAATGTGCTTCTTTGTGCTATAATAATGATATTGCAACCAAAAGTTTACGAAATTTCCAAGCAAAGTTGATAGATTGTAAACCCAAAAATGATGTAAACTTGTAGTTGAAAGAGGTGAATAGTATGAAGTTTGGTGACAAACTTGTAGGACTAAGAAAAAAGAATGGTCTTAGTCAAGAAGAACTAGCTGAAAAGCTAGGTGTATCTAGACAATCTGTTAGTAAATGGGAAAGTAATAATGCATATCCTGAAACTGATAAGATTGTTCAAATATGTAATTTGTTTGATTGTTCTATGGATGATCTAATTAATGATCAAATAACTGATTTAAAACAAATTGATAGAAAGGAAAAAAATAATTTAGCTAAATCTGTTGATTCATTTTTTGATTATATTTCTAAAACAATTAATATGTTTAGTGATATGACTTTTGGAAGTGGATTCAAATGTGTATTAAAAATGGGATTACTTGCATTAGGATTATTCTTACTAGGATTATTTGTAGTAGGAGTAACTTCTTCTGTTATTGGTAGACTATTTGGATTCTTAAACCATGGTTATGTAATTGAAACAGTAATTCATAGTGTTTTAGGAACTATATGGTTAGTAATAGCTATAATTGTATTCTTTTATACATTTAAAATAAGATATCTTGATTATTATGTTAAAGCAAAGGAAGAAAAACAAGAAAATATTAATCCAGAAAATAAAGAAAAAATAGAATTAAAACCAACTGAAAAAATAATTATTAGAGATTCTAATGATAAATCTTATTCATTTTTATCAGGACTTGCTAAAGTAGTAAAATTCTTTATTAAATTAATGTTAATATTCTTTATGATGGGAATTATACCAGGGGTGATAGGTCTTGGAGTTGTATTATTCTTATCATTAATCCATATTACAGTATCTTCTTTATTTGTAGGAATATTTATTTCTGCTTTGGCTGCAATCATTGCGGGATTAGTAATCTTAACTGTATTTATTGATTTTATATTTAATAAAAAATCAAAATATAGATTATTATTAATCTTATTCTTATTATCAATTGTATTCTTTGGTGTAGGAATTGGAATAACTACATATAGCTTTAAAAACTTCAATATTAAGGATGCTAAGTCATTAATTAATGATAAATCTGTAATAGATGTTAAATATAGTGATAATTTAGTAATTATTTCGTCAGGATTAGGTGATGTAAACTATGAGTTTGATGAATCGTTAGGAGATAATATTAAAATTGAAGTTAAATATAATAACAAAATAAATATGGTAGAAACTGCTAATGAAGATTATTATGGTGCAGATACATTAGTTATTTATAGAGAAACTAAAGATTTTAATATGAAAGATATTTATGATATTGTTATTAAAGATATAAAGAATAATACACTAAGAGAATATGACAATACATTTGTTATTACTATTAAATCATCTAAAGCTACTATAGATAATGTTTTAGCTAATACAAGTAAAGTTTATAGATATAATCAAACAAAAACAGATAATGGTTATAAATTAGATAGTATTACACATAGAATAAATGAATATAATATCTGTGAATCTGAAGTTAGATATAATGCCTTCTCCAATGAAATAAAATCTAGCGAAGGATGTAACTGCGAAAAAATAGAAAGAGATAATTCTGTTGAAATTAGCTGTGAATAAGTATGGAGAAATCCATACTTTTTTTGTATAATAATTATAGGAGTGTAACAATATGAAAAAATTTAAACAAGATTTAAAAGAATTTAAAATTCCTATTATTGTAGTTACTATATATATTATTTTTATGAAAATAGTATTTGGAAGTGTATGCCCGATAAAAGTATTTTTTCATATTGATTGTCCAGGTTGTGGATTAACTCGTGCAACAATAGCGCTCCTAAAGGGTGATATAGCAAAATCATTACATTATAATTATACTTGTATATTATGGTTAATAACGTTTATGTTATTTATTATAGATAGATATATAAAACCATTAAGAATTAAACCTTTTCCAGTTCTTTTTATTATTACGAGTGTAGTAACAATAATTAGATATATTTTAATTATGGTATTTAATATACATATTTTTTAAGTTTATTTGAAATATTTATTTTTATAATATATAATATATTAAAGGAGAGTAGTATGAAGAAAAAAATAATAATTATATCAGTATGTTTAATTATTATATTCTTTATAGTCTACAAATTTACTAGAACAGAAAACAATATTAAGATAACATTTTTAAAAGATAACGAAGAATATAAAGATGTAATTGTTAAAAATATTGATAATATTCAGATTAATAAGTATACTGAAGCTGGATTAGAAAGCAAAGTAATAACTAATAAAGAAGATATTAGTTCTGTTTATAGTGATTTATTAAATATTAAATATGGAGAAGAAACAGATATGGCTTGTGAAGATAATACAACTATATATTTAATAACTCTAAAAAATGGAAAGAAAAAAACAATTACTATCGAATGTGATTGGATTATCATAGGAGATAAAAGATATTTAATAGAAAAATAGGAGGATATATGGAAAAAAAATGTAATTGTGGACCTGATTGTAAATGTGGGTGTAACGAAGGAAAAAAATGTACTTGCAATGGTGAATGTAAGTGTGGATGCAAAAAAGAAACTAAGAAAAAATGTGGTTGCAAGAAGAATTGCTAAAAGATATTTTAAAAAAATATCTTTTTTTCTTTAAAATATTTACAAATAATGCTATAATGATTAATGTAGGAGTAGGAGTACAATATGAGGTATAGTAGAGGTAGAATAATTTTAACAACAATTATAAGTATTTCTTGTTTTGCATTAGTAGTATTTGTAATTTATAAAGGTATAGGATATGCTAAAAAAGTAAATGGTGTTGAAGAACCAAAAGTAAAAGCAAATGTTACTGAAAAGAAAAAAATAGTAAAAAAAGTTGAAACGAAAAAAACAACTAAGAAAGATGAAAAAGAAAAAAAGACTACTAAAAAAGCAGAAAAGAAAACAACAAAAGAACAAGTAGTAGTAAAAAAAGAAGAAGTAAAAAAAGAAACAAAACCTGTTACTACAGAGCCTGTTCAAAAACAAGAAATAAAAAAAGAAGAAGTAAAAGAGGTTCCTACGTTTGATAATGGTATAGTTGGCAAATATGTGATAAAAGAATTAACAATTGATGGAAAAGAATATACAAAAAAAGAAATAGATAAGCTAATAAAAGAAGGATATTCTATGAACCTTGAAATAGACTCTTCTGGGTTAGCTACTATACATGTTTTATCAATAAATCATTTTTATGCAGTTGATGATACATATTTTGATGATGGAAAAAACAAAATAGTGTATTCTCATAGTAATACAAGAATAAGAATAACTGTGGATAACGCAAAAATGTTATTTATAAAGAAATAAAGAGGTGGAAAATATGGAGCTAGAAAATTTAAAAAGGATACTAGATGCAATGAAAGAAGATTATGATAAACAATCTAATCTTAAAAAATTCTACAAAGAAACTTTAACAGAAGATGAATATAAGAACTTTGAAAAAGTATTAAAAGATAATAAGAGTCAAATAACAGAAATAGAAGGTATTATAAAGAAAATGACTCAATATTCAGATCAGTATGAATATGAAAGAATAATGTCTATGTCTGAAACAGAATTTAATTCTATTAAAGACGAAGAAATATATAGAAAGAAACAAGAAATAAAAGATCATAATAAAGAAATAAATGAAAAGAATGCGTCTATTACTGATGAGATTGAAACATTGACTCAAGAAAATACTGATTTAAAAGCTGAATTAGAAGAAATGACTAATAATATCGCAGAAACAGGTAAATATACTAAGGAATCTGTTGATAGAGCGAAAAAAATCAAAAATACTATTCAAAGTAATAATGAAAAAATTGAACAAAATAAAGAATTAATTGAAAATAATGATAAAGATATTATTGTTAATGATGAAATTATTTTAGATTTTGAATCATATAAAGAACAAAGATTAAGTAAGTTATCTAAAAAAGGTTATATGGAAAAAATACCAGAAGTATCTGTTATGGATGAATTCTTATGTAAATTACAAAAGAAGGGTAAAACTCCAGAAGAAATTGAAAAAGCTATTAATTGCTTTAAAGAAGACTATATTGGAGGATATGAAAAAGAAGCTTATGAATACTTTGATCCTATTCATAGAGCAGATTTTGATATTAAAGATGAATCTGGTGATGAACAAGCTCAAAAAGTAACTGAATTGCTTGAAAAATATTTTGAAGTAGTTGAAAAAGGTGAAAAGAATACTTCTTCTGATAAGGGTGTTATAGAAAGAAAAATGCTTGTTAGATATAATACTAATAAAAGACATAATATATCTGAAATAACTAAAGTTAGATTATTAAGAGAGTTAGTAGAAGGTGGTTCTTTCTATAAAACAATAAAAAATAATTCTATATTAGATAATGGATGTTTCTTAAATCTTAATGATAGAATATCTGTTTTAAAGGATAGATTACTACAAATAGAAGAATGGAAAGAAGCAAACCCTAGTTCAAGAGATTATATTAAAATAATTACTTTAATTGATGATTATAAAGAAATAACTAAAACAAGAAAAGGTAAAGAAGAATATAAAGATAGAATTAGAGATTTAGTTAAATCCTTAAAGAATTATTTCTCTAAAGAATACTTTGAAAATAATACTTATGCCTTAAAAGTACTATCATTATTTGATGATATTTCAAATAATAATAAAGAAGTAAAAATATTAACAACTGAAATAGATAAGATTAATAATAAAAAGATAGTAATAAATAAGAAAGAACTACAAAAACAAACTGAAGATTTAACAAAAGAAATAAAGAGATTAAATGCAAAAACTGATCAAGATAATAAAGAAATATTAGATATATTATCAATGGTATCTGATGTATTAGAAAAAGTATTAAGAGAACCAGAAGAAATAATGTATCCAAAAGATGATAATAAAGAAGAAATTGATATTATCTTTAATAAACTTCATCCAAAAGACAAAAATATTGACTTCTCTGTTTCATATGAAGAAGATTGTTTATATGAATTAGAAAAAGATTTACAAAAAGCACAAGTATATTTAGATAGTTATGAAGCTAAAAAAGTATCTAATAGAAAAGCTTCTATCGCATATTTATGTGCCAATATGGGCGTTACAAGTATATCTGATAGTACCGTTGATGCTTTAATGGATGAAAAGAATAAAAAGAACCCTATAAAGGCTTCTGAAATAGGAAAGAGAATAAATGAAGCTAGAATAAATCTATATTTAAGAGAACAAAAAGAAAGAGCTCAAAGTGAATCATCTAAGGCTAAATCAGAAATACTAGGAGCAATTTTGGATCATATAGATTTAGATGAAACAAAAACTGATATTTTTGCTGCAATATAACATAAAAAAAGTAACTGAATTTAATCAGTTACTTTTTAAATATTTTTTCAATGAATTTAATTATAATTTCGAATATATTTTTAGTATCTTTTTTATTAGATACTACTTTTTTTGCAATTTTTTCTTCTTTTTTAACTTCGTTAATCTCTTTGTTTTCAACAGCAGTTTCTACAACGCTCTCAGTTGTATCATTTTTTTCTTCAATTTCAGTATTTTCTGCTACTTCAACATAGTTTTCAACAGTATTTTGTTCATTTTTAACTTCAATATTTTTAGCATTAACATATAGTCCATTAACATTAGCACTTACTAATTCTGCATTAGCATCAACTAATTCAGGTTTTGTTAATGTAATTGAACTATTTCCTTCTCCGATAGCTTTAAATGTTAAAGTATAAACATTAGTTCTTTCTTTGATACCATTTTCTAAAGAAAAATCCATAGCAGCAATTTTATTAATTCTGTTATTGATTATAACTTCGTATGCATCACCTTGAGTAGTACTTACTAATTCTAATACAGTATTATCATAATTAATATAACCACCAAAAGCAACTACACCATTATTAGTACCATCAATATTATCAAGTACCATGTTTACTGTGAATTCATCACCTACGTTAACATTAGTTTGTCCTTCAAATTTTACTGTTGAAACTCCAGCAGCATTAACTGTCATAGGTAAAGTAGCTAAACCTACTAAAGCTCCTATTAAATATCTTTTTTTCATAAGATTTCCCCCCTTTACTTTATGGCACAAACCCCTCGTTTCATAAAGTTGTGCGCTATTATAACAAATTTCTTTAAATAATGCAAATTTTTTTAAATTTTATCAATTCCTTTATTATATTAGTGTTCCCTTTATTTTATAAGGAATACTTATAATTTTGTAAGAAATTGCATGTAAAATGATTGACAGATTTTCTTATTAATAATATAGGATAGTTCACTTTTTTAGTAAATATTTTTTTGATAAAAAAATAATATTAAAATGTGTAAAAAATCGTGTAAAATGTAAATTTTAATAAATTTTAATAATTTAAAAAGTGGTGGAAAAATGCATCACTTTTCCACAGCGTTTTCAGTTCTTTCAAACACCCGTTTTACCTTTATAAAATAAGGGAAAAATAGCAAAAAAATATGTCGTTTTTTGTTGACTTTTTTGACTGATTTTTGATATAATTATAATAGATAATAGGATAGTATAAAGAGTAGTGTAACAATGTCTCTTTGTATTAAATATGATCCTGTTGTTTTAACTATGAAATAAAATGGAAAATCAGTAATAGTTAGGGAAGTTTAGAGGTGTCTTATGAAAAAATCTAGTAGGGTTAGATTATTACTTTTTGCATTAGTAGTATTTGTAATGCAATTATTTGCTTTTAACGGAAAGGTAAAAGCAGAGTATGTTTCTTATGGTAAAACATACAATGAAGTATTTTACGTTGTTAATGGCGAACATTATAGGATGAAATTGTTTAAGAGCGATTTTGATCAATGTGGTAGCGCGGATCCAGATTATAAGAATTGGAAAAGCGTTTATATTTTTCCGTCACAACATACTTATGTCCATGGCTTAATGAATTGTATAAGAGATGTTGATGGTAACAGAGAAATACAGAAAGAAGCATTTATAGATGATCATACTGCTGTTGTTGGATGGTATAGTAACCCTGAATTAACTGGTAGTCCTATTAAATCGGCACCTTACGGACAAGATACTACTGTTTATGGTAAAACAGCACCAGCTATAACTATTTGGGTTGATGGTAAAAAAGTTAGTATGGTTAAAAATAAAACATATGACTTTGAATACATTAATTCATATAATAGATATGATAATGAAATTACATCTGAAAATAGTAAAATGACTATAGATGGTAAATATATTACTGCTATGGCTTATTGGACAAAAACAAAAGCACATGTAGATGCAAATGATAGAATTGATTTATATAGAAACGTGCATTTTTATAATTCTCAATACTTTCCAGCTATTCATGAAATATTTAATATAAGAGGGCAAAATCCACAACTTTATAAGAGCCAAAATTCTGATAGAATCGATTATTATCAAGTACTACCAACATATTATGAAGTACTTGATTTGATAGATGAAGAAGGTAATTCATATAATTTTAAAAAAATTACTGCAACAGAAGATGTTGATGGTAAACATTTTACAGTAATAACAAGTGATGAAATATGTGTTAAACATGGTTTATCAGGTCCTTTGAATGAACACGAAAAAGACCATCGTTTCCTTGGATATACTTTATTAGATACAGACTTAGAAGATTATGTTTATTATTCTGATGGTTATGTAAGACAAATAAATTCTTGTAATACACATGATTTTAATTTAAAAGCTCATTTTGATGGAATTAATCCTGGAGAACAAGTTAATATCGTTGAACTAAAAGGATATGGAGGTACAAGGGAAAAAGTATTAAGAGGATCAAAATATACTATTCCAACTCCTCAAGAAAAAGCTCCTACTACATTTACAGTTACATTTGATTATCAAGATGGAGTTACACCTTCTTTAATTAAAACAGGAAAAGTAACATATACACCAGTTGGCTATTCGTTAGATGGCGTTGTATATCCTGCTGGAACTAAAATTACTGTTGTTAAAAATATAGTTTTAGAACCAGTTTATAAAGAAACAATAAGTGATGTAGATTTTCCAACAGATCCTTCAAGACAATACTATACTTTTAAAGGATGGTTTGATCAAGGTGTTGGTGGAAGAGCAGTATCAAAAATAGAAGCTGTATCACAAAAATTATATGCTCAATGGGTTGAAAAAGATAAAGTAACAGTAATAAGACCTGATGGCGTATCTATAAATTTACAAAAAGGTACTGAATATACACTACCATTTATTCCAAAGAAAAAACCTGCTATTTTAGCAACAGTACTTGCATATCATAACAATGAAACAGATGATTATGATTTATATTATGTTAAAACTAATTATATAATTGGTGGATACAACATTAATAACAAACATTATGATGTTGGTGATACTATAGTTGTTAATGAAAATATAGATTTAAGACAACATTTGATTTATAACGAAGAAAGAGAAAATCCTACTTTTAAAGAATTAACAAGAGATGATTATACATTCTTAGGATACTATGATTCAGTAACAGGTGGTACAAAGTATACTGAATATACCGGAACTACAAACAAAATATTATATGCACATTGGTCAAATGATAATAACAATGTAAAAATAACATATCCTGATGGAACGTTTGATAAAGTTTTAAAAGGTTCAAATTATACACTTAGAGATGGAATAGCAAAATCAGATGAATCAAAGACAGTAACATTTAAATATCAAGATGATTCTACAGCAGATTATATAACTTCTGTTAATAAACAATTTACTTCAAATGGATGGTATATAGATGGAATTCATTATGATGAAGGTCAAACTATAACTGCAGATAAAGATATGACTGTTGAATCAGATTATATAGAAACAATAATACCTGCTACTTTCCCAAGTAATCCTGTAAGAGTTGGTTACAATTTTAAAGGTTGGTATAATCAAGCATCTGGTGGAACTAAATATACAAGTTACAGTATATTTGATGATATAACACTTTATGCACAATGGACAACTTTATCTTATCAAGAAATGACTGTTACAGTACTTCCTGCTGGAACAGTTACAAAAGTAAGAAAAGGTTATTCTTATACATTACCTACATTACCAAGTAAAGATGATGATGAGTTAGCCACAGTAACTTTAAAATATCAAGATGGTTCTACAAAAGATAAAATAAAAAAAGTAACTAAATCTTATACAGTAGATAAATGGGATATATCAGGAGATACATATACAACTACAACTGCTGGAACAAGCATTAGAGTAAATAATAATCTTGTAATTAGTCCTATATATAAAGAAACTATTAATCCAGTAACATTTAAAGATGCTGAAAGAGAAGGTTATTTATTTAGAGGATGGTATGATATTGAAGGTAATAGATATACTTATTATGATGGTATTGATGATATAACTCTATACGCTCATTGGGAAGAAACTGAGTTCCCTATTGGTGTAGAATTTGAATTACCAGAACTTGATACAATAGACGATGAAGTATTATCAACAGTAACATTTAAATATAAAAATGATCATAGAGATACTACAAGTAATGTTGTTAGACAATATATTAAAAATGGTTGGATAGTAGATGGAAAATTATATCAACCTGGGGACAAAGTAACTTTAAAATATGATTCTATTATCAAAGAAGACTATACAGAAACTATTGTACCTGCAGAATTCCCAGAGGATCCAATAAAAGAAGGCAGTACATTCAAAGGATGGTTTGATAAAGAAACAAATGGTGGTAATAAATATACTACTTATGATGGTGAAGAAGATATTACTTTATATGCTAGATGGAAAAGAAATGGTACAGCAGAACCATATACTTTAGGTATAAATAATACTCCAAAAGAAAGTATAGTGATTTCAACAAAAACATTCGTTTTACATAATGGTGAGGAAGATATAACAGTTAATATAATGGAAGACTTTGTTCCAAATGGATGGTTAGTAGATGGTGAACCATATCCTGATGGAGCAACTATTATGAAATATCCAGATACTGTTATAAGACCAAATTATACAATATTTGTTAGAAATGCTGATTTTCCAGCAGATCCAGTTAAACCAGGATATAAATTTATTGGATGGTTCACTTCTGAAACTGGTGGATATCAAGTAACAATTTTAAATACTTATGATTCTAATACATTACATGCACAATATACAGATAGTTTTGCATACTTAATTGATGGACCTTCATTTAATTCAAAAATATATTCTAAATACGCTAATGATTATTCTTCAAGTTATTCATTTAGAAGAGCTACTTCAGAAGAATTGCAAGAAGTTATTAATACATTAGATTCAAGCAATGTTATTTCTACTAATGATTCTCCAGTTCCAGTATATTTTTGGAGAACAGGATCAACAATTCTAGTAGGATCAACTGCAGATACAATATATTTTAATCCGGATTCTTCATTTATGTTCTCTACAAAAGAAAATGAAAGAAACACTTCTGCAGCAAGAGAATATTATTCATCGATTGATTTAAGCAAATTCAATAGTTCAATAGTTACAAATATGAAAGGTATGTTTGCATATCAAAATAATGCAACAACAATCAACTTAAGAAATTTTAATACAAGTAGAGTAACAGATATGTCTTGGTTATTTTATGCAACATCATCTTTAAGTACAGTAGATGTAACTTCATTTGATACTCATAATGTTACAACAATGAAAAATATGTTTGGTGCTGGTAGATTTACAAGCTTAAATGTAACTAGATTTGATACAAGTAATGTAACAGATATGTCATACATGTTTGAAAATAACTTGTTGACAGATCCATTAAATTTAAGCAGATTTGATACTAGTAAAGTTACTAATATGAGTTACATGCTTTCATCAATAGGATATGTTCCAAGTATAGATGTTTCAAGTTTTGATACAAGTAATGTAACAGACATGTCAAATATGTTCTCTAGTACACCTTGGGTTACAACTTTAAATTTAGGAAGCTTTGATACAAGTAGTGTAGAAAATGCAAATAATATGTTCTATAATACTGGTTCAAATAAATTAACAACAATTTATGTTTCTGAAAAATGGAATTTAAGTGATCTTCCAAGTAATCAAAGAATATTCTTTAATAATAATCAACTAGTTGGACAAAAAGGAACAGTATATGATGGTCATGATTATAAGGATTATGCGATTATAGACGACGCTCCTAATAATCCGGGTTATTTAACACATGTTAAAAATATAAAACCAATACCAGAAGGTACTCATACAGTTAGTCTTCCTGATTATACTGAAGAAGTAGATCATGGATCAACTTATGATATTCCAAATAATAGATATCCAAAAGAAAACGAGGATGTCGCTAAAGTAACATTTAAATATGGAAATGGTCATGAAGATACAACAAGTAAAGTTCAAAAACAATTTATAGGTAATGGATTTACAATTGATGGGGTTCATTATGATGATGGTGGATCTATTGTTGTAGTAAAGGATATTGCTTTAATACCTGATTATACTGAAGTTAATTTAGGTGCAGAGTTCCCAGAAGATCCTTCAAATAATCAATTTGAATTTATTGGATGGTTTGATCATGAATTTGGTGGTACTCAATATACAAATTATGCTGGTAATGAAGATATTACTTTATATGCTCAATGGAAAGTAAATGTTGCTCCTATACCAGGACAAGATTATGTATTACCTACAAATAATTATCTTAAAGAAGATGAAATATTAGGAACAGTAACATTTAAATACCATAATGGCACTGCTGATACAACAAGTACTGTTATTAAACAATATATTAATCATGGTTGGTTGGTAAATGGAGATTATTATAACGATGGTGATGTTATTAATGTTGTAGAAGGTGTTGATTATATAATTGAACCTAATTATATAGTTAAGACTATTCAAGCTGAATATCCAGAAAATCCTAGTAAAGATGGTTATGAATTTGCTGGATGGTATACTGAAGAAACTGGTGGTAAATTAGTATCTGCTTATAGTGGAGAAACAGATATAACATTACATGCTCAATATTCTGATGATTATGCATTATTAGATTTAGGTGGTAATGTAAATACTAAGTTAAAGAGTTTATGTAATAGTTATACTGGATTAAATGATTTATCATTTAGAAAAGCAACTCAAGATGAATATAATCTAGTATCTAGTTCTTTAACTGATGATAATAAAATTTCTTCTAGTGATTCACCTAAAACAGTATATGCATGGTTAAGTGGAGATGAAGTAATATATTATTCTGATGCAGATATTATCTATGCAAAACCAAATTCTATCTGGATGTTTAAAGAGACAACTTTTAAAACAATAGATATATCTGGTATAAATACAACAAAGGTTACTGATCTAGGTTATTTCTTCGAAGAATGTCATTCGTTAGAAGAGATAATTGGTTTAGATACTTTATATACTCATAATGTTAAAGGAATGGCATATATGTTCCATAACACTACTAGTTTAAAAACTGTAGATTTAAGTCATTTTGATACAAGTAAAGTTACAGGCTTTCATAGTATGTTCTCAGGTAGTGCTGTAACAAAACTAGATTTAAGAAGTTTTGATATAAGTTCTGCTACTAGAATAGATAGAATGTTCCAATCAACTCGAAGTCTTAAAGAACTTGATATAACTAGTTTTGATACAAGTAATATAACTAATATGGAAGGCACGTTTGCATATACTGCTTTAGATGAAATTGATTTAAGTCATTTTGATACAAGTAAAGTAAATAATGTTAGAGCAATGTTTTCTAATGTTGAGGCTACAACTATTTATGTATCTGAAAAATGGGGTCTAAGTAATTCAATTGATGATTATAGATTATTCTGGAGAGCTTATAACCTTGTTGGACAAAAAGGAACAGTATATGATGAAGGACAAATTGATAGAGCTTATGCAATTATAGACGATGCTCCAGAACATCCAGGATATTTAACTTATAGAAAAGCACCAGGTTCACCTGATACATATTCTGTAGTTTATCCTGATGGAAGAGTATTTAATGTAGTAGCTGGTGGAACTCATACATTATTAGAAAATAATTATCCTAAAGAAGATAGTAAGTTAGCAACAGTAACATTTAAATACTATAATGGTCACGAAGATACTCAAAGTTATGTAATGAGAAATTATACTCCTAATGGTTGGTTAGTAGAAGGAACTCATTATGGTAATGGACAAAATATAACTGTTAATAGTGATATATTATTGGAACCAGATTATACTAATGCAACTATTAAAGCAGAATTCCCAGAAAATCCAACTGCTGAAAATTTAAAATTTAAAGGTTGGTATTCAGCAGCTTCTGGTGGTTCAAAATATTCATCATATTATAACCTTTATGATATTACATTACATGCTCAATGGGATAGTACAACAAATCCAATGCCAGGTAGTCCTTATACATTGCCAACAAATAATACTACTAAGGCTAGTGAAAATGTAGCTAGTGTATTATTTAAATATCAAAATGGTAAAGAAGATACAGTTAGTTATGTTAAAAAGAACTTTAAACCAAATGGATGGTTAGTAGATGGAGTTCATAAGAATACTGGTGAAATAATAAATGTTACTGAAGATACAGTTATTGAACCAGATTATACAATTACTTATTCATCTGCTTCATTCCCAGCAAATCCTACAAGAACTGGATATACATTTATGGGATGGTTCGATGCAGAATTTGGTGGTAATATTTATAGTAGAACTACTGGATATAAAGAACCTAGAAATATTACTTTATATGCTCATTGGAGTAAAACAGGTAATACTTATACTTTACCTTTGAATGAAGAAACAAAAGAAAGTGAAGTAGTATCTCTTGTAACGTTTAAATACCATAATGGAGAAGCAGATACTTATGGACAAGTAATTAGAAAATATGTTCCAAATGGATGGCTTGTAAATGGTGTTCATAAAGAAACTGGAGAAAATATTACAAAGACTGACCAAACTATTATAGAACCAGACTTTAGAGAAGTTATTGTACCAGTAGAGTTACCTAAAAATCCTACTAAAACCGATTATTTGTTTGAAGGTTGGTATGATGCAGAAACTGGTGGAAATAAAATTGTAGTTTATAAAGGAACAGAAAATATTACATTGCATGCTCACTATACTAATAATTATGCAATTTTAACAACTGGACCTTTATTCCATAATAAGGTGGTAGAATTAACATCATCATATACTTCTTCAGCACAATTTACATTTAGAAAAGCAACTGAATCAGAGTATAACGAAGTAGCTGAAACATTAACAAATGCTAATATTATTTCAGCTAGAACATCTCCAAATGTAGCTTATATGTGGACATCTGGAAACTTAATTCTATATTATTCACCTGTAGATATAATATTTATGAATGAAGATAGTTCTTCAATGTTCTTTGTAGCTAATAGTAATACGCAATTTAATAAATTTTTATCTATAGATATGACTGGATTAAACTCAAGTAGAGTTAGAAGTATGCATGCTTTATTTAAGGCAGAATCCAATAGTGGTATAACTACATCTATTGATTTAACAAATTTTGATACTCACAATGTTACTGATATGTATGGAATGTTTTCTGGTTTAAATAAGATTACATCAATAGATACAAGTTCATTTGATACAAGAAAAGTAAAAGATATGTCCGGAATGTTTGATAATTGTAGTAAGATTACATCATTAGATTTGAGTCATTTTGATACAAGTAATGTTACAAATATGACAAATATGTTCGGCTCATGTTATAGTTTAACATATTTGAATGTATCAAATTTTGACACAAGTAAAGTAAAAAAATTTGACTATATGTTTGCAGGTTGTAGAGCATTAACAGAAATAGATGTTAGAAGCTTTAATACTGAAGGGGTAACTAGTGAATATGAATCTGGTTATGCAAGTATGTTCGGAAATATGTCGTCTATAACTGAACTAGATTTAACATCATTCTCTGGTGGAGTAGGAAATATGGTTAGCATGTTTTCTGGTTGTAGTAATTTAGTAACAATATATGTTTCAGAAAAATGGGAAGAACCTAGAAGTGAATATTTTGAAGGAAGAACATTCGAGAGTGATACAAAACTAGTTGGACAAAAAGGAACAACATATGATGCAAATCACGTTGATTCAGAATATGCTAGAGTAGATGAAGGCCCATCTAGACCTGGATATTTAACATTTAAAGGATTGATAGGTACTCATAAAGTTACTCTTCCTAACAGAGTTGAGGAAGTTAAACATGGTGGAAGTTTCGTAATACCTAAAAATACAATTTCTAAAGCAAGTGAAGATTTAGCAACAGTAACATTTAAATATGGAAATGGACAAGATGATACAACTAGTAAAGTTCAAAAACAATATGTACCTAATGGTTGGTCTATTGAAGGATTGCCTTATTCAGATAATGAAGTGATAATAGTTTTAGAAGATATTACTATTGATGCTGAATATTCAGAAATACAAGTTGGAGCAACTTATCCATCAACTCCTTATAAAGAAGGATATGCATTTGTTGGATGGTATACAGAAGAAACTGGAGGAGAAAGAGTAGATTCATATAATGAATTAAATGATATAACATTATATGCTCATTGGACTCTAGATCCGCCAGAACCAAATCAACCATATGTATTACCTTTAAATGATAATGCTAAAGCAAGTGAAGACTTAGCAGAAGTAACATTTAAATTTAATAATGGTGACGTAGATTATATTGGTTATGTTACAAAAGTATATACACCAAATGGATGGCTTGTTGATGGTACTCATTATAATTCAGGAGATACTATTAATATTGGAGATACTATTCCTGAAATAATACCTGATTATACTGAAGTGATAAAAGGTGTTACATTCCCAACTGATCCTAAGAGAGTAGGTTTATACTTTGATGGTTGGTATGATGCTAAAGTTGGAGGAACTAAATATACTTCATATGAAGAAACAAATGATATTACTTTATATGCTAGATATACTGATCAAGGTGATTATGGTAAATATAAATTACCAATTAATAATGAAACTAAACCTTCAAAAATTATTTCAACAGTAACATTTAAATATCATAATGGACAAGAAGATACTACTGCTAATGTAGTAAGAAGATATGAACCAAACGGATGGTTAGTAGATGGTGTCTATCATGGTAATGGTGAATATATAAAGAAAAATGATAATACTGTAATAGTACCAAGTTTTGCAGAATTTATCGATCAAGTTATATTCCCAGCTACACCTACAAAGAATGGAAGTTCATTTGTAGGATGGTATACAGCAGAAACTGGTGGAGACCATGTTACAACTTATAAAGGTACAATTGATATTACATTACATGCACAATATACTGAAAGTTATTCAATATTAGTACCAGGTACTACTTTCCGTAATATTGTAGCTAATAAAACATTAGGTCAATTTACTGAAGCAACTCGTAATAATAATATATATTTCAGAAAAGCAAACCAATCTGAATATAATGCAGTTTCAGCAAATCTAACATCAGATAATATTATATCTACTTCAGATTCACCATATGTTACTTATATTTGGTTTAATGAAAGTAATGATGAAGTATTATATTATTCTGAGGCAGATGTAATATATGCAAACCCTGATTCGTCATATATGTTCTCACCAATAAATAAATGGGACCATAATAATTTCTCATATAATATAATAGATTTATCTGGAATAAACTTTAATAAGGCTACTACTTTCTATTATATGTTCTATACATATTATTCTAGAGATTATTTAAAAGAAATAATTTTTGGTGACATAGATACAAGTAATGTAACAAATATGTCTGGTATGTTCTTACATAATACAGGAATAAGGAACTTAGATGTAAGTAAGTTTAATACAGGTAATGTAACGAATATGTCTACTATGTTTGGTTCTTTAACTTCAATTGAAGAATTAGACGTAAGTAATTTTGATACTCATAATGTTATTAATATGAATGGTTTATTTTCCGTTATGGAAAAGTTATCAGAGTTAGATTTAAGTAATTTTGACACAAGAAAAGTAACAAATATGGGATCTATGTTTTCTCAGTGTAAATCTTTAGATTATTTAGATGTAAGCATGCTTAATACACATAATGTAACAGATATGTCTTATATGTTTAGTGGTATGCTTGCTCTTAGAAAACTTGATTTAGGTTCATTCGATACATCTAATGTAACGACTATGTACTCCATGTTTCAAAGTGATATGGTATTACGATATGTAAATCTATCTTCATTTGATACATCTAAAGTAACAAATATGCAGCAAATGTTTGATGGAACTGGTTTAATGGAAATAGATGTAACAAGTTTTAATACTAGTAATGTAACAAATATGCAACATATGTTTAATAATAGTGATTTCCTTAAAAGAATTGTAGGATTATCTTCATTCGATACTAGTAACGTAACAAGTATGCAAGGAATGCTTGCTTGGAATTCTTCTCTTGAATATGTAGATATTTCTAATTTTACATTTGATAGTATATCTGGTAATGGTGTTTATGGTTTATTTGAACGCGATGAAAATCTTAAAGAAGTTGTTTTTGGTGATATAAAATTCAATAATCCTTCATCAATGGCATTTATGTTTGATGATGATAGATCATTAGTAAGAATATCATATAATTCTATTGATACAAGCAATGTTAATAATATGGAGTATTTATTTGCATATTGTGAATCGCTAAATGATTTCTCTATGGTTACTGAATTTGATACATCTAATGTAACAAGAATGAATGATATGTTCCTTGGAGTTTCAGTAACAACATTAGATTTAAGTAATTTTGATACAAGAAATGTAACAAGTATGAATGGTATGTTTGCTGGTTCTTGGGCAAGTGCTCCTAATAGAAATCTAAGGACAATATATGTTTCTGATTTCTGGGATACAAGCAAAGTTACAAATGGATCATCTATGTTTCAATATTCATCTAGTCTTGTTGGAGAAAAAGGAACTACATTTGATTCAAATCACATAGATGTTGATTATGCACATGTAGATGGTGGTACTTCTAATCCAGGATACTTAACTTATAAGAAGTCAGGTTATAACGTTACACTTCCAGATAGAGTAGATCATGTTAAAGCTGGTGACGAATATACAATTCCTTTAAATGATTACTTTAAAGATGATGAAACATTATCTACAGTAACATTTAAATATCAAAACGGACAAGATGATACAACAAGTAATGTAGTTAAAAAATATGTTCCAAAAGAATGGAAGATAGAAGACGAAGATTATGAAAATAGAGAAGTAATAAAAGTATATAAAGATATTGTTTTACTTCCACAATATGAAGAAGAATTATTTGAAGCTGAATTCCCAGCTGATCCAACAAAAGATAATTATATATTTGATGGATGGCATACTTCTGCTACTGGTGGAACTAGATACTTCAATTATGCTGGGGATAGTAATTTAACTTTATATGCTCACTGGGCTAAACCAGATGATAAATTCTTTGATTTAACTTATTGCGATTTAGATGGAGAATGCGAAACAACTAGAGTAACTAATGGTACTAAAGTTAAATTAGCTAAACAATCTGCTTCTAAGGAATTATTATTATATCTAGATTATCAAGATGAAAATCCTAGAAGACAATATAAAGCTACATATAAAAAGGAATCAAGTAGTTTCTTAGTAAATGATAAATCATATAATGTTGATGATGTAGTAACAATTACTGAAGATACTACAATAGTTCCAGAAGTTAAAATAATAGAATCTAAATCTACAATTGCAGAACCTACTAAAGAAGGTCAAAAGTTTATAGGTTGGTATACTGATGCTTCTGCTGGAAGTCAAATAGATATTGACTCTATAACATATGATCAATTTGATACTTATAATGGTAATACTTTATATGCTCATTATGTAGAAGTAGGAACAAATCAAGTAGTAGTAGATTTTGATGGTGATATAAGAGTAGTTAATAAGGGAACTACAGAAAATCTTCCATCTACTAAGAATAAAGATAGTGATTCATTTATAATTCATTGGATTGATAGTCATGGAAGTAACTATAATTCAACTATTACAAATAGTTACTCATTAGATAAGTTCTTAGTAAATGGAGAAGAAAAAGAAAAAGGAGCGTCAGTAACTTATAATGAAGATACTGTAATTAGATCTCAATACACAACTACTAGAAGTTATGATTCTAATACTACAAGTACTTATAGTATTAGTTATCCAAATTTATTACCAAATAATAATGAAGACTTCTTAGGATGGTTTGTATTAGATGATGAAATAGATGATGTTTCTGATATTAATACTGAAACTAATATCTACGCTCACTATGTTGAAAAGATTAATTTAGATGTAGATGGTAAAGTTTCTAAAGTAAATAAAGGAACAGTTTATACTGTACCAACAAGTACTGTTAATGAATCTATTACTATCACATTAGATCAAAATTATGTAGGAGCACCATCTCCAGTAGATTATACAATTACTACTTCTAATGAATTAGAATATCAAACTATTAATGGAGTAGTATACTTCCCAGGAGATGAAATAACTCTTAATGAAGATACAGTAGTTGTAAGTACTGCTTCAGAAGAAGAAACAACTATTGAACCAGCATATACTAAACCAGAAAGAACTGGATATATATTCAAAGGTTGGTTACATAATAATGAAGAAGTATTTATAGAAAATATTACTGGTAGAACTACTTCACTAGATAATGAAACATTAACTGGTGATTGGGAAGAATTTAATTCTGAAACTAACGCAATATTACATGTAACTGGTAAATTTACATATGATATTCAAGTTACTAAAGGATCAGAATTAGAAATTATAGATTTTGCTAAAGATACTAATGCAAGTATTAAATTAGTAGATAACGATAATAACAAAGAATATAATGTTACTTTAACAACTAATTATATGCCAACATCAGGAACATTTAATGGTACTCCAGTAAGTTCTGATAGTTCTATAGTTGTTAATGAAGAATCAACATTAGAATTAGAATATTTAGATGTTAATACAAGAGTATATGATATAGAATATCCAGAGTACTTAGAAGAAGAACCTCCAGTAGAAATAACTAATAATACATATGTAGGTATTTATGAAGAAGATTCTACTGATTCAAATAGAATAGATTACTTAAGTCTAAGCGCAGAAAGTGATATAGATGGAAATACATACTATATTAAATATCTAAATCCTGATCAAGGATATGTATTAGTAACATTAGATGGAAATGCTTATGTAGTGCCTAAAGGACCTGGTAAATTACCTGGACCTACTACTAAAACAAGTGATGAATATACAATAACATTTGATTATAATAGATCATCTGGTAGAAAAGAAGAAAGAAAGATTATAAAGAGTTATCAATATGATAAATTCTATGTAACAGTACCAGAAGAAAGTTCTAATACATCTGGAAATTACCAATCAGAAGCAAACTTTAACTATGATACAAATACAGTTATTGATAGTTTATTCACTTATACAATTACTTATCCAGAAATACCTGAAGTAAATTCAGAAAACTTCTTAGGATGGTATACTAAACCAAACGGAGGAGAATTAGTTACTTCTCTAGAAGGTAAAGTAGAAGATTATACATTATATGCTAGATATGATAATCAAATAATGAATATAACATTAGATGAAACAGTTTATACAGTTCCATATGGTGATGAATTTGAATTCCCAGCTGGACCAAGTAAAACTAGTGAATCAATAACACTTCATCTACATGATAATTATGGTGAAGATAATGTTAATGACTATGTTATAAGTAAAGATTATACATTTAAATCTTATATAATAGATGGAGTAGAATATAATGCTGGTGATAAATTAATAATCACTGAAGATAAATTAGGTCATTCTACATATACTGAATCTAAATCTACAAATGATGAATCATTATTAAGACCAGAAAGAGATAATTACTTATTCGCTGGATGGGAAGATTCAGAACATAATAGAGTAAATGTTTCATCATTAACCGCTGATGATACAGAATATGATGAAAAAGATTTATATGCTAAATGGGAAGAAGATAATGGAGATAATATTACTATTGATTATGATGGAGAAATAATAGTTGTTCCAAGTGGAACATATACACCATCAAGATTAACTAGTGAATATGAAAGTCCGTTAAAACCAAAAGATGAAATAATGACTGTAACAGTTGATTGGAATGGCGCAGAAGGTCATGATTCACCAACTAAACAAGTTGTTATTAAGAAAAATTGGATTCTTTCTAAGTTAATAATTAATGAAGATGAACTAATTGATTATGATAATACAGAATATGTATTTAATTTTGATACTAAAGTTCAAGGAGTATTTGATAAGACTTATGAAGGTGATATTACTACTGAAGGTGGAGATAACTCAGAAGGTATTTATACTGAACCAGTAGGAGGAACTAAAATTGAGTCTAATGATCAAGTAACTGATGGTGCATATTATTATGTTCATTATAGAAATAGTTATAGTATCTATATAAATAATGAATTCTATGAATCTGTTAATGCAGGAAGGTATACTTTACCAGTTAATACAGTTCCTAAGAACATGGATAATATCGCAACTATTACATATGATTATCAAGATGGTAGAGATAATACATACGGTTATGTTAGAAGAAAATATACTCCAAACGGATGGAAGATTGGTAGTACATTCTATATCAATAATGCAATAATAAATGTTAATTCAGATAGATATTTAGTATCTCAATATACAGATTCTATTAATGGAGTAACAGAACTTCCAAATCCTACTAGAAAAGGATATAGATTTGATGGTTGGTATACTAATACTGAATATACTGAAAAGGTAACTTCATATAGTGAAACTAGTGATATTACATTATATGCTAAATGGGTTAAACAAATAACTATTACTCCAGAAGATGGAGAAGTAGAAATTGTAGACCAAGGTACTAAGAGAACTCTAGGTGCTGGTCAAGATAAACCAGAAGAGTACTATAACATAACATTTAAATATAATTATGAAGGTGCTCCTGCTGATAAAGTAGTAAGAATTTCTACATATGAGAAATTTGTAGGATGGCTAGTAAACGGAACATTCTATAATGTTGGTGATGAAGTAACATTTATGGAAGATACTTCTGTAGTTGGTAAATATGAAAAAGTAATTAATAATAAGAATTTACCAGCAGATCCAACTAGATCAGGTTATGCATTTACTGGTTGGTATGATGCTATGCTTGATGGAGAATTAGTTGATATAACTAAGATTGATTACACTCAAACAGTATATGCTTATTGGGATGAATTTGATCCAGAAACTGAGGTTAGAGTAACTTGGGATGGAGAAGTAACTATTTATCCTAAAGGGACAACTTTAAACTTAGATAGAGAAGAAGGAAAGAATAAGACTGAAAGATTAGCGGTTATTACATTTATTATGAATAATGATAAATATGATAATATGACTCTTTATATTGATAAGAATTATTCTAGAGATCATTATTTAATTAATGATGAAGAACATTCTTCAACTGGTGAATATACAGTTAATGAAGATACTGTAATTAATAGTGTTTATACAGAAAGTATAAATTATCCAAAACTTCCAATAATTAGTGATAATACATTTAAAGGATTCTTTACTAGTTTATATAGTGGAGAAGAAGTAACTACTTTAAATGGAATAGAAACTGATTCTACATTCTATGCTCATTGGGAAGAAGAAAAAGTTCAAATAATTATAGATGGAGAAGAAGATGAAGTTCCAAAAGGAACAAAAATCACATTAGAAAATGGTAAGGCTAAAGAAACTGAATCTATAGATATAACATTAGATTATGGTAATAGTGTTACTAAAGAAGTTACAATTACTACAAGTTATACATTTGATCATTATGATGTTAATGGAGTAGTAATGCATCCTGGTGATAAATATATCGTTAATGAAAGAACAGTTGTTACAAGTATATATAATGATGAAACAACTAATAACTTTGTAGGATTTGATAATAATAACTGGGATTTAGGATATGCTAAATCAGCAAATGAAATTCTAGTTAATTGGTTAGATTCTAATGATGAAGTATTTGATTTAAATACTCTAACAGGTGCAGATGATAACTATGATAATAGTACTTATACAGCAAGTTATAGTTCAGATGTTTTAGATGAAGTAGAAGTAACTGTTGATAGTATGGATGCATATTATCAAGAAACTGGTAAACATATGTTAATTCCTCAAGATAGAGAATTAGATTTAGATGAACCAGAAGATACTACATTTACTATTACATTTAATAATAAAGGTACTGAAACAACTGTAACTGGTACTAAAGGTCATACATTTAGTCACTTCACAGTAGATGGAGTAGGTAACTATCAAAGAACTGATAACTATACATTCTATAAAGATGTAGTAATTAGAAGTCAGTATACAGATACTTATAGTTATTCTGGTGATATGCCAATAGTATCTGATCAAGACTTTATAGGTTGGTATACTTCTGAAACTAATGGAAGTCAAGTAACTGATATTAATGATATTAAAGAAACAACTACTTTATATGCTCATTATAGAAATCCAGGTGAACATACAGTTTACTTTGATGATAGAGCGTATACTTATGATGATACAGTTACTAGTGTTAATCCGATAAATGAAGGATATGCCGCAAATGAAATAACTAAAAAATATACATTAACATTAGACTATCAAAAAGAAAACTATGATAATCAAGCATTTGATTATGAAATGAATAGTGTTCATATTGGATGGACTGATGAAAATGATAATGCTTATAACGAAACAATTGATTTAACTAATATAGAAGATGGTACAAGATTTAATTCTATATATGTAGATGATGTATTTAATCCTGTAGTATTATCTACTTATAATCCAAATGATGAAGACTTCTTAGGATGGTATACAGATAGTACAAATGGAGAAAAAGTAACTACATATAACGGATTTGAAGATGTAACATATTATGCTCATTATGCTACTGAACAGCAAGCTATAGTAACAATAGATGGAGAAGTAGAATTATATGATATAGGTTCTACATTAACTTTACCAGAAGGAAAGAATAAGAATGGAGAATCAATCACAGTAACATTTGATCCAACTAATGGAGAAAATACATTTACTAAAAATATAACAACTACTTATACATTTAATGGTTATAAGTATGAAAAAGATCAAAATATATATGATCCTGAAGATACATTTACTGTTAATGAAAACATGGAATTTAATAGTGAATATACTAAAGGAACAACAACTGATCCATGGCCAGAAGATCCAACTAAACAAGATTATATATTCATAGGTTGGTATACTTCTAAAACAAGTGGTATTCAAAGATTTAATTATGATAGTATAACTAGTAATACTAATTTATATGCTCAATGGACTACAGATGATGAAAGCTTTATAACGTTAATTAATACAATTAATCAAAAGCGTGAAAGAATCTTGAAAAATAGTGATTATATCTTTAATAATTCTACATTTAATGAAGAAACTAAAGAAAAAATGGGAACTATTACTTATAAGTTTGAATCAACTGGATATCCAGATGAACAAAAAGACTATTATAAGAGAAATAATCCTATTGGTTTCTATGTTAATAATGATACAAGTACTTTATATAGTCCTACTGAAGTATATAACTTTAGTGAAGATACTTATATAACTCCAGTATATGATGAAAATAATGAAGTTAAAGATTCACATGTTGGATTAGATCAATTTGATTACACTGTAACTAATGGTGTTAAACTTGCTAAATGTTTCAGTAAGACTATTCAAACTGATCCAAAAGATGAAGAAGCATATACATGTTATACAGAGTATGATGAAAATGATGGTGATGTAACAGTATACTTACACTGGAAAGATAGAGATGAAATTAACGTTACAGATCCAGAAGGAAATGTAGATGTTTATCTAGAAGGTGATGAATATCCATTAGGAACTAATACTAATACTAAAGAAGGTAATAATTATACAGTAACATTCAAATATCAAGATGATGTTACTGAAGATACTACTCAAAGTCATACAGAAACATATACACCAAATGGATGGCTTGTAAATGGAGTTCATTATGATAATGAGGCTGTATTAGTATTAGAAGAAGATATAGTTATTGAATATGATTATACTGAAGAAATTACTAATATAACTTTACCTACACCAACTAAAGAGGGTAGTGCATTCCATGGATGGAATTCTAAATCAAATGGAACAGGAACAACATATACAAATGAATCTATTAATGAACTTAATGGTGATACAACAGTATATGGTATATGGACTCCAGAAGATATAACTATTACATTTAATACTCATGGAGGAGAAGCAGTAAGTTCTATAACAGTTCCTTACAATACTCCAATAGGTGATGTTCTTCCAACAACTACTAAAGAAAATGAAAGAAGAACAATAGGTGATGATAATGTTATTATCGGGTACATATTAGATGGTTGGTATAAAGAAGATACATATGAAAATAAAGTATCATCTCAAAGTAAATTTACAGAAAATATTACATTACATGCTAACTGGATAGAAGATGAATTCCCATATGTATATCCATATCATGAAGATAACTTTGTATGTACAGGATCTAATTATATAGATACTGGTGTAATGTTATATACTGATCAAAATAACGATTACTTAAAAGACTATGAAGTAGGATTTACAATTAGACAATATAATCCTTCAGAACAAGAAAAACAAGCTGTATTCTTTAATGCTAAATGGGAAAATGAAGCTAATGGATATCCAGGATTGGTATTTAGAAGATATACAACTACTAATAATTTAGAAATAACTCAAAGAATAAATAGAGTAAATGCATCAAAACAATTAAATAATTGGACTTTACCATATGAAGTTAAGATTTATAGAATAGATAATAAGATTTATTATTCTGTAGATGGTGGTCAAACTAAGACTCTTCTACAAAGTACTGATGGATTCAACCAATTCATTGATACACATGCATTCTTCTGTGCGGGTGATAATGGTTCTGGTGGCGCTCAAAGAAACTTAAAAGGTACTATTTCTGATTACTATATTAAATTAGGTGATTATCCAGGAACAGTAAGTGCTGATGAAACTCATACAGTTACTTATCCAGATGGAACTATAGAAACATATTTACATAACGAAATTGTTGATTTAAGTTCTAATGAATCTACTAAAGCTTCTGAAAATTTAGGTACAGTAACATTTAAATATCATAATGGTGACACTGATACTACATCAACAGTAGTTAAGAATTATTTAGCTAACGGATTTATGATAAATGGAACACACTATGATGATGAAGCAACTCTAGTAGTAAATGAAGATAAAGTAATAACTGATTCATTTGATGAAGAAATAGTAGAAGCAGAGTTCCCAGAAGATCCAGTTAAAGAACACTATACATTCACTGGATGGTTCGATCAAGAAACTGGCGGAAATGAATATACAGAATATAATGGAGAAGAAGATATTGTTCTTCATGCTCAATATACTCAAAACACTGTAACTATAACTACACCAGATGGACCAATAGAAGTACCTGAAGGAGAAGACTATGAATTACCAACTAATGATGAAGATAAGGATACAGAAAATGTAGGAACTGTAACATTTAAGCTTCATAATGAACAAGATGATATAGTAAGATATGTTACTAAGACTTATACAAAAAATGGTTGGTTAATAAATGGAACACATTATGATGATGAAGCAATAATTAATCCAACAGAAGATATAACATTAGTTCCAGATTATTTAGAAACAATTATTCCTGTGGAATTCCCAAGTGATCCTGAAAAAGATAATTATGAATTTATAGGTTGGTTCGATCAAGAAACAGATGGAACTAAGTATACAGAATATGATAGTGAAGAAGATATAACACTTCATGCTCAATATGAAATAACTTTACCAACAGATATGGAAATAGATTCAGAAGATATTGAAATAGTTGTAGGAGAAGCACATCAAATAGTAGTAACATTTACTCCAGAAGGAACAACTGATACTATTACTTATACAGGATTTGATTCTAATAAGATATCAGTAGTTGATGGATTAGTAACTGGTCTAGAAGCAGGAGAAACAACTATAACTATTGGTACAGAGAATACTGATATAGAAAAGACAATAAATGTAATAGTATTAGATAATAAGATTACAAGTCAAATTTTATCAGTAGAAGATAGAAACTTAGGTAGAATAATA
>CACZXL010000008.1 GCA_902785135.1 uncultured Erysipelotrichaceae bacterium
AAATAATAATTATAAATATAAAAGAATAATATTAAGAATAAAAAATTATTGTTTTTTTTAAATATTAGATAATAGTATAAAAAATAAAAAGGAAAAGGAATTTTAGAAAAAGAAAAAGTAAATATAGTTATGTTATTTAATATAAAAGATAATCTTTCAAATATATCTATAAAGAATAATAAAAAAGGATCAAGAAAAGGTATAAAAAAAGTAAGAATAGATATTGGATATATAATAAAACAGGTATATGGAATATAAATTATATTAAATAATACACTTAAAAAATTAATACTATAATATGAATTTATTATTATTGGAATTGAAATAGAAAATGATATTAAAGATAACATTAAAGATTTATATATATAGTTCTTTTCTTCTAACAAATAACTAAAATGTATAATACTAAAACTAATAGAAAAAGATAATAAAAAACCTATATCATATAAATAATATGGATTAATTAACAATAAAAATGATCCTAGAATAATGATAATCGATTCTTTATCTAAATCTAATTTATATTTTTTGACTATTAAAAAAAGTATATAACATAAGCATACTCTTATTATCGATATTTGAAAATTTGTTAAGAATAAATAGAATAATAGTATTAGAGATATTATCTTATTATTTCTTATATATTTATTTAAGATATAAATAATTATAGATATGTAACTACCAGAGATAGATAATAAATGAATAATTCCAATATTCTTATAAATATTTTTCATATCTTTATCTATATTTGTTTTATCGCCTAAAATAAATACTTTTAAATAGTCTTTACTCTTATAATTATTTATTCTATTTTCTATACTATTTTTTATACTATAAAATATATTATTATTTCTTTTTAGTAATTTAGAACTAGTACCATTAAAAGTATAATTAATCCTCTTCCCTTTCAAATATCTTTTATAATTAAATATATTAAATATTGTATTATTATTAGGAATAGACATTTTACCTTTAATTAAGACATAATCATGATAATTATATTTATAATTACCTAGTAAAGTAACAAGTATCTTTTCTTTTCCATTTAATACTAATGTAGTCTTATTATCATTATATTTCTTTTCAATAATATAACCCGTTATATATTTTTCATTACCATTATATTTACTTTTATAATCAAATACATTTATTTCTATTAAAGATATAATTACTATAAATATTAGTATTAAATATTTATACTTCAATATCGTCTTTAATTTTTTCATATAAAGAGTCCCCTATTCCAGAGACATTTTTGATATCATCTACTTTTTCAAATTTATTCTTTTCTCTATATTCTATTATCTTTTTAGCTTTTCCTTCACCTATTCCTGTTAAAGAGGATAATTCTTCTAAAGAAGCATTGTTTATATTAACTTTACCTATTTTAGTATCACTATTTTTTAAACATGCATCATTATCATTATCAGGACAAACAATCTTCTTTTCTATTTCTTTTACTATTTCTGTTGATGAAGAAAACTTATCTTTATAACTTTTAATTTCGTCTTTTGTATATATTATTATAAACATTTCATCTTTTACTTTTTTACTTAAATTAATAATACTTGTATCTGCTTCTTTTTTTAAATCACCAGCTTTTTTTATTACATCAATGATTCTTGAATCTTTAGATATTTCATATACTCCAGGTGATTTAACTGCGCCTTTTATATCAACAAAAACAGTATTATTATTACTTTTCTTCTTTAAAGAATTTGCTTTAACTGTATTTTCACCTGCTACATAATAAATAAAAATGCTTAATACAATAAATAATATACTAATAATAAATCTTATAATTTTTTTATACATAAAAAAACCTCCTATTAATCTTATTGACTATAGGAAGCTTGTTTTCCACTATTTTTCTAAAACTTTTTTCTGCATATAGTTATAATTTTCTATAGATATTCTTTGAACTATAGATAACGCTAATGCAAGAGTTAACGCGAATGATCCACCATAACTTAAGAATGGTAATGGTACTCCAGTAAGTGGTAATAAACCTAAAACACCAACTAAATTAATAATTGTATGTAAGAATATATAACACGCTATACCGTAACATATCATAGCATTTTGTACACTTACACTCTTTCTTGCGAGTACCAGTATTCTATATATAATAATCATTAATACAAGTATTATAACAATACCTGTTATTAAACCAAACTCTTCTACTATTATAGGAAATATAAAGTCAGTAAATGCTTCTGGTAAATATAAATATTTTTGTTGACTATTACCTGGAGAAATACTAATTAATTTACCATTATTGATTGCTATATAACCATTACATACTTGGTATCCTGTTGGATCTTGATATCTAGTACATGGTTTTAAATAATTAAATCTACTTTGTTGCATTCCATTAAATACACTTTTACCTGAAATTAATAAACCTAATAATACAATTATTATAAATATACCTGCACCTAAAGATGTTTTTAATTTTATTTCTTTTTTTACAGGTGAAGAAAAGAATAACAATACTGTTAATAAGAATAATATTAAACTTGTTCCACCATCAGGTTGAAAGAATACTAAAAAGAAATAAAATGCACCAAGTCCTACAGGTAATAAAGCTGCAATCCAATTATTTAAATATTTTAAATTAGCTTTATAAAAAGTCCCCATGAATATAATTAATCCTAATTTAGCAAATTCAGATGGCTGTATACCAAATCCTCCAATATATATCCAGCTTTTAGCTTCATTTGTATTAACACCCGCAACTAATAAATATAATAATAATATTAATATACCTATTGTTATAGGAACAATATATTTTTTATATTTTTTGGTTGGAATAAATAAAACAAAGATAGACGCAAAAACACTAATAATTAATATTACTAGTTGTTTCATAAAGAATTTTGTATTAGTTCCATATTCTAGGAAAGACTTCATACTTGATGCATCTAGAATCATAAATAAACCAAATACAAACATTATGATTGATAGTATTAACAAAACTTTGTCCATTTTATTAAATAGTCTACTCATACATATTCCTCTATTCCTTTATATAATAATACCATAAATAAATATATTTAACTATATATGGGTTAATTAAATAACACTTTATTTACAAGTATGCGTATTATATAGTATAAAAAGGAGGTATTATTATGTACTATTATGGATATTCTGGTGGCTACGGATATAATAGCCCTTGTGCTCAATCATACCCTGCTTATTATCCTCAATATGGTTATGGACAAGGATATGGTGGCGCAATAATACTAGTATTATTTATATTACTTGTAATTGTTATTGGCTCTAGAGTATTTGGTAATAACTAAATTTGGTTTTTTTTAGAAAATGTGTTAGAATAGTCTTGTTTTAAGGACCGGTGGTAGTATGATTAGAAGTAAAGATATTATAGATGAATACGATAAAAGAATAAGAATTGTTAGTAAAGAAGTTACTTTTCCACTTGATGATAAAACTAAAAAAATTATTAATGATTCTTTAGAAATGCTTAGACTAAGTCAAATTGATGAAGAAGCAGAAAAATATAATTTACGTCCAGGTATGGGTTTATCGTTAATTCAATTAGGAATAGCAAAACGTATATTTGTTATTTGTTACGAAGTTGATGATGGAGTTTTTGAAAATTATATAGTTATAAATCCAAAAATTATAAGTCAATCAGAAGAAATGATCTATGTTGAAGAAGGAGAAGGATGTTTAAGTATCAATAGACCTGTTGAAGGTATTGTACCTAGAAACGCCAGAATAAAAGTTGAATATTATGATATAGATGGAAACAAAATAGAAAAAAGATTCAGAGAAGAATTATCTGTAGTATTTCAACATGAACTTGATCATTTAAACGGAATGTTATTCTATGATAGAATCGATAAGAAAAATCCATATAAAAACGCAAATAAATATAGACCAATATAAAAATCAACCATTAGGTTGATTTTTTATTTAATAACACATTCTTTATCTATTTTATTATTTTCTTGTAGATATTTAACTGATTTTTTACTAACAACTTTATTTTTTACAAATACATTAATTGTTTTACAATTAAATTCTTTTTTACCTAATTGTTTCTTACTCATCAATAAATCATTTACTTTATCTATACTCTTTACTAACCCTTTTGACATATCAGAAATAATAATAGTATTATTTAAGATCTTATCTTTTAATTTAGATTCTGTAATAATAGGTTCTGTTGAAAACATAAATATAGGCATTGTTATTATTAATAATACTATAAAACAAAAGTTATATGTTTCAATAACACCTAAAATACCTCCTAATATCTTAGATGGTAGCGCTAAAATAATTGTTGCGCGTAATATTTTTTCTACTAAACCACTTATCTTAACAATAACCGCAAATATTAAACTAAACAAAGATAATAAAATAAAGAAAGATATTAATTCATATAATAATATATTTAGTGATGAATAATTCTTTAATAATCCTACTGTATAAAATGGTAGATGTTTATATAAAACCATTGATAATGGATTCTTAAATAAGAACGCTAGAATAATAACTATAATTGTTCCTATAGTAATAACAGCTTGTTTAATAAATCCCCTTTTAAAACCATTTAAAAAACCAAAAAGTAATAAAAATACAATCGCAATATCTATAACATTAAAACTCATATTGTCACCTCTATTAAAATTATAGTATATTTTTTTAAAAAAAGAAAGAATATATGTTAAAATATAAATGAAGGTGATTACATGACTATATCATTTAAAGTTAGTGATAAAACTAAAGAAGAAATGATCAAACATTTTGAAGATTTAAAAAGAGAAAAAACTCCTGCATACGCTATATTTCAAGCAGATGAAGAAGATACAGTTGTTACTTTATATGAATCAGGTAAAGTTGTATTTCAAGGAGTATCCGCTGACGTTGATGCTAATTTTTGGAAAGAAACAGAAAAAATATTAACTGGTTCATATCCAGAAGAAAAAGAAAAGAAAAAGAAAGAAGAACCTGAAGATAATACTGATTACTATTTTATTAGTTCTATTGGTTCTGATGAAGTTGGTAAAGGAGATTATTTTGGTCCTATAGTTGTTACTGCGTCATATGTTAATAAAAATGATATTTCTTTCTTAGAAGGATTAGGTGTTAAAGATTCTAAAAAAATAACAGATGAAAAAATTATTAAAATCGCTCCTGAAATTATTAAAAAGATTCCTCATGAAACTATTATCTTAAATAATATAGAATTTAATGATATGGTTAGAAAAGGATATAATATCAACAAAATAAACTCTATATTACATAATAGAGCGATTCTAGGTTTATTAAAAAAAGATAACTATTCATATGATATGGTTGTAATGGATCAATTTACTCCAGCTAGAAACTATTTTGGTTATTTAAAAGATACTGGAGATAATATATTTAGAAAGATTACTTTTACTACTAAAGCTGAAGATAAATGTTTATCAGTTGCTTGTTCATCAATTATAAGTAGATATACATTTATGAATGAAATGGATAAAATATCTAAAGAAGTAGATAAAGTGTTGCCATTAGGCGCAAGTGTTATGGTTGATGAAGCCGGTAAAGATTTAGTTAATAGATATGGAAAAGAAATACTAGAAAAATATGCTAAAATAAATTATAACAATACAAAAAAAATCCTAAATAATTAGGATTCTTTTTTATTTTTAATCATAGTAGAACTAATTATAAATGCTACTACATAGAAAATACAAGTAAATATTAATATATCATCATATTTATTATTAGTAATATTTAAGATTAATTCAGACATATTATTTCCTGTTATTCCAGCAAATGCCCATGCTGATAAAGCTAATCCATGTATCTTACTTATATTTTTCATACCAAATCTAGATGATAATAATGCTGGTAAAGTTGAAAAACCTCCACCATATCCTGCATTTACTACTACTAACAATATTATAGTTATTATTCCAAATCCTAGTCCTTTAACTCCATTAGAAATAGATGAAGATAATAACGCTACCATAGTTATTATTATAGAACTAGCAAATATTATTTTATAAATAGTATTTCTATCTTTTAATTTATCTGATATTGTTGAATACCCTATTCTACCTAATGCATTAAATGCAGCGGTAACTGATGGAATAACACTTACCATTACTAGTAATAATGCTGATTTAGCAAATGTTGTGTTTAATATTTGTTTTTCATATGTAATTAATGCAAGACCACAATGAATATTTATAAAGAACATTAACCATATTCCTACAAATACTTTATCTTTAAACATAGACATAAGTTTAAAGCTATCACTCTTTTCAGCTTCTTCAACCCATCCTTCAGGTTTTTTAAGAAGTAAATGTCCTAAGAACATCATTACAAAGTAAATAATTCCTAATAAATAGAACATTTTAGATATTCCATAATTCTTTTGGAATATTTCCATTATTGGAGTTGCTATTGCTTTAGCAAGACCAAATCCCATAATTGATATTCCTGTTGCTAATCCCTTTTTATCTTTAAACCATAACATTAATGTTTTAACTGGTGTTATATATCCTACACCTAAACCAATTCCCATTATGCATCCATAACATAAATATATTCCTAATAACGCCATAATACCAGTTGTATGTTCAATAAAGAACCCTGTACCCATCATACCTACTGTAAAACAAATACATGAAATTAATGATGATTTGTGTATATTCTTTTCTACCATTTTTCCTGCAAAGGCTGCAGACATTCCTAAGAAAAATATTGCAAAAGAAAACGCCCATCCTACTGCAAAAGTACTCATTCCTATTTGATTAGAAATAGCTTCTTTAAAAGTTGACCAGCAATAAACACTACCTATAGAACAGTGTATAAGTAATGCTGGGATGGCTGATCTCATCCATTTGTTGTTTAACATTTTAACATCTCCTATCCTACTTTATAATCAAAGTATATCATAAAGCAAAATAAAAGTAATGTTGCAAATGCAACATTACTTTTAATATACATAATTTTATCTAAAGAATGCCATATATATCATAAAGCCTGTTAATATACAAGTTATAATTGTTCCATTGATTCTTTTTGATTTACTTTCTTCATCTGTATCTGCACCAAGCATAATACTAATGCATACTCCACCACTAAGACCTCCAATATGTGCGAAGTTATCTATTCCTGATGAAGTAAAACCAATAAATAAATTAATAAGTATTACTGGTATTATTTGATTAATAATTCTATTACCAACATATCCTCTATAATTAAATCCAAAATATAGTAAAGCTCCTAATAATCCAAATATAGCTCCTGAAGCTCCTGCACTTACTACTGAATCATTTTGAAAAATAAGTGAGAATAAAGATCCCATAATCGCACTAAATAAATATATCAACAAAAACTTTCCTTTACCAAAGAAATGTTCTATTGTAGGTCCTAATACAAATAATGAATACATATTACATAATAAATGTAAAACTCCTATATGTAAAAATGCACATGTAATTAATCTATAGTATTGTCCACCCTTTGTTAATATACCATAATTCGCTCCAAAGTTTATTAATGATTCTCTTGAAGGATTATCTAGATTTTTATTTACAATTGCTAAAATAATAAACATTATTATATTTATTGCTATTAAAGCATATGTAAAAATTGGTTTCTTTTGTTTATACATATCGCTATACCTCTCATTATCTTTTAGATTTTTCTTACTTATATCTGATGTTAGTTTTCCTAACAAATCAAAGTCTTTTTCTTCAAATTCTAAATTATCTTTTAGATCTTTATAATACTTATTTAATATTTCATCTTTTTCTATATCTTTTTCTTTTTCTATAGTTATATATTTATATCTTTTTGTATTTTCTATTTTCTTCTTAAAATTATCACCAATATCAGTATAAATAGTTAATACATCTATAAAAGGATTTAATGTTTGTTTTGATATTTGACTAACTATATTTTTATTTTTAAAAGTATCAAATTCATATTGTTCATTATTAAAAATATTCTTAGTTACAATTCTAATTATCCTAAATTCACCTTTTGGATTTTCTAACCAAACTTCATTATCTATTCCTCTAATTATTATTGGAACATAATCCTTTTTTATCATGAAATAGTGTATCAGTTTCATAACTAACATATCTTTTTCATTTGCTTTAGCCTTCATGATATCACCCTATTCTTCTTTATATTTTTGTAATATTTCTTTAAACTTTTCTGGAACATCACAATTAAAAGTCATTTTTTCTTTGGTTCTTGGATGAGTAAACTCTATACTTTTAGCATGTAACATTTGTCCAAAGCCATCAATATTTCTATCTCTAGAATACATAGGATCATTTACTATTGGATATCCTATATATTTCATATGCACTCTTATTTGATGTGTTCTTCCAGTTTCTAGTTTACATTCAATTAGTGTTGTGTTTTTATATCTTTCTAATACTTTAAAATGAGTTATAGCCGTTTTAGAGTTTTCACTAGTAACAGCCATTTTTTTTCTATCTTGTTTATCTCTTCCTATAGGAGCATCTATTTCTCCTGTATCATGTTTTATAACACCATGAACTAACGCTACATAAGTTCTTACTATCTTATGTTCTTTTAATTCTTCTTCAAGAAATAAATGAGCCTTATCATTTTTTGCGACTAATAATAATCCACTAGTATCTTTATCTATTCTATGAACAATACCAGGTCTAAATTCATCATTAACCTTACTTAATTCACTATATCCAATTAATGCATTTACTAGTGTGCCACTTGTATTACCTATTGCAGGATGCACAACCATACCAGATTCTTTATTAACAACAATTATATCATCATCTTCATATACTATATCTAGTTTAATATCTTCTGGTTTTATATCTAAATTTTCTTCTACATAATTGATAATTATTTCATCACCATTTTGTACTTTATAACTATTCTTAATTGGTTTATTATTAACTAATATATTTCCATTTTTTATAAGAGTTTGTATTTTGGCTCTAGTTAAATCTACCTCTTCATTAGAAGATAAATAAGTATCAATTCTTGTATTATCATCAGTTTCTACTACTAATTTCATTCTTTTCACTTCCTACTATTATAATAATTGCTCCTATAACAATTGCTGTATCTGCTATATTAAAAATAGGCATGCTTTTATTAAATATTTCAAATCCAATAAAATCTATTACATATCCATATATAACTCTATCAAGTACATTACCAAGTATTCCACCTAATAACAATGGATATCCTATATTTTTAATATTATTTTTTCTTACATATAAGAATATTATTATAGACGCAATAATACCTATTAAAACAAATATTATTTGCTTACCTTCTAACATAGAAAATGCTGCGCCAATATTTCTTGTATATATAAGATAGAAAAAGTTTTTTATAACATATACTTTATCAGATATGAAATTTTGTACTAATATTTTTGATATTCTATCTACAAAAAAAATAATAAATGATATTCCTAAAAACTTTTTCATACATTCACCTACTTTGATTATACCATATTTTACTCATACTTTAAAGCATTAATTGGGTCATAATTAGAAGCTTTTTTCGCTGGAAAATATGATGATAGTATTGTAACCATAATACTAATAAATAATCCTAGAATATAATATTTTAAAAGTCTAGAATTAATACTTATATTAAATTTATCATTAATAATATATTTTATAACATTAATTAAATGCTTAGATATAAAACATGAAAATAATCCTATACTTATTCCTAAGAATATTGCTTCACTATTAAAAATAGATTTGATATTATCTTTTGAATAACCAATACTTCTAAGTAAACCTATTTCTTTAGTCCTTTCTATAACAGTGATATTAATAATTATACTAATCATAATAATACTTACTATCAATGATAAAGATGAAAAAAACGATAAAACAAATGTTGCAATATTTAAATACGATGTAAGTTCATCATATAAATCTGTATTATTAGATGCATTTAGACCAAGAGCTTTTAATTTCTTTTTAACATATTCTATATTCTTATTATCGTCTATTTTAATACTTAATAAATTTGGATGAAATTTTTTATCTTCTTTTTTATAATTATCTACTAAATAATTATAGTTTATAAATGCATGCATTGTATTATCGATTATAGATAAATTATTATTTTTAGCGATTCCTGTGATCTTAGTATTTATTCTTATAACATCATAATTATCTACTATTGTTAATTCTATATCTTTATTAATTACATCCATATTCTTATCTATTTTCTTTGCTAAAAACTTACTAATAACAACCTTTTTAGAATTACCTTTAATCAAATCTATTTCATTTATAGAATCTATAAAAGTTAAATTATATTCTTTATTTTTTTCTTTTAACTGACTTATACTATATGTAGATGATTTATATATTTTATTAATATGATCAATACCTCTTATCTTATTTATAATATCATCATCAAAATAATCTTTATCATATACTTTATTATTAATCTTTATGCTATAAATGTTAGGATTATTTTTATCTAGTATTAAATCTTCTATATATCTTTTAACAGAATTACCAATAAATAAACTTAATATAATTCCAACTATACCTATAGAAGACGCAATCACTATAAATATATTTCTTCTTTTATTATTAAATATATTTCTTAATCCATACTTTAATAAATAATAAAAATTGTTTTCTCTTTTATCTTCTTTATCTATTCTTGTTTCTTTTATTCTTTTTATCTTTTGATCACTATCTATCTTTCCATCTTTTATTCTTATAACTCTTGTAGAATATTCAATCACTTTTTCTGAATGAGTTACTACTATTACTAATTTACCTTCTAGATTTATCTCTTTTAATATTTCTAATACACTTTTACTATTATTTTCATCTAAAGCTCCTGTTGGTTCATCCGCAAGAATAATACTTGGATTATTAATTAACGCTCTAGCAATAGCGATTCTTTGTTTTTGACCTCCAGATAAATCTTTTATTTTCTTTCTTCTAATATTAGATATATTAAGTTTATCTAACAAATCTAGTGCTCTCTTTTTCTTTTCTTTATAACTAATCTTATATTTATCTAATGGTAATATAATATTATCTATTACAGATAAAGAATTAATTAAATTAAAGTTTTGAAAAATAAAACCTATATTCTCTTTTCTATAATCATCTAAATCAATATATTTAAGATTCATATTATTAATATTAACACTACCATCATATTTAGTATCTAAACCACCGATTATATTTAATAAAGTAGATTTACCTGAACCAGATTCACCTAGTATACAAACAAATTCACCACTCTTAAATTCAATATTAATATTATCTAATACTTTTTGATAACTATTATTCTTTCCAAATTCTTTTGTTAAATTATCTATTCTTAAAAGCATACTCTTCACCTAATAGTTTTATTCTCTATTAAGTATTAATATTCCACTATATTTTTATAATTTCTGATATTTCTTTAATAACTTTTTTCTCTATTCTTGATATATAACTTTGAGATATACCTAGTTCTCCCGCAACTTCTTTTTGAGTTAATTCCTCTCCTCCATCTAAACCATATCTTTTTATCATTATTTCTTTATCTCTCTTTTTTAATTTATTTATTTCATTTAACATTATCTTTTTCATATCATTTTCTTCAATTGGTTTAGTAACTATATCATCTTCTGTACCTAATACATCTTCTAAAGTTAATTCATTTCCTTCTTTATCATAAGATAAAGATTCCTCTAATGATACATCCGCTCTTCTCTTTTTATTTTTTCTTAAATACATAAGTATTTCATTATCAATACATCTACTTGCGTATGTGGCAAGTTTAATATTCTTATCTCCTTTATACGTATTAATACCTTTAATTAACCCTATTGTACCTATAGAAACTAAATCTTCTAAATCTATTTTAGTATTTTCATATTTCTTAGACAAAAATACTACCAATCTTAGATTATGTTCTATTAACTTATCCTTAGCTTTTAAATCTCCATTATGAAATTTAGTAACTAATATATCCTCTTCTTCTTTAGATAAAGGTTCTGGTAATTTATCAGCGCTACCAACAAAAAATAATTCATTATACTTAGAAAAATACTTCTTTAAAATAAGTTTTATTAATTTAATCATATTATCCCTCCAATAAAGATTCATTTAATAAACATTTAACACCATCTATATTTATAGAATCAGTTATACCTACTAAAAATATATTTCTATATCCTATATTATCTATATATATTTTATTAGCCTTAATACACCTTAAAATACCTGAAGAACTACAGGTTTTATATGGAACATATAAATACTCTTTCTCTTCTTTAATTAAGCTTTTATCAAGCATAATAATAGGTTTAAACAGATATGGATCTCTTAACTTATTACCAGTATCTACATATGAATTAGTAGTTATCTCATAATCTTTAAAAAAAATAGTTACTTTTAAATATTTATTATAGTTTAATTTAAGATTTCTAATACTTTTCAAATAACTAAAAATACCTACAACAGATAACAATAATCCTAAAAACAAATTATACTTATAACTATTAAAAAATATTAATCCATTATTATAAGAAAACTGATTCTTAAAAAAGAATAATAATCCTGCGAGTAATATACTAATTAAATAAAAATAATATAATTCTTTAAAAAAAACAATAATATCTTTATAAGAAAACGCAACTATAACCATAATAACGCTAATTAATATTTTAAAAAGAAATAATGTAATAGAATTAAAACTAATAAACAAAGATAATAACGATAATGTACCAATTAAAGAACTTAGTAATAATCTATATATTTTAATATTTCTTTTTAAAATAATTGATGTCGATAAAAGTATTATAAAGTCATATATATAATTAATAAAAAATATAATATCTAAATATACTTTCATTTTTCATCACCACTATAATAATAAAATATATAAGTCATAAAACATGTCGAAAAAAAATAGTTATTTCTTAAAAATAACTACTTTCTTAGAACCATATTTCTTTTCTTTATATATATCTAAATCTGTATTTTTATTAATCTCATTTTCATATTCACAAATAATTAATCCATCTTCATTTAACATATTATTCTTAGTAACAAAATCTACTACATAATCTATATAATCATCTTTATATGGTGGATCTAGAAATATAAGATCAAATTTGGTATTTATAAGGCTATTTAAAGCATTTTTAAAGTCATCTTTAATAACTACTGCATTATCTATATTAAAAGCCTTAATATTATCATTAATAGTATTAATCGCAATCTTATTATGATCTACAAAATAACACTTCTTTGCGCCATTACTAATAGATTCTATACCTAAATTACCAGAACCTGCGAATAAATCTAAAACAACACTATCATATACATAATCTTGAATAGTAGAAAAAATAGACTCTTTAACTCTATCCATTGTAGGTCTAGTACCATCTATATCAAAACCTTTAATAACTCTTCCCTTTAATTTACCACTGATAACTCTCATAAAATCACCACAAATATTATAACATGAAAAAAGATTATAGAAAATCTATAATCTTATTTCTTTTTATTTTGAAAATATATTAATGCACCTACCGCAAGAATAATTGTTGCGATAATGATACCATATTTAATTCTATTTTGACCAGTTTGAATATTAACAATTAATTCAGCATGCGCAGTTGGATTATAAATAGTAGTTTCTGTTCTAGACTTATTTGTAATAATAGCGCTACCATAAACATGTCCATCTTTATCAACAAAGAATGTCGCAACATTAATTGTCTTCTTAGGTAACTCTTTACCTTCTGGTGCTTTTACTTCTACAATTCTATATTGTCCTTCAGTAATTCTATAAATCATAGCACTACCATTCTTAGTAGTAATAGTAACTCCTTCTTCATCATCTTCTGCAACTCTATATACATTTGCATTTTCTGTAGAAGCAGTACGATCTTCATCAAGAACTACTTTAACATCACGATATTTTCTTTCACTATCAAGTTTTTGTAATTTAAATTCAGCACCATCTAATAAATTATTATATTCATCAAACTTATAGAATTGATATACTGTTTCAGTATTATATAATTCTACAGATGCATCTGTTACTCCAGATGTCTTAGGTATATATACTAATACAAATCTATCTTCATCATTAGGTAATTCATAACCAGCTTTTGGAGATACTTCTTCAATTAAATAATAACTTTCAGCATCTAAGTATTGAACAATCGCTTCACCTTCTTGAATAGAAGTTTCTAGTTCTTGTTCACCTATTCCTGTAGTCTTAAAGTCATCATCTACCAATGTATAAGTAATACTAGCACAATCTTTGATACAAGTAGTAATTACATTTGTATCTTTATTATCTCTATATTCATAAGAACCATCTCTAATTGTTTTTAATTTTAACAATTCCTTATCTTGATTCTTTAATGATCTATTTTGATCATAATTATTAACTTTATAAATTCTAAATTTAGCACCAGTAATTAATAATCCAGTAGCTTGATCATATTTTCTTAATATTAATTTAGTAGGTTTATTAGCTATATTAACAACATCTACTCCTACTGTTTTATTATTAACAATAAATCTTGTTATTTCATGACCATCTGTTGGTGTATCATAACCTTTTGGAGCTTGAGTTTCAACTAATATATAATTATAAGAAACATAAACTCTTTCATTATTTTCATTAGTCTTAAATTCTCCTGCAGGAAGATATCTTAAAATAATATCACCTTTATATGGATGTAAATCACTAGTTAAATTACTTCCATTTTGACTTTCAGGATATCTATATATTTCCTTACCATAATCTTCATTATCTTGCTTATTCTTAATAACTTCCCTATTATGGAACTTAATTAATGTTCCAGTAGTTGGTGTACATTGATCTACATCAATACCCTCATTACATCTATAAACATTAAATGTAGTTTTTTCTTGACCAACCTCTTCAGCAATTATATTACCATATTTTAAATCTCTCTTTTGGAATACTACTCTTGTAGGTGTATTCTCAATAACATGAGTTTCAGAATCTCTAGTAAATGTATCTTTTGTACTTCCTACAGTAAATTTAACTTCTGGATGTTCATCTGGAAGTATAAATACTGAATTATTTGGAACAGATATTTCTTCAATATAGTAATCTCTATCTCTACATAAATGTTTAATTTTAATATTACCACAATGTGTATGAATTACTTCTCTTTGATTAGGTTGATTATTATCAATTACATATCTATATAAAGCATATGCTGATCCATTATTAGCATTTTCTAAAGTACATGTACCAACATTATCAACAAATTCTAGTTTTAATCTTTGGTCTACTCCGTTATCTTTAGTCTTAAATACGAAGTCTATTGTATCAAACAACTTATATTCTTCATTATTTTCAAATTTAGATTCTACTTCAGAATTAGTATTACCATCTAAATAACTATAAATATCTTTCTTTGTAAAGTTAAGTTCAGTAACTGTATTAGTAAGTGTTCTGTTTTCTTTACCAGTAGTACAATCACTACTCTTTGTACTAATAGTCCACTCAGGATTATCAGATTCCCTAACTAAGTAGAATCCTTGGGATTCACACGCTCTTTGATATGCATCTACACAATTAGTTGTACCTTTTTCCTTAATCTTATAGGTATATTGCCATGGAAGACTCTTAATATTAAGTTTTCTATTATCATCTAATTGTAAATCTGTAACAGTATCAGCACTTCTAGTTTGGTTAGCAATACCACTAGCGTATTCATATCTTCCATCAGCAGTTTTCTTAAACTTAATTAAAGTATTTCCATTATATACATTAAATACTAATTTCTTTAATTCTTTAGTAGTTTGTATATATTGAGGATCATTAACATTATTAGAAATATCATTTTCAGTTTTTTTAGTTAATTCAAATTCTGTATCACAGTTCTTAAATGTATTAACTTGAGATGAACTTGTACTTGCAACTATCTTAGAATAGAAATTAGTTGCTGATTTTTGTGTTAATTCAGTAACTTCACCAAATGTATGATATTGAGCTGGTGCAGTTTCAACAATTGTATATGTTCCAGAAGGAACACCTGAAACACAAACTTCACCATTTGTATGTGTATTTCCATTAGTTAAAGTATCACCTGATACTAACTCACTACCTGTTGCATCAGCAGTATCATATACATAACATTGTTTTGTTGTTCCGTTTGCTGCTTTTGCAGTTTCTTTTGCAGCCTTAACTTTGATATATGTTCCACTTGATGTCTTAACTTTAAACTTAGCACCATTTAATAATTCATTATTATTATTTTTATCTACTTTAAACCAGTTAAGGAATAATCTAGAATCACCTGCTTTAACCCAACCAGTTCCATTTGCAGCTGTTACTGGATCTGAAGGAGCTGGGAATGCAGTTTTACAACCATTTGCTGATTGTTCAGCTGTTTCAGGTAATGGTGCAGCAGTAGCAGTAAATGTAGCTGTATTTAAAGTATATCCTGCAGGAGCTTTAATTTCTTGAACAGTAAATGACCCTGAATTAATTCCAGTAAAGAATGTAGCAACTCCACCCTCAGTATCTGCAGTTACATCTTGACCATTTATTTTTGTTTTAAATGTAGCTTTATCTGCAGTTACAATCTTATTTGTAGCAGAATCTACTTTAACTACTCTAAAACAATAATTTACAGGTTTATCACCTTTTTTGTTAGAATCAGGTATAGCATTTTGACCAGTAAATCCTGATGTAGGGCAATGATACCTATTATTGCTATATACCATTTGTACTGTTGCAATAGATCCATCACTTGGGAAGAATGATGATCCTGTATTCCACATTTTTAAAGTTCTTGTAGTAGTACCATTATTACATAAAACAGTTGCATCATAAGGTTCGTTAGAAGTTTCTTTTACTTTAAATTTTTTATCTCCATTAGCTGGTCCACCCAACATAGCAAATATCGCCATACCGTTTTCTTTAGCACAACTACCATAGAATTGATTTCTATTTTCACCATAGCCATTATAAACTATAGCTGCATCTTTACCGGTATAAGCATCTAGAGTACCAGTTCCACCTGGGCCAGGTTCTGCTGGTGGATTATCTCCAGTACCATAATACAATGTAAATTTAGCATTGTTAACATATCCACTACAAGTCGTATCCTTTGAATATTTATATACTTTAGCAGCATAATATTTTCTTCTATTTTTATAAATCCCCGTTACAGTAAATTTATTTGATATTTTTTCAGCATTCTTATCAAGAACTACTTTTTTACATTTTGTTAAATCTTCCCACTTAGTCGAATTCTTATATACTTCACCAATATAATATGTTCCAAACGGAATGTTTTCACCCAATGAATAAATCCCTGGAGAACTAATTACTGTAACTGAGCTATTATATGGTTGACTACATTTACTATCTTTAAATATTTGAAATTCAAATCTTTCATTAGTAACAAAACTTGGATTAGCTCCTTCAACTTCTTTTTGAACTCGAATTGTACCTTTTTCAACATCTTCATATTTGAATTTAACTATTGAAGCTACACCTTGAGCATTAAATGACAACTCAGGTGAAGATACAAACACAACTGTAAACGTTACTGTATCTCCTGATTTATTAACATTTATTATTTTAAAATAATATTTTAATGTATGATCATTATCAGTTACATTTCCAGAATAACCAATTGGATTATCATATGAATCAACTAAAGCTATACAATTCGCATAGGTGTAGATCAAAGAAGGTGTACTTCCATCTTCCTTAAATGCTAAATCTTTAAGTTTTATACCAACAACTACGTTAGGAGCTGGTCTTTTAGAAGGATCAGCTTCAAAATTACTTTCTGTTAAATCTATATTATCCCAATTAACATGAGTGTGTGTAGTAACAACCCTACTTCTATATATATCAATATTCATAGCTGAAGCTTCTGAATAACCTATAGTACGTAGATTAATATATCCACCATCACCGACTGATGGTTTTTTACTTAACGCTTTAATTTTAAATACAGGTATAGAAAGATTTGGTATAGCATCACCATGGAATGTAGCGGCACTAACTTTATTATATCCCAAAGCTTTTTCTACAAAATTGAAATTTTTAACAACCACATTATTTATTGTTGTCGGGCTTTGATATATAGTTAAATTTCCTGTCTTACTATTATAATCATATTCCTTTTCATCTAAAGCAGTATTATCATTCAAATATACTCTCAAATTACTTTTTTTATATTTTTTTGAAATAGTAAAACTTACTTTTTCATCAGTACCAGTACGATTAAACTTTTTTTCTTTTGAAAAAATATTTTTTTCTTTTAAACTTATACTTAAATTATTTATATCTTTTAACGATTTTCTAGATAAAAATTGAACTGCAACAGGTGTCTTAACTTTATATTTGTTATCTATAGATTTATAATAATGTTCTGGTATTTTTAAAATTCCAGATTTTTTATCATATATGCAATCATCAATAACTTCACCATTATAATTGTTCATTGCAAAAGCATAATCAGTAAAACCATCTACAATTTCTTTATTTATATTTTGTTTCAAATCAAAAGTATAATAGTTCCCTTTTTTATCTAGTTCAAAAAAAGTATCAGAAAATGTCAAATAATCTTCTATATGTTCTGGATTAAAACCAGATATATCATAATCATATTCATTCTTTTCAGTAACTAGTATTTTTACTCTTAGTAATTCTAAACGGTTCTTAGCTTTTTCACTATTCTTCTTTCCAACTGAAGAATTATAAATTCTAAAGCCCCCAACTATTAAAGTAAGAGCAATTAATATTGAAACTAATGTTATTATCTTTTTTTTCATTATTTTTCACCTACTTCTTTTAAACCTTTTGCTGCTTTACCATTATCGTAATAATCTTCTAAATAATCCTCTAATGAGATATCATCAAGTAATATTTTTAATTGAATCTTTTTAATAGGTGTTTTAGAATTTCCAGATGAACCAGCATCTAAAGTCCATTCCATCCATTTATCTTTTGAATTATAAGTTCTGTAATAAACTTCATATTTTTTTCCTAATAATCCGTATAAACAAACTCTAATTCCATACATAGGTTTATTTTTGAATGTTCTACTTTCTATATTTCCTATTGATTTAGTCCAGTTACCATCTTGGAATACTGAATAGTCAACATCACCTTTATTATTAGATTTTACTTTTATTTCAATATTTTGAATGACATGTTGTCCATCACCGGAAACTTCACCGTTTTTAGACCATTTACTCCATCCATTTTCTTTAGTATATGTTCTATAGTAAATGTTTGCGTGTTCCCTACGCACAAATAAAAATATACTTATTCCTAGTATAAATACAGCTACTATAGATATGCAAAGTATCATAAACTTTTTATCTTTCATAAATAACGCCTCCACCTATTTTTATACATATATTAATTTTATCATAAGACCAAAAATAAGTAAATGGGTTTATTTAGTATTTTTTTACTTTTTTTGCACAAAAAAACTCAAGTAAACTTGAGTTAATTTCAAATGGTGACCTATACGGGATTCGAACCCATGAATGCCGCCGTGAAAGGGCGGTGTGTTAAGCCACTTCACCAATAGGCCATTAATAATGGTGGACCTAGATGGACTTGAACCATCGACCTCCCGCTTATCAGACGGACGCTCTAACCAACTGAGCTATAAGTCCATACAGGTTTTTTTCACTGCTTTTTAATTTTAACTTATTATACTATGTTTGTCAAGTTAAAATAACAATAAAATGGTGTCCCCTTAGGGATTCGAACCCTAGACCCACTGATTAAGAGTCAGTTGCTCTACCAACTGAGCTAAGGAGACATCCAAATTACCAGTTTATTATATCATATTTTTTGAAAAATGTTACATTTTTTTTATTTATTTTATCACTTTACATATTTCACTATGAATTTCGTCTATTTCTTTGAATTTTTCACCATTAAAGCACTCTATTTTATCCCATCTTAAGTAATCTGCGATAAATGTAGCATTATCATATACTTTCTTCATAAAGAAAGGATCTTTTTCATGTATATCGTTAATAATACCATCATTTGTTTTTCTACTATTTCTTAATTTTGTTACTTCATCAAATGGTGCGGTTAAAAATATTACTGTATCTGGTTTACCTATACCTAATTTGTTATATTCATAGTCCATAACAAAATCTATAAACTCTTTTCTTTCTTCTATATTTTCTATCATACAAGACTGATAAATAATACTAGATGTAGTATATCTATCTAATAAAATAGTATATCCTTCATAATATTTTTCTTTTAATTCTGTTTGCCAAGTTATTACTCTATCATTTGCGTATAAGTTATTTATAAAATATGGTGATAATTCTTCTTTATTACCATATTTTCCATCTAAATATTCTTCTACTCCTTTTCCTTGATATGAATTATAAGTAGGAAAATGATGAGTAATTACTTTATCTCCTAGTTTTTCTTTTAATAAATTATATTGTGTTGATTTACCAATACCATCACAAGCACCTTCAATTACAATTATTCTACCTTTTTTCATACTATCACCTATTTCATTTTATCATAAAAAAAAGAAATTAAAATTTAAATTTTAATTTCTTTTCATATTTTTTCATTTCTCTAAGAGCATTCATTTCTAATAATTCATCTTCTTTTTCTAATTCATCATCATAACCATTATAATAACCATTTATATAATGACCTACGAATACAGTAAATGATTCTTGACCATCATACCTTTTCTTACAAAAATCATATGTTTCTTCATCATATTTTAAATTATACTTTTCTTCATCTGTTTTCTTCAAATTTTCTACAGTTTTATATATTTTTCCAATTTTTCTTTGGATATATTTTTTATCTTCAGGTTTACTTGAATGTAATAATCTATAATATATTTTCTTTTTCATTTCACCTGTATAATATAAATCCATAGATAAATTATCTTCTACAGGATATTCTCCTAGTTCTTTTGCACATTCAGTTATTAATTCTTGCAATCTATCAGAATCATAGTAATCAGAAAACTCAAATTTTACTAATTCATATACTTTAAGCATTTACATTTTCCTTTCTAAAGAATAGATTTTTCTTTCTTTTAATCCTATTGCTTTATTAAAGAATGTATCTACTACTTCATCAATATATTCTTCAGTAAGTTGTAATTCAGCCGCAACATCCTTATTAGTTCTTACTGAATTATTATCATATTTAATTAGAATTATATACTTCTCATTATCTTCTAAATCTAGTTGATCTAATAATTTCTCAATATCTACTTGTTCTCTTTGTTCTTTATATCCTTCTAGAATTACCTTTTCTAGTCTTTTATTTAATAATTCTTTATTATTATCTGATGAAGTTTTAACAGGTTTTTCTTCTACTTTAGGAGTAGAAACAATTTCTTCTATTTCTTTCTTTATTTTTTCTAATTGTACACCTGTTTTTAATTCTTCTTTTTTTCTTTCACTAAAAGGACTAGTTTCTATATCAATATCCTCTGGATTTTCTTCTATTTTCTTAACTTCTTCATCTTTAATATTTTTAATTATAATTTTAACGTCAGAAGGAACTTCCTTAGCATTAACCAAATGTTTTCTAAATTCATTATATACATATATAAGCATAGCTTTATCATTTTCATCTTTATTTATTTTTAATAACAAATCTTGATATCTACCAGTTAACTGATTAAATGCATAAATAATTTGTTTTGTAGTAAATTCACTATTCAAAATATTATTATATCTACGATTTAAATACTTAATAGTATTTTTTACGTTTTCTCTATCATATATCTTTTTCATAACGAACATACCCCCTCTATTGGCTTACTAATATACCATATTTTCGGAAAATGTCAAGAAAAAAGAGCATAAGTCCCCTACTAGTCCTTATACTCTGAAGTTAATCCATAATATTCTTCTAAAGATATTCCACCCGCATCATGTATTTTTTTAGCAATATCTTTACCTACATATCTTAAATGCCATGATTCATATACATATCCAGTAAATTGTTCTTTACCTTTAGGAAATCTAATTATAAATCCATATTTATAACAATTTTCATCTAACCATTTAGCTTCCGCAGTATCATGGAATGATGAATCAGCAGCATTTATATCTGCCGCTAAACCTGTTTGATGTTCTGAATAACCTGGTCTTGCTGAATAAGTATCTGCAGCAGCTTTACCATCTCTTTTTACATAAGCTTCATATAAATCTTTTTGATAATCATAATCTCTAAAACCAGAAGCCACAAATAAAGATATACCATCTAATCTAGCAGCTGATTGCATTTCATAAAAAGCATCCATAAATTCATCAGTTAATCCACCTGGATTATAAGTTGAAGGAAGTGGATAAGTTTTATTAACAATCATTATTCCATCAATATAAGTTATACCATCAACAGTAGATAATTGTGGTTTAGTTTCAATAACTGGTTTTTCTTTCTTTTCTTCTTTCTTCACTTCTTGTTTTTTCTCCTTTTTAACAGTTACCTTTATTTCTTTATCTATTCTATCTTTTTTAGAAGTTACTGTTATATATGTAGTACCTGCTTTCTTACCAGTAACTACTCCATTCTTTACTGACACTATCTTTTTATCATATTTATAATCTAGTTTATTATAAGTAGAATTACTAGGATTTATTTTTGCATTTAACGTTCTGCTTTCTCCTACACTAATATTTAAATTATTTGAAGAAGATATACTTTTACCTTTTATATATGTTATAAAGAAATCATCATAATTATGATTAATATTAAAAGTAATATATTTATCTTCTACTTTTACTGAAGGCGCAAGTAAGATAATATCATTCTTATTTTTAACACCATATATATCAACAATACCATTTTTATATAAGTATCTAGGTAATTTTATAGTTAGTTTATCAGTTCTATTTAAAATATCATTTTTTTCTATATATAAAGTTTTTACGTTATCAAAAAGAGCTTCATCAACATACTTTTTATATGTATTAAGTTTAAGATTCATTCCGTTTTTAAATTTACTTGAATCCATTTCCATAGTATTACTTCTATATTTTATAGTAACTGTATCAATATCATCATGAACATAATTTAATGTTTTTTTCCAAACTTTTACTTCTTGTTTATATAATTTTACAGAACCATTCTTTTTAATACTATTATATATTCTTAAATTAAGTAAAGCTTTTATACCAAATACAATTCCCATTACAAATAGAATTAATAACGCTAAACAATACGCAATTCTATCTATTCTGAGTCTTTTTCTTCTCTTTTTCATATACGTATCCTCTATTTTTATGATACCACATTTTAAAAAAAATAAAAAGACTTTTAAAAAGTCTTATAATTCTACATTATGATATACATTTTGTACATCTTCTATTTCATCTAACATATTCATTAATTTATTAAATAGTTCTAGATCTTCACCTTCTAAAGTTACTTTATCTAACGCAACCATACTTACTTCATCTAATTCTATTTCTAAATTAGCACCTGTTAAAGCTTTTTTAACATTATTATATTCTTTAGCATCCGCAGTAATAACTACTTCATCATCTTCTGTTTCAATATCTTTTACATCTACTCCAGCATCCATTAACGCTTCAAACACTTCTTCTTCATTACTATTTTTAACGGAGAATATAGCTAGATTCTCATAGAAATGAGTTACTGAATTAGTAACACCTAATTTACCATTACATTTAGTAAAAGCAGGTCTTACAAATCCTACAGTTCTATTAACATTATCTGTTAGACAATCTACTATAACAGTTGATGCCCCTGGACCAAAACCTTCATATCTAAGTGATTGATAATTTTCATCAACACCAGCATTAACTTTATCAATTGCTCTATTTATAATATCACTTGGAACTTGATTCTTTTTAGCTTTTTCAACTAAACTCTTTAATTTATCATTAGCTTCTAAATTAGTTCCACCTGATTTAGCTGCTATATATATTTCTTTAGCAAAGTTAGAATAAATCTTAGCTTTAGCAGCTCCATTTTTTTGAATTGCAGCTTTTCTTACTTCATAAGCTCTTCCCATAATATCACCCTTTTACGAATAATATTTTACTATATTAAAGCAAAAAATACAACCTATACTTTTATATAAATCAATGCTATAATTAATTTAGGTGATATTATGATAGGAACATTTATAGGAAAAAGTATAACAAAAATAGAAAAACTATTTAAATTTAATGCATCTTCTTTTCCAGGGAAAGTTGTATTAAAATTATTTCCAGAGTATTTAAAAAAAGTTAAATATCCTGAAAATATAATTATGGTAACAGGTTCTTCTGGTAAAGGAAGTACAGTTAGTTTAATATGTGATATATTAAAAAATAATAATCAAAAAGTATGTACTAATAAAGAAGGATCTAATTTAATATTTGGTGTCGCTACTGCGATAGTTAATTCAGTAAGAGGAAAAAAATTGAATGCTGATGCATTAGTTTTAGAAGTAGATGAAAGATATTTAAAAATAGTAACAAAACATATTAAACCTAAGTATTTAATAGTAAATAATATAACAAGAGATCAACCTCCTAGACAAGGTACTTTTGATATAGTATTTAATGAAATAGCTAAAGGTTTAAGTGAAGAAACTAATTTAATAGTTAATGGAGATGATCCAATACTTAGAAAATTTAGTTTAATTCATAAAGGAAATATTACTTATTTTGGACTTGATAAAACTAAGTATAGTTATAAAGATAGAGATGATATTAAAGACTATTCATATTGTCCTAAATGTCATAACAAATTAATATTTGATTATTATCATTATGGAAGTGTTGGTAATTATAAATGTACAAAATGTGATTTTAAAAGAGATAATATAGATTACTCTATTACTAAAGTAGATTATAAGAATAATGAAATAACTATTAATAATGATAAAATAAAAGTTAAAAATTATATTTTATTTAATTTATATAATATCGCAGGAGTATACTCTCTTTGCTCTATGTTAAATATAGATAAAGATATAATAATAAATACTATAGAAAACTCTGAAATTAATAAAAAAATATTCAATGAATTTGAAATAGATAACAGAAAATATTGTATATTAAACTGTAAGGCAGAAAATAACGCTACTTATAACCTATCGTTAATTTATACTGCAATGGATAAAGAAAAAAAGACTATTGTACTAGGTCTTAGAGAAATTAGTAGAAGATATAATCATTTTGATTTATCATGGTTATATGATATTTACTTTGAACTATTAAATGAATCAAATATAGATAAAGTAATATGTGCTGGACCATATGCTTATGATATTGCAACAAGATTAAAATACGCAAATATAAAAGAAGAAAATATTATTATTTTAAAAGATTTAACTGATATAAAAGAAACTATTGATAATAAAACTAAAGGAAATATATACGCAATTCTAAATTTTGATTACGTAAATCCATTTATTGAAAAAGTACAAGTAAAGGAGGAAGAAAAATGAAAATAACTATTGGATATCTTTACTATGACTTATTAAATTTATATGGAGATTCAGGAAATATAAAAACTTTAAAATATCATTTAGAAGAACAAGGAATTGATGTAAAAATAGAATATTTATCAGTTGGGGATAAAAAAGATTTCAGTAAATTAGATTTAATTTATATAGGAAGCGGAACTGAAGATAATATACTTGTTGCAATTGATGACTTAAAGAAAGATAAAAAAGAATTAGAAAAATACATAAAAGATAATAAATTTGTTTTAGCGACAGGTAATTCAGTAGAATTATTTGGAAACTATATAATATCAAAAAATAAAAAGACTAAAACTTTAGGTATATTTGATTATGTATCAATGTATCAAAAAAGAATAGTAAAAGATGTAAATATAAAAACAGATATAATTGATGAAAATATAATTGGTTTTGAAAACCATGTTGGAAATATACTTACTTATGATGAAAGTATAATAAAACTAGATAACTTTTATGGAACATATATTATTGGTCCATTGCTAGTTAGAAATCCAAAATTTTGTTCATACTTTATTAAAGAATTAATTCTAAGTAAAAATAAAGAATTTGAATTTAAAGAAGAAAACTATAAATTAGATGAACTAGCATATAGTAATGTAAAATAAAAAACTATTAACAAAAGTTAATAGTTTTTATTTGTTTATTTGAATTGTATTAATATTTAAATTATTTCTATTAATTCTAGATTGACCTGTTATTCTACTTAAACATAATAACACTAGAATAATACATAATAATATTACTATTAAATTAAGAACAAATATAATTGGATTAAATATAGTTCTTTTCTTTTCTTCTTTAGTTTCCTTTAACATTGTTCCACAATGTACACACATAACTGCATCTTTCGCAATTACATTATCACATTTATAACATCTTTTAAAATATCTACCATCAAATTTAGGTTCTTTCTTACTTACTACATATTCGTTAATAACTGGTGAAGAAATAACTTTTGTTTCTTCTTTTTTAACTGTCTTTTTATTAGTTTTTGATAAATCTACAAATTCAATAGTATTGTTATTACTGTTATAACCTTTAAAACTAATTAATCTATTTTGAATATCAGAATTATGGAAAACAGCTTTTAATACTTTTCCTCCTAATAAATCACTTATTATATTATTTTCATTAAATGTATATTTTGTATCTTCGGTTTCAATTCTATTAGATATCTTATCTAATACTCTCTCATTTCTAACATTTAAATCATCATCTATTCTGAAATAATCAAATAATGTTTTAATAAATAATAAGAATACACCTAAAGCTAAACAAAATACACCAATATTTCTATATCTTACTAGAGATACAGTTAACATTTCACTTACTTTTGAAGCACCTGCACTTTTAATAGTAAATAGATATTTAAAATATAATACAAACGATCCTACTGCGATTGCAAATGGTATAAATATCAAAAAATTAAATAACTTTTTCTTGTTCATAATTACACCCCTCGAACTTGATTATTTATCTTAACACAAAACAAATAAAAAAGCAAACATTATACGCTTGTAATGTTTACTTTTACCTTTTTATTATCTTTTAAATAAGAACTAGCTTGAAGAATAGTTCTAATAGAATTAATAACCTTACCAGATTTACCTATTAAAGCACCTGCTTCTTCTTCACTAACTACTATTTCTATAGATATTTCATTTTCTTCTGTTTGAAATTCTTTAACGCTGACAGAATCTGCATCTTTTACTAATGATTTAACTATCATTTCAGTTAATTCTACTATAGACATAATTATTTACCTCTTTTTGATGCAGCAAATTTTTCCATAACACCTGCTTTAGATAAAATATTTCTAGCAGTATCAGTAGGAATAGCTCCATTTCCTAACCATTTCATTACTTCTTCTTCTTTGATTTCAACTTGTCCATCTAATGGATTATAAGTACCTAAATTTTCAATAAATTTTCCATCTCTAGGACTTCTAGAATCAGCAGCAACTAATCTATAAAATGGTCTTTTTTTAGCACCCATTCTCTTTAATCTAATTTTAACAGCCATGATATCCCTCCTTCAAAACTAATAAAATTATAATACAAAAAAAATATAATGTCAACCTTTTATGTTGACATTATATTAATTAATAAAATTTTCATCTATTTTATCTATTTCTTCTTCTATTTTATCATCAAATACTTGCCACTCATCTTCATCATCTTCAGTTAATATCTTAACTTTTGTATCACCTACTACCTCTATACCTAGTTCTTTTTCTATTTCAAAATCAATTGTATTTCCATTTATATTAACATTTAAACATTCAGGTTGTTTAAGTACTTTTACTATTATCTCAGATGAATCTAAATCAACATCTATTTTAGATTTGATATTAATTACTTCGTTATAATTAATTGTCTCTTTAATAACATTAGTTTTAGTATTATTATCAGAAGAATACCATATATTAATATCAAACGATCCATCTACTACTGCATCATCATTATCTAATCTACCTTTAAATTTATGATTAACTATCCAACAACCTAATATAGTTGATGGAGTTATATCAGAATTAACTGAATACTTATTTTTAAAATACTTCTTTCCTTTACCTATGACTGCTTTAGTAACTATTTCTCTATATTTAGACATAAAATCACTCCTTAATATAATTCTATGCACAAACATAAAAAAAGTGCTTAAATAAGCACTTTTTTATATAGTCATTAATTCTTTTTCTTTTTCTTCAAGTATATCGTCTACTTTTTTATTATAATCGTTAATCAAATCTTGAACTTCATTAAGACTTCTCTTTTCTTCATCTTCATTAAGTTCTAGTTTCTTAATATCATCATTAGCTTCTTGTCTTACTTTTCTTAAAGCTATTTTACCATCTTCTGCGATACCTTTAGCTTGTTTAACTAATTCTCTTCTTCTATCTTCAGTTAATTCTGGAATAGTAATAAAAATAACTTCTCCAGTATTATTTGGAGTTAAACCCAAATTAGCTTCATATATACCCTTTTCTATATCTGATAAACAACTCTTATCGAATGGTTTAACTTGTAATTTTCTAGCTTCTGGTACAGATACATTAGCAAGTTGATTAAGAGGAGTTAAAGCACCATAATATTCTACTTTAACAGTATCTAACATTGAAGGATTTGCTCTTCCTGCACGTATATTACTAAGTCTATCTTGCATAGTACTTATTGCTTTTTCCATTTCTTCTTCAGCGATTAATAAAATATCATCCATAAAAATTATATCTTCCTTTCATATATATTCATTTTACTACATCTAATACTAATTTTCAATAAAAAAGATAAGAGATCAACTCTTATCCATTTATTTGTTTAGCAACTTCTTCAGCAAAGTTTTCTTCTTTCTTTTCGATTCCTTCTCCTACTTCATAACGAATCATATCTTTTAAAGTACTATTATTATTCTTTAAATATGTTCCTACAGTAACATCAGGATTCTTAACAAATTCTTGTTCAGTAATAACTATATCTTTATAGTATTTATTAATTCTTCCTTGAACCATTTTTTCAGCTATATCAGCAGGTTTACCTTCATTAATAGCTTGTTCTTTTAAAACTTTACTTTCTTCTTCAATAACTGATCCAGGAACTACATCTCTACTAACATATTTAGGATTCATAGCAGCTAAATGCATAGCTACATCGTTAGCAACAGCTTCATCTGTTCCTTCAACTAAACATAAAGCAGAAATTTTACCACCCATATGAATATATTTACCAAATACTTCACCTTCAGCTTTAGTAACTTTAGTAAATCTTCTTAAACTAATTTTTTCACCCATAGTAGCAGTAACATTAATAATATCATCATTTAATGTTCCTTCATCAGTTTTTAATTCTAATGCTTCTTCTACAGTTTTAGCATCACTATTAATAATAGTTTTAGCTATTTTTTCTAATAAGTTAGTAAATTTTTCATTAGCAGAAACGAAATCTGTTTCACAGTTTAATTCAACTATAACAGCATTATTTCCATCTACCATTACTAAACTTGATCCTTCAGCTGCAATTCTATCAGCTTTTTTAGCAGCTTTACTGATTCCTTTTTCTCTTAACCATTTAACTGCTTCATCAATATTTTCATTACTTGCTTCTAATGCTTTCTTACAATCCATTAATCCAGCATTAGTCATATCTTTTAATTTTTTAATTAAACTTGCATCCATTTAAATATCCCTTTCTACTTTAAAGCATCAATTAATTCAGCTTTTTTTAATTTACTATAACCTTCAACACCCTTAGCTTTAGCCATTTCTTTTAATTCAGCTACTGTTTTAGTAGATAAATCTTCTTTAGCTTCTTTTTTAGTAGTTTTCTTAGTTTCTTTAACTTCTACTTTTTCTTCTTTCTTAGTTGCTTTTTTAGTTTCTTTCTTTTCTTCTTTTACTTCTTCTTTTTTAGTAACTTTCTTAGCTGGTTTCTTTTCTTCAGCTTTAGCTTCTTTAACTGGTTCAGCTTCAGATTTTAATTCTTTTGATTCTTCTTTAACAGTTGCTGCTACAGCTTTATCATCTTCAGTAATGTAATCAACCATTTCTTTACCTGTAGCTTCAGCAATAGCATTAGCTAAAACTCCTAAAACTACTTTAATAGCTCTAACAGCATCATCATTACCTGGGATTGGGTAATCTAAATCATCTGGATCACAATTAGTATCTACGATACCAAATACTGGAATACCTAATTTATGTGCTTCTCTAATAGCATTGTATTCTTTCTTAGGATCAACAATAACCATTGCATCAGGTATTTTCTTCATATCTCTAATACCAACAAAATAAGTCATTAATTTTTCATATTCTTTTCTGATCTTTAATACTTCTTTTTTTGGTAGAGCATCAAAAGTACCATTTTCTTCCATCTTTTCAATTTGTTCTAATCTGTTAATTCTTCTTCTGATTGTTCTAAAGTTAGTTAATGTTCCACCTAACCATCTTTCAGTTACATAGTAACTTCCTGTTCTAGTTGCTTCTTCCATAGTTGCTTCTTGTGCTTGTTTCTTTGTTCCAACAAAGATAACTTTTCCACCATCTTCTGCAATTTTCTTTAGCGCTGCATACGCTTCTTCAATTTGATCTACAGTCTTTTGTAAATCAATTATATATATATCATCTCTTGATGTATATATAAATTGTTTCATTTTTGGATTCCATCTTTTAGTTTGATGACCAAAATGAACACCTGCTTCTAATAAATAGCTCATTGAAACTACTGACATAAAAAATTCCTCCTTTTGTTTCTCTTCCAAATATCTCTTCTTTACTCCCCACTATTACTAGCACTCGGTTCATAAATCAATATTTGTGCATTTTTTTATAAAAAGCAAACATATTATAGCATATGAATATATCTTTTACAAGGTTTTATAAATAAAAAAAGAAGATTTTACTCTTCTTTTTGTAATACAAAACTCTTGAAATTTCTTCTCTTTTTATAATCAAAATCTTCTTCTGTTTTATGACCTGTTATTTCATTTAGTTTATTTATTATATCACTATATTCTTCAATTGTTTTTTCTTTGATAGTAGCAAATCTTTCTTGTGTTAATTGTCTTTCATTTAAATGAATTAATTTAATCATTCTTTGATTCATTAAATATAAATAATTAGGATTACCAGATATATTTAAATCACCAATATCATTATATCTTGTTACTGAATCATACCATTTATCTGTAATAGATTCTTCTAAGATATTTGATATTTTTTTAGAATCTTTATTTCTACCTAATTTTTCTAGTGTTACTTGTATATTAGATAATGATTCAGGATCAATAGCTGGTACTTTTCTTTCTTTCTTAGTGATAATAGGTAAATTATTATTTCTAGCTGTTTTTAAATATTCTTTCTTCAATATATCATTTAATATATATTCTATCTTATTTAAACCTTTTAAATTAACATTACCATTTTCATTGATATAATTATGAATTACAGTATTTAAATCTTTATAAACATATGGATCAGATGCATAATCAAGTATTTCTCCATCTACTTTTATTCTACTTTTATATATTCTTAATTCTTTTTTATTTTTAGATTTATTTGTTATATCTCTTATTTCATAAGTAAGCGCTGATACTGTTTCTCCTTCTTTAAACTCTAGATAATTTGATAAAGTACTATTTATTTTTTTATTATCCATCATGCAGTTATAAATATACTTTTCTATTTCAGAACCTTCAAACGCAATATTAGATAAATCTACAGTATGTATTTTTAAAACTAGTATTCCTTTTTCTGAAGTTAAGGAATAACAAATATATGGGTTTTCAAGACTAAATGTATGTTCATGAGTTAAATCTATTTCTGTTGGTCTTTTAGAATGATTTGGATCTAAAAATTCTAGTTCTTTTATATCTGCATCAAACTTATATTTATCTATATTCTTTATATAATTATTATCTTTATTTAAATTATCAACATATAAATCTTTAGCTTCGTTAATAGCATAATTCTTCTTTTTAGAATTTATATCTAATTCACTTATCTTGTATATATATTCATCTAAAATTGAATCTAATTCAATTTTATCTTCATTTGTTAAATATAAACTACTACTAGATAAGAATAACTTATACACTTCTTTTAAATAATCAATATTATAGTTATATCTATGTTCTTCTAGAATCATCATATAATTATTTATATATAATTGTAATATATATGATAATATACTTCTTTTATTATTTCTAACATTTACGATAGAAGGACAATCAAGTATCATCTTTTTAATTAGTTGATAATGTTTCTTATCTTTTAATAATTCAAATATAATATCAAATTTATAGTCATGTTCTTCTTTTATAGGTGTTCTTCTTAAAAGAATTGTATCACTTAATTCTTTTAATTCATTTATACATAATCTAAGTATATTCTTCTCTTTCTTATCTGGTTTCTTTAATTCTAATTTACGATATTTAATACTATCTATTACTCTATTAATTAACTCAAAATTTTCATCTAATGCATCTTCATCTATTAATCTTTTTCTAATAATAGATACATAATTAACAAAATCAACTGTTATAGAAGAATTTCTTACCATATTTTTAAAAGAAAGCATTACTTCTTTTATATCTTCGTTCTTTAGAATATAAGCATCTGTAATATCAACATAATCTCTTATTACTTCGGTTTTTTCTTCTTTTATTTTAGGTTTTATTTCTTTATCTTCTATAGATTCAATTTGAATAAGTTTCCTTACTTTTGCTTTCTCTTTATATATTTTACATCTCATTAAATTAATTATATTATTTGTTATTCTTTTATGCTTATAATCTTTCATATCTAATTCATTATAATCTTCTATTAAAGAAACAAATACTTTTCTATATAGTTTTAATTTCTTTTTAGGATCTTTTTCAGTTTTTAATTTATAAAAACTATTATAAGCATTTGATTTAAATAAATAATCTAGTTCTATAACAAAGTAACTTATATTGTTATAGATACTACCTTCATATCCGTATTCATCTAATTCTTTTTGTAAAACTCTTAATTTTTGTTTAATATCTTTAATTTTTGGTTTAATATTTTTAATTTGTCTTTTAAATGTTTTTTTATTATATAGTTCTTCTACTGCAAAATCTAATTTTAATAATCTGTTATATTCTTTTTCTAACTCATTAATTTTGTTTACTAATTCTTGTTCATATTCTTCTTCAGATAATATTCCTTTTTTAGATAAAACTTTATCAATATACTTCATAATAATCCCCCTAGTCTAACTTATATATTTTTTTCTTTGGTTCTCTTTTATATTCATATGTATTTTTATTTTTCCCTATTTTTCCATCAGTAACATATTTAATATCGCCATATTCAACACTCATATCTTTATTTGGTCTTAAATAATATAAATGACCAACTCCATCACTATCTATATATACTCTTACAATATAATACTGGTATTCATCTTTTAATTCTTTCATATTTTGAAATTCATTTTGAGTTACATAAAAACTATCTTTTTCTTTTTCAAAATTAATTGAATCTGTTGCTTTTACTTCTAATAACATTTCTTCTTCATTTTCATCAAATGATGTCTGATCAAATCCAAAAAAATCACCTATATCTCTCGCAACCCATATTACTCTATCTGATAACTCTTCTTTACCCTGATTAATTAATTCTTGTTTAGAAAATCTATACGAAATAAGTTCTCCATATATACCCAATTCCTTAGTACAATTATCAACATTATGTTTTTGTTTACTATAATTAATTCTTATTTGTTGTTCATCTGGATATTTAGATGTATTACGTTTTAAACAATTAAATACATTTTCATCAAATTTTTCGTTTTTTATAAATTTACTTAATTCTTGATAGAACTCATTTTTATTATTTAAATCAGAATAAAGTCCAAAGTTTTTAAATCCATCATATATAGAATTATATTCTGGAGTTAAACCAAGCAAAGAAGACCAATATGTTACTGCAAAATCAAAATTACAGTTTAATATTGATCTATATACATTTAATACTTTTTCTTGTTTTTTATAAGTATCGTTTAAAACTTCTCTTTCAAGAGACTTAATATTTTTTCCTGTTTCTAATAACTTACCATATAAATAATTGCGTAGTACACCTAAGTCACTTGATGAAGGATCATCTTTTATTAGCTTCTTTATCTTATTCATCCCGCAAGGATTCTTAATATCTATGGTACCTTCAAAATAATTAATTAATTTATTAATATCTTCATTATTAGAAATATGACTCATAGCGTCCCCCATGTTATAAATTATACTAACATACAAAAGAAAAAAAGTAAATAATTACTTTTTTAAAAATTGCTTGGATTTATATCAAATTCTACTCTTATTTTATTATTATTTTCTGTTAGTAATTTTACTTCATTTAAGAGTTTTATTATATTTTCTTTATCTCTATATTTAATAATAATTTCAAAATAATAAATATTATTTATTTTAGATAATGATGATGCGGATGGACCTAAAATTATCTCTTTATCTACTTTTTTTCTTAAGTAATCACCTATCTTAGATGCTTCATTTATAGAATATTTATAATCTTTACCTCCTACTTTTATTAACGCTATAAAAGAATATGGAGGATAATATAGTTTTTTTCTAATTAGTATTTCTTCATTATAAAACTTTTCATAATCATGATTCTTAGATAGTTTTATAGAATAATTATCTGGGTTATAAGTTTGAATTATTACTTTACCTGGAATAGATGATCTACCCGCTCTACCTGATACTTGAGAAAGTAAATCATATGTTCTTTCACATGATCTAAAATCTGGTAGATTTAGTATAGTATCTGCATTTATTACTCCTACCAATGTAACTAGTGGAAAATCTAGTCCTTTCGCAATCATTTGAGTACCTACTAATATATCTGCTTCATGATTATTAAACTTATCTATTATTTCTTTATGAGATCCTTTTTTAGAAGTTGTATCTATATCCATTCTTAGTACTTTAGAACTTGGGAATAATTTAGATATTTCTTCTTCTATTTTTTCAGTACCATATCCCATTAATTTAAGACTATCTTTCTTACAGTTTTTACACTTATGATTATTCTTTTCTGCATATCCACAATAATGACATCTATTCATGTCACTAGTCTTATGATATGTTAAAGTAATATCACAGTGAGGACACTTTAATACTTCTCCACACTCTTCACACATTAAATAAGTAGAATAACCTCTTTTATTAAGTAATAACATTATTTGTTCATTCTTTTGTAATCTATCTTCTATATTTAGTAATAAATCTCTAGAAAATAATCTATTTCCTTTTCTTATTTCTTTAGACATATCAACTATATTAACAAGTGGTAATGTAGCATTATTTGCTCTATGATCTAATTTAACTAATTCATAATACCCTTTTTTAGCTCTTGCGAAGCTTTCTATTGTAGGAGTTGCAGAACCTAGTATAACTTTAGCATTATGCATTTTTCCTCTTAAAAAAGCCACTTCTATTGCGTTATATCTAGGATTATGATCTTGTTTATAAGTATTAGAATGTTCTTCATCTATAATAATGATTCCTATATTAGTAAATGGCGCAAATATAGCAGATCTAGCACCTACTACAATCTTAACTTCTTTACGAAGTATTTTCTTATATTCATCATACTTTTCACCATCTGATAAAGCACTATGTAATACTGATATATCTTCACTAAAATGAGATTTAAATCTATCTATTATTTGAGGTGTTAAACTTATTTCAGGAACAAGCATAATAGCTTCTTTTCCTAGTTTTAACTGATCATCAATTAATTTCATATATATTTCTGTTTTACCTGAACCAGTCACACCGTTTAATAAAACTACATCTTTATTACTATTTATAATACTATTATATGCTTCTTTTTGATAAGGATTTAATTCATGTACTACTTTCTCATTTAAATCACTTTTTAATCTATATTCTTCTTTATAATACTTTTCTATAATACCTTTATCTATTAAAGATTTAATAGTTTGAGAATTAAAATACTTTGATTCAATATCTTCACTTAATAAACTATTAACTATTTCTACTTGTTTTTTAGCTTTACTAGTATTAACAAATGAATTAGCTTTATCAAAATCTATTACTCTTAAATAACCTACTAATTTATCTTTAACATTACTCTTTTTAGATGCCTTATATCCTTTAGGTAACATTGCTTGATAAACAGATACTAGATTACTAATAGTCATATCACTTATTCTTTTACCTAAATCTAATAATTCATCATTTAATATTCTTTCTTCATCTATAACATCTATAATTTCTTTTAAATCTATACTAGTTTCTTTTTTTATATCTAATATAAAACCTTCTATTACTTGTCTTCCAAAAGGTATTAATACTCTTTTTCCTATATCCACTTTATCTATTAGATTATCAGGAACTATATAAGAAAAAGTCTTATCTTTTTTACCAATATTAATTTCCACTAATACATCTACTATCATATTAATACCTCCTTTCTCTAATTGTATCATAAATAAACAAAAAAAAATAAGCTATTTCTAGCTTATTTTTGTCTATTTATTGGAGTATAATCTTGAATCCATACTTTTCTAGAATTTCCAGTAGGTTCAAATCCATTACCTGGATTAGTACGAGCCCACTTATATTCAGTCTTACTATCTACTGTACGATATTTATATCTATATTGAGTTCTTGTCTTAATATTATAAGTATATTCTCCAAGATCTGATTTACTATTAACCCACTTACCTAAATCTATATAAGTAGTTTTAGAAGTAGTCTTAGTATTACCAGTTAACTCATATCCTTGTCTAGCAACTTTTTCAGTTGTCCAGATAGTATCTTTTACATATCTTTCAGTATGTAAGTACTTATATTTATATTGTTTTCTAGTCTTAATATTATAAGTATATTCTCCAAGTTTATCTTGGCTTGTAACCCATTTATTTAATTGTTCATACTTAATAGTAGTTGTAGTAGCTTTCTTATTAGCATACTTATATCCAGTTGGAGGAGTAATGCTATCAGTCCACTTAATATCTACTATATATGTATAAGGTCTATTATAAGCATACTTATATTGTTTAAATGTTTTAATATTATAAGTATATTCTCCAAGTTTATCTTTACTTGTAACCCACTTATCTAATTGTTCATACTTAACTGTAGTTGTAGTAGCTTTCTTACCAGTATATTCATATCCACTTGGTGGAGTGATACTTGTTGTCCACTTAACATCTACTAAGTATCTAGTTGGATTATTATGAGCATACTTATATTGTTTAAATGTTTTAATATTATAAGTATATTCTCCAAGGTTATCTTTATTTGTAACCCATTTATCTAATTGTTCATACTTAACTGTTGTAGTAGTTGAACTCTTACCAGTATATTCATATCCACTTGGTGGAGTGATACTTGTTGTCCACTTAACATCTTCAACATACTTAATAGTAGTTCTAACTTTCCACTTATATTCAGTTTTAACTACAGTATAACCATTATTCTTATAAGTTTGTAATTCAGCAGAAGAAATAACTTTTTCATCTGTAGAAGTACTAGATGTAGTCTTTGGTGTACAATAATTATATTGATAAGTATAAGAAGTAGTTTTCTTCTTAACTCTATAGTAATAATATCTAGTATAAATATCACTACCACAATTAGATGTACATTTCTCAAAGCTTTCACTTAATAATTCATACCATAGATCTCCTTCATATGTTGAATGAGTTGTTCTTGATTTTAATGAATCATCTATAACTACCCAGTTAGTAGAAGTTTGAGTCTTAGCTGGAGTACTAGAATATTTTCTAGTAGATGTATCAGCTGGCTTACTTGAATACCAAGTAGTATCTAATGTCCAATCATCACATGAAGTAGTTGTAGTTTTAACTGTTTTTCTAACAGTATATCTTGTATCAACTAATTTAACATCATCTGTTTCCTTAGTTGTAGCTGTTGTCCAATCTGAAGTTTCCCATTCATACTTAGTACCATATTTAATATGTTTATATTGAGTAGTCTTTGTCTCAATTTTCTTTTGACCAGTATATAATGTTCTTTCTTTCCATATCTTTAAGTTAGCTGTTTCAGTTTTAACTTCATTTGTCCAATCATTATCATATGTCCAATTATCTTTTGTAGCGTACTTTTCATGTTTATATTCAGTTGTACCTGAACTTATTTTCTTTTGTCCTGTATATAATGTTCTTTCTTTCCATAATTGGCAAGTTTCTGCATCATATCCAGTACCATCAGCATTCTTTTCTGCTTTATATTTTGGAGTACATGTTGTATCTTCAGTCCAGTTTTCATCATATCTCCAATTATCTTTTGTAGCGTACTTAATATGTTTATATTGAGTAGTCTTTGTTTCTACTTTCTTTTGACCAGTATATAATGTTCTATCTTTCCATAATGAACAATTACCTGTACATTTAGTACTATCAGTCCAATCCTTATCATAAGTATATGATTCTTTAGTACCATATGCGATTTGTTCATATAAAGTTGTACCAGATGTAACTTTCTTTTGACCAGTATATTGAGTTCTCTTATCTACTAATTTAACATCTTTAGATTCTTTAACTGTAGTATTTCTCCAGTCACCTAATTTCCAGTTTTCTGTATTAATGGTTTTCTTATATTCATATTCATAAATATATTTTCCACCATTAGGTACAACAACTGTTACATTACCATCTTTATCTGTTTTAGTATTTACATCTTGTTTTGCAGCATTTTCATTTTGTTTAATTTCTGCTAATGTACAATTACCTGTAGGACAGAAATTATAACAACCAATTTTTTCTATAACATAATTTGATTCTTTACCACAAGTTAATGATACTTTTAAATCATATTCATTTTTATTCTTTGTAACTTTAACATAAGATTTCTTTGTATCACAAGGTTTATTATCCTTATCAACAAATGGAATGATTAATTTATCATCAATCATCTCTTGTAAAGTCATCTTAGTTGATTTACCATCTTCTTTTGGCATTCTTTCAGTTGTATAATAATCTTCTGCTGCATCTTTCATAGTTTGAATATTATTATTAAATATTGAACTATAAAAAGGTTGTAAATTTGGCATTGGGAATAAATACATTAATAAAAATATAAAAATAACTATTAATAATATCTTTACTAATAAATCCCTAAAAAAGTTTGAGTTTTTCATAAAAAGTCCCCCTTCTTTTTAAATAAAACGTGTTCTATACTAACATAAGTTAATATATTTGTCAAATTTTAGAAACATATTTAAAACTAAACAAAAAACACATTTTTGACCTTTTTAACCTATATTAAAAAGATCCCCCTTTTCGATTGCCCATGTATTATAGTCATTTTTAACAATTTGTCAAATTTTAGAAACAAAAATTAGTCTATTTTAAGACTAATTATTGTTTGACCTATATTAATATCTAAGGTATATTCTTTTACTCTTTTATCAGTTTTTAAATAGTTATGAATAGCATCTTTTAATATCCATTCACCTTTACCATGAATAACTACTATTTTTTTATGCTTAAGTTTAATAGAATCAGTAATAAATTCATCAACTTTTATAACAGCATTTACCCTATCTTCACCATGTAAATCTATACTAGGAAGATTATTAGTAAAAATATCTATCATTTTAAATCCCTCACTTTATTCTTTAAACTATATTCTATTGTACCATTTATTTCTTTAATATATTCATCAGGATATACTCCTAAAACTGAATCATCATATTTTAAACAATTAGATAAATAAGACTTAAATTCTTTACTTACATCCATTAAATCTATTAATGCGAATAATTCAGAATCCATATTTATATCTGTTTCACATAGTATATCAAATAATAACGTAGTTAAACATTTCATATCATCCAATTGTTTACTTTTATAATATTTATCAGAAGTAGCGCCTTTAATACCCATATTATCAAAATCCACTACTTCAATATTAGTATCCTTTATCATAATATTTGATGGATTTAAATCACCATGAACGATTTCTAATTCATTATGCATTTTTTTAATTGTATTTATTATTCTTTTTATTATCTCAAGCTTATTTTTATAAGTTATTTTAGATTTTCTAAGGTATTCTCTTACAGATTTATATTTATATAAATAATCAGTAACATAACCATAAGGTTTATTACTAACATATAATTCATACTTAGGCATAGTTAAATTTTCAAATTCATTACCCTTTAAAAGATAAAAAATATCTAAATACTCAACATTAGAATTAAATGAAAATGCATTCTTATATACATATTTTTCATCTGTCCATACTTCATCTTCCTTTAATACTCTTTTACCTTTTAACTTATCTTTATTTAAATCTATAATATCCATAAAAATACCCCTTCAACGAGGGATATATTACAATAAAGTATCTATTTTGTCAAAAAATCACTATTTTCTATTTCTAGGATGACACTTAATATATACTTCTCTTAGATGCTCATTTGATACATGAGTATATATTTCTGTAGAAGATAATGACTCATGCCCTAACAACTCTTGAACTGCGATTAAATCTGATCCATTATCAAGTAAATGAGTCGCAAAAGTATGTCTAAACATATGTGGAGTGATATTCATTTTAATACTTGTTTTATCTATTAATGAATTAATAATCTGTTCAATTCTTCTAGTAGTCAACTTTTCTTCATTTTTTCCTACTATTAAATACTCACTATTATTATTACCCAAATACTCTTTTCTAGCATCTTTCATATACATATTAATAGAATCTAATGCAGGTTCTCCAAACGAAACCATTCTTTCTTTAGATCCTTTACCAAATATTAATATATTCTTATTATCAAAATCTATATCCTTTATTTTTATATTAACAAGTTCTGATACTCTAACACCAGATCCATATAATATTTCTAGAATAACTCTTTCTCTTTGACCTTCTTTAGTCTTCAAATTAGGTATATTAAATATTTCTTCTATAGAATTATAATTAATAAATTTAGGTATTCTCTTTTCTTTTTTTGGTGATGACACTAATAAAAATGGATTGTTATCAGTATAATTATTTAATACTAAAAACTTATAAAATGTCCTAAGAGAACTAAGTCTTCTAGAAACACTAGTCTTTTTTAATTTTTTAGAATCTAAATATAACAAATAATTAGTACACTTCTTATAATCCATAGAATTATAGTTATAATGTTCTTTTTTTAAGAATTCATTATATTCAACCAAATCTTTTTCATAATTAAGTAATGTATATTCAGAATAATTCTTTTGTACTTTTAAATACTCAATAAATTTATCTATAAGTTTTTCCATCTAATCACCACCAAAAAAAAGGGTTTTTAAGCCCTTTAAAACATTTTTTTTCTTAATTCAGGTTTTCTCGCATCTTCTACTCCATATTCATCCATAAAGATTTCAAAATCATCGTGATTAATATCTTCATCGTCAGAATCAGGTTTATAGAAACTAAATACTTTTTCCTCTTTATCATTTATAAATTCTTGGTTATCTTTAAGTTTAGATAATTTTCCATCTATAAATTTATCATCTAAAGGGTCTTTAACTTTATCTATTTTATTTTTTATTTCTTCAATTTTTTTATTTACTTCTTCAAGTACTCCTTTTTCATAAGTTGAATCAAATTTTTTGCCTGTATCTGATAAATAAGTATATAGTGATTTAATATAATCATAATTTCTATAGAAATATGCCTTCATTAAACCTCTTAATTTATTTTTATTTTTATCTACTACATATTCTTCAGTATCATAATAATAAATTATTTGAGATAGCTTATTACATCTATCTTGATCATAATTATTTAATTTTTCGTCATCAAATCTTAATAATTCATTAAGAAAATACTCTTCAATTGAATCATATTCTTCTGTCGCAGCCTTTGTTATAAACTTATCTTCATTAATAGGATTTTGATATAAATATATAACATTTCTATATCTAGAAGATGTAAAAGGTATTGTTTCATCTTTTTTCTTAGAAGATGTATTCTTTTCTACTCTAACTTTATAATGAATAGGATCTAATCCTATTTTTTTAATTAAAGCATCACTATTCTCAAAACAAGTTGTAAATCTATCTAACTCTACTTGACTTCTAGATGATAAAATATCTAATTTATTATGATCTCTATCAACAACACTTAAAGTAAACATATTATTACCTTACTATATATGGATCTTTACTAGTTCCACTACCTGATTTATAAATAATATTTTCATCCATATAGAATACTGGATAAATATTAGCTTCTGTATATGTTTTTCTAGTTTGTAATTCACCATAATAAATTGAATAATATGTATAAGTATTATTTGTATTACCTATAAAAGTCATAAATTTAGTATTACCAGGTCTAATAGAATATAAATAGTTATAGTTATTACATTCTTGTCTATTAATCGCTGTACATCCAGCAGCTGTACTAACTCTATAATATTCATTTAAACTTATTGTACCAATATGTAATGAATCTGTTTCTTTACATTCAGAATCAGAATTTATAGAAACATCACTTTCACTTCTTCTTCCTACACAGAAATCATGTTCTATAATATAATCTTTTTCTGTATCAGAGAAATACACTTCTCCATTTGATTCATCTCTATTACTATATAAAGCTTCTAAACTTTCTTTTAATCTACTCTTAGAAAAAACATTTATTCCATAGTAATCATTTTTTTCTGTATTAAATCTATTATCCCAAACATATGAATTTTCTGTTTTTTGTGTTGAAATAACTTTTAAATTATTATCTTCTGTTATTTCTATAATTCTATATAATCTATCACCTAACATAATATAATTATTTGGATATTCACCCTTATAGAAATATTTTTCACCTTGAGCATATAATCCTTCTCCTGTTGTTACTAATTCTTCATTATCTTTAATATAATCTGCTATAGTCTTAGTTTGATAATATTTACCACATTTAATATATGGAGTATATCTATATGAATCACTATCTTCATATTTCTTTATTATTTCAACATATCCAGTACATGTTACATTTTTATCTTCTTGAGCATGAAATTCATTTAATAATTTATTATTAATTAATGTATCCATTTGTATCTTTCTAGACTTATCAGTAGTCTTTGGTAATAAAGTTGGGTTCTTTTTAACATATCTAATAGCGGCATTTTGTAATTTGTTTTCCATTTCTAAGTAACCATTCGCTTCACTTATATTTGGTTGTCTATTACTACATGCTACCGCAACAACAATAATAATTATTGCTACAAACAATAATATTCCTATCTTAACTATATTATCTCTAATAAAATTCATAATCATCCCTCGCTTATTTTGATTATATCATATTTTAAATAAAACAATAACATTTTTATATTATTTTACATTAAAAAAGTAAGGTAAAACCTTACTTAGAACCATTTAACATATTTAATAAATCAATCTTAAATTTATCTTTTTCAGCATTTTCTTTACTTATCATAACACCCTTATAAGCACCTAACTCAGTATTATGTCCTTCAAGTAATAATGCTTCTGGAGTTATTGTCTTAAGTAAAATAATATTTTTATTTGTATATACATCATAATGAAGAACTATTTCACCATGAACTTTAACAAATAAATCATCAGTAGGAAGTGATAATTCATAAGAAATAGTATTCTTTTCTTTATCTTCACCAACTACATTACCTAAAAAATTACCTTCTTTCATTTCAGGATAAAAATCAAAGATTAACTTTTTGAACGCAAACATATTGTATTTTTTTACAGATCTTTCTCTCTTTTTGAATTCTGCTTCATTTAAATATTCAAAAATATATACATCTCTCATATTATCCCTCCAATCTTGATAAATTTTGATTTGGCCTTGAAATCATAACATAAATAAAGGTCAAAGTCAACTTTTTCCTTATATTTTATGCTTTTTCTATTATAATTATACCATTAAAAAATGGAATAAATACATAAAAAGTATGTTATTTACTCCATTTTTACACTTATTTAGTATCGTACCAATTAGTTCCTTCTTCCATATCTACAACTAAAGGTACACTTAATTTATATACGTTTTCCATCTTTTCTTTAACTATTTTTCTAACTTCTTCTTTTTCTTCATTTAATACATTAAATATAAGTTCATCGTGTATTTGAAGAATCATTTTACTCTTTAGTTTCTTTTTATTAAACTCATCATATATTTCTATCATTGCTTTCTTTAAAATATCTGCCGCACTACCTTGAATAGGAGTATTTTGCGCAATTCTTTCACCTTGTTGTCTAATTATATAATTAGTATTATTTAATTCATCTATCTTTCTTTTTCTATTCATAATAGTTAAAACATAACCATTTTTATACGCATCCTCAACTACTTTTTCATTATATTCTCTAATAGTTGGGAATGTATCTAAATATGTATCCATAAAGTTCTTAGCAGTCTTAAAATCTGTTCCTATATCTTCAGCAAGTCCAAAATTACTTATTCCATATAATATTCCAAAATTAACTGCTTTAGCTTGTCTTCTCATTTTCTTAGTAACTTCTTCTTTCTTTACATGAAATATATCCATCGCAGTTTTAGTATGAATATCTATTCCACTATTAAATGCTTTTATCATATTTTCTTCTTTAGATAAAGATGCGAATACTCTAAGTTCTATTTGAGAATAATCTGATGATATAAATATTGAATCAGATTCTGGAACAAAAGCTTTTCTAATTAATTTACCCTCTTCATATCTAATAGGTATATTTTGTAAATTAGGTTCAATTGAAGATAATCTTCCTGTTCTAGTAAGTGTTTGAGTATATATAGTATGAAGATGATAATCTTCTTTTACTGCTTTCTTAATACCTTCTATATAAGTACTATGTAATTTCGCAAGTGTTCTATAATCAATTATCTTTTCTACTATAGGATTTAAATCTACTATTTTATCTAGTATTTCTCTAGATGTAGAATATGATGTTTTTTTCTTTTTAGGATATGATATTCCTAATTTATCAAATAATACTTCTCCTAATTGTTTTGGAGATTGGATATTAAATTCAAATCCTGATATCTCATATATTTCTTTTTCTAATATATTTAATCTATCTAGTAACTTTTCACCCATTTTATCTAAAACAGATACATCTACTTTAATACCTTCTATTTCCATAGATGCTAGTACCTTTGTTAAAGGCATTTCTATTTTTTTAAATAAATCTATAGATTTTTCTTCTTCCATTTCCTTTATAAATTTAGATTTAGTTTCATGGATAAATTTAGCTTTTATTATTCCTTCTTTTGATAATAAATCATCTGTTAATTCTTTCTTAATAAGTTCAGAGAATAAAGTACAATCATATCCAAAATTAGATGATAAATATGCCGCATCATCTTTAACATTATAGTTAAGAATATAAGCCGCAATCATAGAATCATATTCATAGTTATCAAATTTAATTCCATATTTATTTAATAAAACAATATTCTTTTTCGCATCATATGTATTAACAATATGATCATTTAATATATTACTAGTTATAAATAAATCTTTATTTATATAATAAGCATGTTTACCATCATATATACTAACACCTAATAATTCAGCATCATGATAATTAGTATTATCACACTCTATAAATATACTTATTTCTTTTTCTAGTTCTAATTCATTAAGATCTGTTACTATTTTTACATCTATTTCTTCTTTAGGTTCTTCTTTTACTTCTTTAACATCTTTTAAGAATGAATAAAACTCTAAATCTTCATATATTTCTCTCAAATTAGATGTTTTATCTCCTATTTTTAATTCTTCTAAAGAATAAGGAACTTCTACCTCTTTATAAATAGTGGCGATGTCTTTAGAATCAAACGCTTCTTTTTTACCATCTATTAATTTTTGTTTAGTCGCACCAGTAATCTTATCTATATTTTCATATATACCTTCTACTGAACCATATTCTTGAAGTAGTTTTAATGCAGTTTTTTCACCTATTCCTTTTACACCTGGAATATTATCTGATGGATCTCCTTGAAGACCTTTAATATCAATCATCTTAATAGGTTCAAGACCATAAGTCTTCTTAAATTCTTCTTCATCCATCATAATATAATCATGACTCTTTAATAGTTTAACTTTAACATTAGGACTAATTAACTGAAGTAAATCCTTATCTGAACTAACGATTAATCCTTCATACTCAGGATCTTCGTCAATCAATCTAGCATAAGTTCCTATAATATCATCTGCTTCATAATTATCTATTTCAAAGCATTTAATACCAAGCGCTCTTGTTAATTCTCTAGATGGTTTAAATTGTACTTTTAAATCATCTGGTGTCTTAATTCTACCAGCTTTATATTCTTCATATTTTTCATGTCTAAAAGTTTTACCTTTATCAAATGCCACAATCATATATTCTGGTTTTTCATCTTTAATAATCTTATTAAGCATACTAGAAAAACCATATAGTGCATTTGTAGGAAAACCTTTTGAATTTTTCATAAGATTTCCAGAATACGCAGTTGCGTAATAACTTCTAAATAATAAATTGTTGCCATCAACTAATATAACTTTCTTCATCTAATCACCTATTTTCTCTTTATACTTTAATACTTCTTCTAAAACAAATATATGTCCTTTATGCATTTTACCTTCATCTATAACTTTTCTAAGTTCTTCTTTAGTTAAGTAATGCATACTTTCTACTTCTCTTTTATCTAATACTAAATCATTAATATCAATATCCTTCTTTAAATAAAATATAAATCTAACAGGAAAATCTACGCATATATGCCCTAAATCTATTACATTTTCATTACTTATATCAAGTCCAATTTCTTCTTTAACTTCTCTAATAATAGTTTCATACGGTGTTTCACCATGATCTATATGTCCACCAGTTGCAGAATAAATATTTCCTTTTTCTTTTGATGTAAGTTGCATTAAAAATTCACCTTTAGAGTTTTCTATATATATAATCGCTACACCTATATGTTCATCAGGTCCAAAAAATTCATCTTTAGTACCTCTTTCAACTACTTTTCCAGTGATTTCACCATTACTATTATAAACATCTAATAACTCCATACTATCACCAATTTAG
>CACZXL010000009.1 GCA_902785135.1 uncultured Erysipelotrichaceae bacterium
AAATGATCTTTGAAAACTAAGCAAAACGTCAATTTTGAGTAGCTAAGGAAAACAAACTTAAATAAATTTTTATTGAGAGTTTGATCCTGGCTCAGGATGAACGCTGGCGGCATGCCTAAGACATGCAAGTCGAACGAGGTGGCCCAGAAATATTTAATGAAGTTTGAAGTGCTTGCACTGATTTCTGATTTATTTGGCTCTGGATTTTCCACCTAGTGGCGGACGGGTGAGTAACACATGGGTGATCTGCCCTTAAGACTGGAATACCTATTGGAAACGATAGTTAATACCGGATAACACATTAATTCGTTTTAATGTTGAAAGGAGCCTTTAAAGCCCCGCTTTTGGATGAGCCTGTGGCGTATTAGTTTGTTGGTGGGGTAATGGCCTACCAAGACAGCGATGCGTAGCCGAACTGAGAGGTTGATCGGCCACATTGGGACTGAGACACGGCCCAAACTCCTACGGGAGACAGCAGTTAGGAATATTCGTCAATGGGGGAAACCCTGAACGAGCAATGCCGCGTGATTTAGTGTGACGGTACCATGCCAGAAAGCTCCGGCTAACTACGTGCCAGCAGCCGCGGTAATACGTAGGGAGCGAGCGTTATCCGGATTTATTGGGCGTAAAGGGTGCGTAGGCGGTTTGTTAAGTATAAAATTAAAGCCTGAGGCTTAACCTCAGTTCGTTTTATAAACTGGCAGACTAGAGTATGGCAGAGGTAAACGGAATTTCCAGTGTAGCGGTTAAATGCGTAGATATTGGAAAGAACACCAGTGGCGAAGGCGGTTTACTGGGCCACAACTGACGCTGAGGCACGAAAGCGTGGGGAGCAAATAGGATTAGATACCCTAGTAGTCCACGCAGTAAACGATGAGTACTAAGTGTTGGAGCAATCCAGTGCTGAAGTTAACACATTAAGTACTCCGCCTGAGTAGTACGGTCGCAAGGCTGAAACTCAAAGGAATTGACGGGCACCCGCACAAGCAGTGGAGCATGTTGTTTAATTCGAAGCTACGCGAAGAACCTTACCTGGGCTTGACATCCCGCTGACCGTCTTAGAAATAAGATTTTCCCTTCGGGGACAGCGGTGACAGGTGGTGCATGGTTGTCGTCAGCTCGTGTCGTGAGATGTTTGGTTAAGTCCAATAACGAGCGCAACCCTTTTCTCTAATTGCTAACATTTAGTTGAGAACCTTAGAGATACTGCCGTTAATAAAACGGAGGAAGGTGGGGATGACGTCAAATCATCATGCCCCTTACGTCCAGGGCTACAGACGTGCTATAATGGTAGGTATAATGAGTCGCAATACCGTGAGGTGGAGCTAATCTCCAAAGCCTACCCCAGTTCGGATTGAAGTCTGCAACTCGACTTCATGAAGCTAGAATTGCTAGTAATCCCGAATCAGAATGTCGGGGTGAATACGTTCCCGGGTGTTGTACACACCGCCCGTCACGCCATGGGAGTTTGTAATATCTGATAACGTTAGCCTAACCGCAAGGAGGGGGACGATTAAGGTAGGACAAGCGACTGGGGTGAAGTCGTAACAAGGTATCACTACCGGAAGGTGGGGATGGATCACCTCCTTTCTATGGAGTAATCTATAAGAAACTTAAGTTATGTACTGACTATTCGTGAATTGATATTACTTTTGCTTAGTTTTGAGAGATCATTTCTCTTTTTTTAAGAGTATCTCTCAATAATTGTTCTTTGAAAACTTGATAATGTGGTAGTTCAATCATATAACGAGCATGATTGAACATTAAGATCTCAATATTTATTTATATTGATAAATAGATCTCACAAATTAGGAAACAAAATGGTGGTTAAATTAATAAGGGCGTACGTGTGGATCACTTGGCATTAGAAGCTGATGAAGGACGTGACAAACTACGAAATGCCTCGGGGAGATGTAAGTAATCTTTGATCCGGGGATCTCCGAATGAGGAAACTCACTTGTGGTAATGCGCAAGTATCAATAAGTGAATCCATAGCTTATTAGAAAGTAACCCTCTGAACTGAAACATCTTAGTAGGAGGAGGAAAAGAAAGAAAACTCGATTTCCCAAGTAGTGGCGAGCGAAAAGGAAATAGCCCAAACCAGTCTTTGGACTGGGGTTGTAGGACCAAGTACATGAAGTTACCAATCTTTATTATAGTCGAATAGTCTGGAAAGGCTAATCATAGAAGGTGACAATCCTGTAGACGAAATGATAAAGACTTCTCTTGGTATCCTGAGTACGGCGGAACACGTGTAATTCCGTCGGAATCTGCGGGGACCATCCCGTAAGGCTAAATACTCTCTAATGACCGATAGTGAACAAGTACCGTGAGGGAAAGTTGAAAAGAACCCCGGGAGGGGAGTGAAATAGATAGTGAAACCGTATGCTTACAAAAAGTCAGAGCCCGTTAATGGGTGATGGCGTGCCTTTTGCAGAATGAACCGGCGAGTTATTGTATTATGCGAGGTTAAGTTGAAAAGACGGAGCCGTAGCGAAAGCGAGTCTGAATAGGGCGAACATAGTATGATGCAATAGACCCGAAACCGAGTGATCTAGCCATGAGCAGGTTGAAAGTAAGGTAACACTTACCGGAGGACCGAACCGATATACCCGGAAACGTGTACGGATGACTTGTGGCTAGCGGAGAAATTCTAATCGAACTCGGAAATAGCTGGTTCTCCCCGAAATAGGTTTAGGCCTAGCCTTGTGGTTTAGCACCTTGGAGGTAGAGCACTGAATGATAGATGGCGTCGCATAGGCGTACTGATATCAATCAAACTCCGAATGCCAAGGCTGTATACACAGGAGTCAGTGTATGGGTGATAACGTTCATACGCGAGAAGAAAAGAATCCGGATCACCAGCTAAGGTCCCAAATTTCATGTTAAGTGGGAAAGGATGTGGAGTTGTCAAAACAGCTAGGAGGTTGGCTTAGAAGCAGCCACCCTTTAAAGAGTGCGTAATAGCTCACTAGTCGAGTGACACTGCGCCGAAAATGTACCGGGGCTAAACATGAAACCGAAGCTGTGAATTACATAGATAATATGTAGTGGTAGGGGAGCGTTCTTATTGGAGTGAAGGTATACCGTGAGGAGTGCTGGACCGATAAGAAGTGAGAATGCCGGTGTGAGTAGCGCAAGATGGGTGAGAATCCCATCCACCGTTTGCCTAAGGGTTTCTGGGGAAGGTTCGTCCTCCCAGAGTGAGTCGGGTCCTAAGACGAGGCCGAAAGGCGTAGCCGATGGACAACAGGTTTATATTCCTGTACCACCTATATAACTGATGTAGTGACGAAGAAGGCTATAAAGAGCTGGTTATTGGATTCCAGTCTAAGCACAAAGGTGAACATGTAGGCAAATCCGCATGTTGTGTAAGCTGAAGTGTGGGCGAAGGTTGTAGCGATACTTCTTAAGTCTTTAGACGCCAAGCTTCCAAGAAAAGCTGCTAGGGTTAATTATATAGGTGCCCGTACCCAGAACCGACACAGGTGGGCAAGGAGAGTATCCTAAGGTGAGCGAGAGAACTACGGTTAAGGAACTCGGCAAAATGACCCCGTAACTTCGGGAGAAGGGGTGGTGTAGCGATACACCCGCAGCAAAGAGTCCCAGGCAACTGTTTACCAAAAACACAGCTCTCTGCTAAATCGAAAGATGATGTATAGGGGGTGACACTTGCCCAGTGCTGGAAGGTTAATAGGAGAGGTTAGTAATGACTTCGGTTATTTTTACGAAGCTTCGAATTGAAGCCCCAGTGAACGGCGGCCGTAACTATAACGGTCCTAAGGTAGCGAAATTCCTTGTCAGGTAAGTTCTGACCCGCACGAAAAGTGTAATGATCTGGGAACTGTCTCAACCGTAGGCTCGGTGAAATCTTAATACCTGTGAAAATGCAGGTTACCCGCGACAGGACGGAAAGACCCCATGGAGCTTTACTGTAGTTTGATATTGGGTTCTGTTATGTTATGTAGAGGATAGGTGGGAGACTTTGAAGTATGGACGCTAGTACATATGGAGTCATCCTTGGAATACCACCCTTAGCATTTCGGAATCCTAACCTTAGCCCATTATCTGGGTTGGGGACAGTGTCTGATGGACAGTTTGACTGGGGCGGTCGCCTCCCAAATAGTAACGGAGGCGCTCAAAGGTTCCCTCAGAATGGTTGGAAATCATTCATAGAGCGTAATGGTATAAGGGAGCTTTACTGCGAGACCTACAAGTCGAGCAGTTACGAAAGTAGGACATAGTGGCCAGGCGATTCAGAATGGAATGGTCGTCGCTTAACGGATAAAAGTTACCCTGGGGATAACAGGCTGATAGCGCCCAATAGTTCACATAGACGGCGCTGTTTGGCACCTCGATGTCGGCTCGTCACATCCTGGAGCTGGATTCGGTTCCAAGGGTTGGGCTGTTCGCCCATTAAAGTGGCACGCGAGCTGGGTTCAGAACGTCGTGAGACAGTTCGGTCCCTATCCGTCGTGGGCGTAGGAAAACTATCTTTAGTACGAGAGGACCGAGATGGACATACCTCTGGTGTATCTGTTGTAGCGCCAGCTGCAGTGCAGAGTAGCTATGTATGGAAAGGATAACCGCTGAAAGCATCTAAGCGGGAAGCCTACTTCAAGATGAGTTTTCCCATATTTTTATAATAGTAAAATCCCAGAAAGACTATCTGGTTGATAGGTTGGAGATGGAAGAGTAGTGATACTTTGAGTCGACCAATACTAATAGATTGAGGATTTAACCATAACTAATTTGTGTTGCACATTATCATGTTTTCAGGGAACAATTGACATTTTGTAAAATTTATGATATAAATAATTTATCAGTGATTATTGCAGAGTGGAAATACCTGTTCCCATCCCGAACACAGAAGTCAAGCACTCTAACGCCGAAGATAGTGTTAAGCAAAAATAGGAAGTCGCTGATATTTTTTTTTAAGGGCCCTTAGCTCAGCTGGCTAGAGCATCTCGTTTGCACCGAGAAGGTCAGGAGTTCGAATCCCCTAGGGTCCACCAGTATGACTTTAAATACACGTAAGTGTATTTTTTTTGTATTTAAAAACTAGGTTATTACCTAGTTTTTTATTCCATCAAAAAGATTTAATGTTTTTATTTTACCTTTAGCAATATTATTTATAAATTCATTATTATTAATAGCTTCTCTTATTTCTTTTGTCATATTATCACCATTTCATTTATTATATTTATTTGAAAATTAAAGTCAACAATTATAATATATGTGTTATAATTTATTTAATGGAGGATATGATGTATGTATATAAACAATAAACTATTAATTGGTAAAAATGATAAAGTTGAATCATGTTTATTACCAAATTTAGCGAATAGACATGGTCTTATAACAGGTGCGTCTGGTACAGGTAAAACAATTACTTCTAAAGTAATGGCTGAAAGTTTTTCAGATATGGGAGTTCCTGTATTTATGGCAGATGTTAAAGGTGATTTAGCAGGTACTGCGGTCGCAGGTGAAATGAATGATAATATTTCAAAGAGAGTAGAAAATCTTAAATTAGAAAACTTTGAAGTAAAAGAATTTCCTGTTAGATTTTGGGATGTATATAGATTAAATGGACATCCAATCAGATTTAAAGTATCAGAAGTAGGGCCAGATATTCTATCTATGATGTTAGGTCTTTCTGAAGCGCAAGAAGGTGTATTAAACCTTTTATTTAAAATCGCTAATGATGAAAACTTAGAATTAGATGATTTAAAAGATTTAAAAAGTGCATTAAACTATATTGGTGAAAATAGAAAAAACTATACTTTAGATTATGGAAATATTACTACACAAAGTATAGGTGTAATTTTAAGAAGTTTAAATGCTCTTGAGAATCAAGGATTAGATAAATTCTTTGGAGAACCAGAATTAGATATTAAAGATTGGATATCAGTAGATAACAATGGTAAGGGTATTATAAATATATTAGATGCGGTTGAATTATATAAAAATCCTGATTTATATTCTGCGATTATGTTATGTTTATTTACTAAACTATATGACAGCATGCCTGAAGTAGGTGATTTAGATAAACCAAAGATTGTATTCTTCTTTGATGAAGCATATTTCTTATTTAGAGAAATGCCTTCTTATAGATTAAAACAAATAGAAAAAATAGTTAGATTAATTAGATCTAAAGGAATTGGTTTATATTTTATAACTCATTATACTACAGATATTCCTGATACTATTCTTGATCAATTAGGTAACAGAGTACAACATAATTTAAGAGCGTACACACCAGCAGATCAAAAAATTGCGAAAGCCGCTGCAGAATCATTTAGAGTTAATCCAAATTTTAAAACATATGATACAATTTTAGAACTTGGTACTGGTGAAGCATTAGTTAGCTTTCAAAATGAGAAAGGTGAACCTTCAATTGTAGAAAGAGTAATGATTCTTCCACCACAAAGTAAAATTGGTGTTATAGATGAAATGACTAGAAATAAAATAATAAATAATAGTCCTTTGTGTGGAAAATATGATGAAGATGTTAATGATGAATCTGCTAATGAAATTATAACTAAGAAAAATGAAGAAAAAGCTGAAAAAGAGGCAGAGATTCAAGCCGAAAAAGATAAAATAAAGGCAGAAAAAGAAGCTGCTAAAAAACAGGCTGAAGAAGAAAAGGCTAAAAGAAAAGCTGAAAGAGAAAAGAAAAGTACTCCACAGTATAAGTTAGGTAAAAAGATATTTAATATGGGTACTACTAGATTAATAAGCAAGTTCTTCAGCGCAATATTTAAAGGTATATCTAAAAAATAAAGAAGACTAAGTAGTCTTCTTTTTATTTATATTAAAAACTAAACCTATCATAATCATATAACAGATCAAACTACTTCCACCATAACTTATAAATGGTAGAGTAACACCAGTTATAGGTAATAATCCTATATTCATTCCTATATTTTGTATTTGTTGAAATACTATTATTGATATTATTCCTGAAATAAAATATTTATTTATATTATTTTGTTTAGTCGCTATATTTATCAATGTTATATCAAAAAATATTAGTAATCCTATAAAGAACAATGAAAATATATATCCAAAGTTACTTATTATTATAGATGATATAAAGTCATTTTGTGATTCAGGAAAATATATAGGTGTTTTAGTTAAACCATATCCAAATAATGGGGCAGATCCAGTAGACGCTAACGCATTTTCTATCTGCATTCCTTCTTTATTTTTCCAATCTAATATTCTATCCATTCTATAAAAGAAGTTTGTTCCAAAAATATTTATAAATATATCTTTTTGTTTAAAATATAGATACAAGAAAATACTTAATAGACTAATTATAATAATAGAAGAAATAATATACCATCTATATCTAATTCCATAAACAAATAGCATTGTTATTAGTATTATAAAATAAATTATAACATTACCTGTATCTGGCTCTAAAAAGGTTAAAAAAGCAGGTATTAGAGTCAATAATAGACATTTTAATATAATTAGTACTTCTTCTTTAAAAGTGCTTATTTTCCTGTTTAAATTAAGTTGTTTAGCAAGTACTATTATCAGTATTATTTTCATAAACTCGGAAGGCTGAAAATTACCTATTTTCGGAATAAAAAACCAACATTTCGCACCATTAGTCTCTGTTCCTATAAATAAAACTAGTAATAGTAATAAATTACCAATTATATATAATATAAAATCATATCTATAAAAGAATTCTTTTTTCTTTTTATATATAATTATTATCAATAAAAAACCAATTACATACCATATTAATTGTTTAATATAAATATATTTATAGTTATCTGATAATAAGAAAGTACTACTATAAATAGATAATATACTAATAATTGAAAAAATAAATAAACATATCAATATCTTTATATTTCTCATATTATACCTCTATTATATTTTTAGTATTATTTATAAAAATATGCATAGTATTAATAAAAAGGAGGTAAAAATGATAAAAAAATTACCAAGTATTTTTAAAGGGAAAGCTCCAAATAATGTTAATCAAGAGACTACGATTATTGGAAAAGAAGAAATAGAAAATGATAAAGATATTAAAACTCAAATAAGAGATATTTTTTCTTCAAATAATTTTGTTTATAAAGCAGATACACAAATAACTTATATTTCAGGTGAAGTCGTAAAAAAAACTATTATTGGGAAAACCAATAATAGTTTAATAACGATGGATGATGAATTAATAGATGTTAGTAAAATATCCAAAATAGAATTAATCTAAATATTTTCTATTAATGTATCACCTAAACATCTAATTGCACATATACATTCTAAATTCATTGTAAAGAATGATTCAGTTGAAGTAAATGTTCCATCATCATTAGCAATTAATACTCTAAATGTTGCGCAGCAATTATCTATTTTTTCTACTCTAAATACAGAAGATAGTGTTTCTGGATTAGCTTCTCTAGTTGTAGGTGCTTGCCATGGAGTAGTACCATTACTATTACATGTATAAAGAATTACAGGTCTTGTATTATAATAAAGACAAGAAAATTGACCTAATGATGGTCTATCACAACTTTCTATACAATTATCGTCAGTTTCAGCATTTCTTTGTAATAAGTTTATAACATTAAGAATATCACTTATGCAGTTACAATTATTTTTACACATAATTATTTCCCCCTTACATTTTCTATTATAGAATATTCAAGTTGTAATAAAAAAGTGTAGGTGTAAGCCTTGTCTTTTTATTATTTTATAGTATAATTATAGTAGGTGATATATATGAATTTTAACTATCAGTATTTGATAATTTTAGGAGTATTAGTATTTATACTTTTAATTGTTCTAAAAGCAAATAAAAAAGATTTTCATATTGAAGCAAATAAATTAGTAGAATATCTAGGTGGAAAAGATAATATATTAAATATGGAAGTAAATATGTCTAGATTTAAAGTTACTTTAAAAGATGTTTCAATTGTTAATAAAGAAGCAATTCAAAAACTAGGTGCAAAAGGTATAGTAGAAATAGATAATCAATTAAAAATTATTCTAGGACCTAATGCAAAGACATTAGAAAAATATATAGATGAATTAAAAAAATAAGTTTTAAACTTATTTTTTTATTTTATAAAAATTAAATGATGGTTTATTAAATAATCTATAATCATATTTATCGGTACCTATACCACTACTTATATATAAATCTGTGTTATCAACTTTATAATATGGATCAATATATTTAGTACTTCCATCTCTTGCAAAAAATCTTTTAATAATAGGTAAATTTACTTGACCATTTAATGAGTTAGAAGAGAATGCTATATCAAAATTATAGTCTTTTATATCATCAATTTCATCACTTTCACTAAACATTACCATTTTATACTTAAAAGTATTATCCTTTAAAATATCACTAATAAAACCAATCGATGAATTATTATCTAATCCAACTAATAGTATTTTTTCCTTTAACTTACTATAAATAATATCTTTATTATCATTTAGTGAAATAAATCCACTAGATTGCATTATACTATCATAACTTGGATTAGATTTATCATTTTTTCCAGAAACATAGTATTTTCCATAAGTACAAGTTAATTTAGATAATTTTTCTTTTATTTTATTTGTTTCTTCTTCTTCAAAATTATATTTTTCTTTAGTAAGATTTCCTGTAAAGATTATAATATCCGGTTTTTTATCGTTAATCTTTTCAATTAATAAATCAAATTTTTCTAAATCTTCTTCATTTTTATATAATATATCAGAGAAATGCGCTATTTTTAAAGTGTTAAATGATTCTGGAAATTGATCACTTTGAATACTATATTCCTTTGATATAACGCCGCTATTTCCTAGAAATTTTCCATATATAAAAATAAGTATAATAGCTAAAAGTAGTAAAAAGAATAAAGTTCTAAAGAAATGTGACTCATTTTGAATTTCATTTTCAATTTCTTTCATAAATCCTCCTTATAGCAATTGAATTAAAACTAATATTAGGTTATGACAAAAGTGAAATACCATAGTTGTGAATAGATTATTAGTTTTATAATATATATACGCAAAATCTAATCCCATAATAATATATGGAATACCCATTAATATTTCATTTATATTTCTATAATCTGATATATGTAATAATCCAAATATAATTCCACTTATTATTACAAATATATATTTATTCTTAATAATATTTCTAATTGATTTTCTAAATATAATTTCTTCTACAAAGGGTGCATATATTATAGAAGTAAATACCATATATACTGGTATTTGTTTTAATAAATTTCTAACTGCTGTTTCATTTCCACTCATTTCTAGGTGAGTTATATGTTGAAGCAAAACATTACTTAATCCCATAAGTATTACACCTAATAAATATAGTGATATATATTTACTTAAATAATTCTTATAATTTTCTTTAAAATCAATTATATCTTTTTTTAGTTCTTTTCTATACATAAATATTAAAAAAGCAATATATACAATATTTATTATTAATATACAATTTACTCTTTGATTATAACCAAATGTATTATATTTAATACCTAAAGCTATAATTAAATAAATAAAAAGATATTCATATACAAAATATGAACTAAAAACTAATACATTTTTAATTATTTTTCTCATATTTTTATCCTCTATATAATTATATCACAATATTTATAAAAAAACATTTACATTCGTTTAAACTTTATGTTATAATCTACATTGACAACGAAGAGTGTGGTGATCCACACTCTTTATGTTATAAATGGAGGAATTTTTATGCTTAGTAAAATTCAAAAATTGATTGAAGAACCATTAAAAAAGGAAAAAATTGATGTGTTAGACGTGTATTTTGAAGAAGAAGATGGCGTTAAGAATCTTATGATTATTATTGATAAAATGCCATATGTAGATTTAGATACATGTGTTTTAGCAACTCATATTATTAATCCAATACTTGATGAAGCTGATCTTATTGAAGACAGTTATGTTTTAAATGTATGTTCGAAAGGAGTAGAAGAATAATGAAACCAGAAGAATTAATAAAAGCAATAAAAATATTATCAGAAGAAAAGAATATACCAGAAGAAGATTTATTTTCATATTTAGAAGCAGCATTAAATGCAGCTTATAAGAGAAATTATGGTGCATCAAATAGTAAAGTAGTAATTAATAAAGATACTGGAGAAGTAAAAGTATTCTCTTATAAAGTAATAGTAGATGAAATAAATATGGAAGAAGAAGAAGATGCACAAGTTTTATTAGAAGAAGTAAAAGATAATAAAGATTTAAAAGTAGGAGATACAATTCAAGAAGAAGTAACTCCAAAAGATTTTGGTAGAGTAGCAGCAGCTACTGCTAAACAAGTTTTAGTACAAAAAGTAAGAGAAGCTGAAAGAGCAAGTATAATGGATGAATTTAAAGATAAAGAAGGAGAATTATTAATAGGTACTCTATCAAGAGAAGATAAACAAAACTATTATGTTGATTTTGGTAGAGCTAGTGGTATTTTACCTAAAAAAGATATTATACCAGGTGAAAAATTAGAAATGGGTTCTCAAATAAAAGTATATGTAACTAAAATAGAAGAAGGTCAAAAAGGTGGACCAGTTATTATTCTTTCTAGAACTCATTATGGTTTTGTAAAAAGATTATTAGAATCTGAAATACCTGAACTTGCTGAAGGTATAGTAATGCTTTATAGTGTAGCTAGAGATCCAGGTAGTAGAAGTAAAATAGCAGTTTATTCAGAAAATGATAAAGTAGATGCTATAGGAGCTTGTATAGGTGAAAAAGGTGTTAGAATTAATAATATTTCTAAAGAACTTAATGGTGAAAAAATCGATGTAGTTAAATATGATAAAGACTTAAAAGAATTTATTAAAAATGCTTTAAGTCCAGCTAAAGAAGTAGATGTTTATATAGTTGATCAAAAAGATAAACATGCTATTGCTGTTGCAGAAGGAGATAATCTTTCTCTAGCAATAGGAAGAAATGGTCAAAATGTTAAATTAGCTGCTAAACTTACTAAGTGTAAGATAGATGTTAAAACATTAGTACAAGTACAAGAAGAAGGAATTAATATTTATAAATATTACGAAGCATAAGGAGGACTTATGAAAGAAAGAAAAGTTCCATTAAGAACATGTGTAGTTACAAGAGAAAAATTAGAAAAGAAAGACTTACTTAGAATTGTCAAAAATAATGAAGGAGAAGTCTTTGTAGATGAAACAGGTAAAGCTAATGGTAGAGGTGCTTATATAAAAAAAGATATAGAGACTTTAGAAAAAGCTATTAAAACAAAAGCACTAGAAAGACATCTAGAAACTACTATCAGCGATGAAGTTTATGAAGAAATAAGAAAAATTATAGAAAGATAGAGGTGATATTATGGAGATGAGTGTTAGAGAATACTCTGAAGACATTAATCAAAGTATAGAAGCAATTATTGCTAAAGCAAAAGAGTTAGGATATGATGTAAATGATGCAGAAGATATGCTTTCAGAAGATGCGATAATTGACTTAGATACTGCACTTACTATGAATGTACAAGAAGAAGAAAACGATACAGTATATATTGAAGAAGATTCTGAAGAAAAAGACTATGATTTAGAAGAAGAATTAGATGAGAAAGCAGAGGAATTAGCATCAGCATCTAATCTTAAAGATACTGTTAAAGTTAAACAAGCTAAAAAGAAAAGTGATAATAAAGAAGATATTAATGCTAAAAAGAAAGAAATGTATAAAAATAAAAAACAATTACAAGAAAATGTAGTAGAAGAAGATAAAAACGTAATTGTTTATGAAGAAGGTATGACTGTAGCTAAACTTGCTGAAAAATTAGAAGTACCAGCAACTGAAATCATTAAAAAATTAATGAGTTTAGGAGTTATGGCTAGTTTAAATAATACTATTTCTTTTGATGATGCTGAAATGGTTGTTATCGATTATGATAAGACTTTAAAGAGTTTTGAAACTCAAGATAAAACAAATTTTGAAAAATTAGAAATTAATGATGATCCAAAAGATCTAGTTGAAAGAGCACCAGTAGTTACTATTATGGGACATGTTGACCACGGGAAGACATCATTATTAGATTATATTAGACATAGTAGAGTTACTGAAGGAGAATTTGGTGGAATTACACAACATATTGGTGCTTATCAAACAGAATGTAACGGTAAGAAGATTACATTTATAGATACTCCAGGACATGCTGCATTTACTGAAATGAGAGCAAGAGGAGCATCTATTACTGATATAGTTATTATTATTGTTGCAGCAGATGATGGTGTTATGCCTCAAACTATTGAAGCAATTGATCATGCTAAAGCTGCTAATGTACCTATAATAGTTGCAGTTAATAAGATAGATAAACCAGGGGCTGATCCTGAAAGAGTTATTGCGCAAGTATCTGAACATGGTTTAATCCCAGAGGAATGGGGTGGAGATACTATTTATGCTAAAATCAGTGCTAAAACTGGTGAAGGTGTTGATAAACTACTTGAAAGTATATTATTAGTATCAGAAATGGCTGAATTAAAAGCTAATCCAAATAGATATGCATTAGGAACAGTAATTGAATCTAAATTAGATAAATCTATGGGTTCAACAGTAACATTACTTGTTCAAAATGGTACATTAAGATTAGGAGACCCTATAGTAGTAGGTACTACTTTTGGTAAAGTTAGAACTCTTAAAAATGATTTAGGAGAAGAAGTAGTAGAAGCAGTTCCTAGTACACCTGTTGAAATAACTGGTTTAAATGAAGTACCAGAAGCAGGAGATAGATTTATGGCTTATTCAAATGAAAAAGAAGCTAGAACTATCGCTGAAAACAGAAAAGAACAAGCTAAATTAAAGAAGAATAAAAATAATGCTGCACCAACACTTGATGATATTTTTAATAGAATTAAAGAAGGTGCTAAAGAAATAAATGTTGTACTTAAAACTGATGTTACAGGTACTGAAGAAGCAGTTAAAAATGCATTAGAAAAAGTAGAAGTAGAAGATGTTAGAGTTAAAGTAATCAGATCTTCTGTAGGAGCAGTTACTGAAAGTGATATAGTTCTTGCGTCTGCATCTAATGCAATAGTAATAGGATTTAATGTTAGACCAAGTGCTAAAACTATAGAAACTGCTAAAGAATATGGCGTAGATATAAGATTATATAATGTTATATATAAATTAGTTGAAGAATTAGAAGACGCTATGAAAGGTATGCTAGATCCAGAATATGAAGAAAAAGTATTAGGTCAAGCAGAAGTAAGACAATTATTCAAATTCTCTAAAGTAGGTACTATCGCAGGTTGTATGGTTACTGATGGAATTATCAAGAGTAATGCTAAAGCTAGAATTATTAGAGATGGTGTTGTTATATATGATGGTTCTATCAATAGTTTACAAAGAGAAAAAGATCAAGCAAAAGAAGTTAAAAAAGGATTTGAATGTGGTATTACTGTGGAAAAATTCAACGATATTAAACCTCAAGATATAATTGAAGCATATGAAAATGTTGAAGTAAAAAGATAGTTTTTAGGAGATGTAATTATGAGCATAAAAACTGAAAGATTAGGTAATGTTCTTCATAGAGAAATAAGTCAGATATTAATGACTGAAATCAAAGATAAAGACTTAAATTTTGTTACAATTACAAAAGTAGATTTATCTAGTGATTTATCTTTCGCTAAAGTATATTTTACTTGTCTAGATATTAATAAAAAAGATATAGTAATAAAGAATATAAATACAGCTAGTAAGTTTATTAGATCTGAATTAATGAAAAGAAAAATAGAAATAAGAACAATGCCTGAATTAAAATTTATTTATGATGATTCTATAGAATATGGAAATAAAATAGAATCAATTATTGAAAAAATACACGAAGAGAAATAACTATTTCTCTTTTTTTATTGCAAAAAATAATATTTTTTCTTATAATGTAAGTAATAATAGAAGAGGGTGTTAGCATGGATTTGCTTAAAAATTTAGGTTTATGCTATAAGGGAGATTATATTACTCAAGGAAGTGTAAGTGATAAGAGTAGAAAATCTACTCAATTAAATATTAATAATATTGAGTTTATAGTTAGAAAAGATGGTAAGGATAATGATTATTCAAGTGTTTCTAATTTATATAATGGAAATACTATATTTCATCTTCCCGCAATTAATGTAAGTCAATCTAATCTTAAAGAAGTAAAAGATTCTTTAATAGATTTAATGAAGAATAATATTTATTTAATAACAATTGATGCCTCAACTCTATTATCAGAAACTTATGAATGGTCAACAAATGAAGAACAACAAAACTATTTAAAAAATATGGCTAAAGGAATAGCAACCCTTGCTTCAAATAATATTCCTATTGCTATTGAAAATACAAATCTAGATAAAAACAGCGTATTATTTGGTAAAACCGTTAGTAATATAGCAGATCTATTAGTGTATTCAAGAAATACTTTAGTAGAACAATTTGATTTTACAAGAGAAAATGCTAATAATATGATAGGTATATCTTTAAATATAGGTAATCTTGTAAAAACTAATGAAGTAGTAGGTTTAGAAAATTGGTTTAAAGTTTTTTATAACGATATTAAATGTATAAAAGTAAATAATATAGAAAATACTATACCATTATTTAATCAATTATTAGATTTAGTTATTAATAATAATGTGGATGTTCCTATATTATTAGAAACTAAAGCTGAAATAGAAAGTATAGTTAATGAATTTAAAAAGTTTGAGTATTTAGTTAAAAATAAATTAGAAGGTAAACCATTAAACTTAGATGGATATAGAAATATAGTTAATTCAAGATATAATGAATATAATTATAATTTTAACTCCGCTCAAAGTGGTTATACTAATGCAATTATAATAACTATGATATTAGCAACTTCTATAATTGCGATACTTATGTTCATGTTACAAATAAAGCACTAAAAATTTGACTTATAGTGCTTTTTATGTTAAAATTTATGTGCTTTTTCGAATTCCGATTTTGTCGGAGAAAAAAGCGTTAAATGAGGTGAAAACAAGTGAAAATAGGTCAAATAGCTAATAAAAAGGTTATTTCAACATTTTTCTGTTGTATGTGTTTTTTATTAGTTTTATATTGTACTTTATCACAAGTTAATATAAATAACTATAGATTAAATGCATCTGCTATGGATGCTGCAATCAAAGTAGAAGATGAAATAGTAGATACTAACCAAAATATATCTAAAGAAAATGGATTAGTTAAGATAAGATATGCAACTGTTGGATCATTTGGAGATATAGCTCTTCAATATTCAGGTTTATATAATGTATCAAATAATCCATTATCTCAATCAAAAGGTGCATTATACTTTAATGGACACAAAGAAACATATTATTCTCAAAGAGTTTTACCAGGTAATTCATTAGCAATTCCAGGTAGACACGTTGCAGAAGATGGTACTGTAAGAGACGCAGAAGGTTATATATGTGTTGCGGCAGATTATTCATATTTATCATATGGTACTGTAGTAATGACATCTTTAGGACCTGGTAAAGTATACGATACTGGATGTGCATCTGGTACAGTAGATATTTATGTTGACTGGTAAAAAGAGCGATAAGCTCTTTTTTTGTGTTATAATTTATATAGGTGATTTTATGGATGGAATTATATTAGTTAATAAAGAATCAGGTATGACTAGTAGAGATGTAGTAAATAAAGTATGTCATATTCTTAATACTAAGAAAGTTGGTCATACAGGTACATTAGATCCTATGGCTACAGGAGTACTAGTTTTAGCGATAAATAAAGGATTAAAAATAGTTAACGAAATTACTTCTTTAGATAAAGAATATGAAGCAGAAATAACACTAGGTATTAATACTGATACTTTAGATATAACAGGAAACACTTTATCTACAAAAGAAGTAAATGTTACAAATGAAGATATAGATAAAGTTTTAAATAGTTTTATTGGTGATTATGATATGGAAGTACCAATCTATAGCGCTATTAAAGTAAATGGTAAAAAATTATATGAATATGCCAGAAATAATGAAGAAGTAGATATTCCAGTACATAAAGTTAAAATATATGAATTAAAAAGAACAAGTGATATAAAAGATAATAAATTTAGTATTAAATGTAAGGTATCAAAAGGTACTTATATAAGAAGTTTAGTAAGAGATATATCAAAAGAACTAGGTACAGTAGGTGTAATGTCTAAACTAAACAGAACAAAACAAGGTAAATTTGATATTAAAAATTGTTATACTTTAGAAGAAATAAAAAATGGTAATTATAAACTTATAAGTATTAAAGATGTAATAGATTTACCAACAGTAGAAATACCAGATAATTTATATAAAAAAATAATAAATGGTAATAAAATAGAAGATATATATAATTATGAAAAAGTATTATTTGAAAAAGATAATAGAATAATCGCAATATATATTAAAGATGATACTTTACTAAAACCTTTACACATGTTTATTTAAAAATATAGACATGTGTTTTTTTATGAATTATAATTATTATAGGTGATAATATGTATATAGATTTAATAGTATTTGTTTTATTGATAATCGCAGTAATATACTTCTTTAGAAGATTTTCTTCATTTGTATATTTAGTATGTTCTATAGATATTATTTATAGATTATTACATTTTTTAGCGAATAATATAAAAGTACCAGAATTATCTAATTTAATTAATAAATACATTCCAAGCAGTGTATTAGATTTATTATCTCATTATGTAGGAACTGAAGGTATATTATATTTAATTATAATGTGGGCAATGTTTATTTTATATTGTATATTTGTTTTCTATGTAATAAGAATATTAGTAAGAAGAAAATAAGACACATAGTGTCTTTTTTTTTGTAAAGTAGATTACTAAATCGTTGATAAATATAATTTGTATGTTATTCTTATAATAGAGGTGAAAGAAATGAAAAAAAATATTTTTATAATAATACTTGCATTTTTAGTAGTTGGTTTGGCAGGTTTTATTGCGTATGATAATTTTGTTAAACAAGAACCAAGCTGCACAAAATGTGATGTAAAAGAGACAAAGAAAGAAAAGACTGCAGATGAAAGATATAAGGATTATCTTAATAATTTAGCAAAAAATATAGAAAAGAAATATTCAGAACCTATAGATTTTGATAATCCTGGATTAATTGATCAATCTACTTATAGTCAAGTTTTTGAAAATGTTTCTTATACAATCACTCTAAATGAAAAAAAGGAATTAAATATTAGTTATGGTGAATCCGAAATCATTAATCCAACATATAAAGAATATAAAATCGCAGACAATGTATTAGCGTATTTTAGAGTTCATGTAAGTAATGGTGGAATGTACAATATTTTTTATATTACTGGAGAGGGCAAAGTATTTAGTGTAAATGTAGAAGGTTTACCTACAGAAAAACCACAAGAACCAAAAGAAATAACAGATGTTAAAAACATAGTTTTAGTTAAAGAAGGAACTACAGTAAGTGCTGGTTTACCAATATATGTAGATATTGACGGAAATATCTTCACACCAAATAAAGTAGAATAAAGACACATAGTGTCTTTTTTATTGACTAAAAAAAGTAATGGTGCTAATATATTTTCTCAAGAAATGAGGGATATTATGGCTAATTGGTGTAAGTATAGTGCAGGTAGCTATCCAAAGTATTGGTGTAAAGTTGATAACGATTATAAATCATGGTCATATGTACAAAACTATTGTATGAATGGTGGATATAAATGTAGTAATTATTATATATCTACTGCAACTGAAAATATTCTTAAAAATGCAAATGTTCTTGAAAAAGAAAAAAATGATTCTGTTATAGAAAGTATTAAGTATTTAAGAGATGAATATCTTGAAAATAATGAAGAATATAAGGGATTACTAGAAATATATGATTATATAGGACCTGCAGTAGCAAGTAGAATGGAAGAAGATAATAATAAATTAATTACTGCTTCTAAGGTTTATTCGATATTAAATAGAATTTCTAAATTAGTTGAAAAAGAAGAAATAGCTAAAGCAACTAGATACTATAGCCAAATGGTTGGAGTATTAATTAAGAAATATGATTTAGGTGAATTCTATGAAGAATATGAAGAAAACAAAGAAAAAGATGAATTAGCTGAAAAAACAGTAAAAAAACATAAAATAGGACCAAAAACACTTGATTAATAAGTGTTTTTGTTTTATAATCTAAAGCGTACCTTGACTTGGGAGATGGATTTTTCCGACCCCTTACTAAGTTAATGGCAAATATTATAGGAGGAAAATATGTTAAAAAGAGAAAGAAAAGCAGAAATAATTAAAGAATACGCTATTAAAGAAGGCGACACTGGTTCTGTAGAAGTTCAAGTTGCTTTATTAACAGAAGAAATTAATATTCTTACTGCTCATTTAAAAACTAACATTCATGATTTTCATTCAAAAAGAGGATTATTAAAGAAAGTTGGTCAAAGAAGAAGCTTACTTGAATATTTAAAGAGAACTGATGTTAACAGATATCGTGAATTAATTAAGAGATTAGGTTTAAGAAAATAAGTACTATTTATAGTACTTTTTTTGATATATTTGTGATACAATATAGATTGTTAAGGAGTAATTTATGAAGAAAACGTTTGAATTAGATTTTAGAGGAAGAAAATTAGTAGTAGAAAATGGAGAATATGCTAAACAAGCTCATGGAGCAGTATTAGTAAGATATGGAGATACAGTTGTTTTATCAACAGTAGTTGTTTCTCCAAATGCCAATATATTAAGTGATTTCTTCCCATTAATGGTTTTATATCAAGAAAAACTATATTCAGTAGGTAAAATACCTGGTGGATTTATTAAAAGAGAAGGTAGACCAACAGATGCTGCAACACTTGCTGCACGTATGATTGATAGACCAATGAGACCAATGTTCCCAGAAGATTTTAGAAATGAAGTACAAGTAGTTAATACTATTTTATCAGTTGATACTGATAATTCACCAGAATTAGCTGCTATGTTTGGTTCAAGTTTATGTACAAGTATTTCAAAAATACCATTTGATGGACCAATCGCTGGAGTTAAAGTAGGTAGAGTAAATGGAGAATTTATTATTAACCCAACACCAGCAGAACTTGAAGTATCTGATATTGATTTAACAGTTGCAGGTACTAAACAAGCTATAAACATGGTTGAAGCAGGTTCTAAAGAAGTATCTGAAGAAGATATGCTTGATGCTTTAATGTTTGGTCATGAAGCTGTTAAAGAATTATGTGAATTCCAAGAAAAGATTATTTCTGAAATTGGACAAGAAAAAATGGAATATGAACACTTAGAAATAAGTGATGAATTAAGAAAAGAAGTTTATGATCTAGCTGCTGATAAATTAGATGCTGCTATGAGAATAAAAGAAAAATTAGCTAAGTATGAAGCTATTGATAATGTAAAAGAAGAAGTAGTAGAGAAATATACTGAAGAAAATAAAGATATGGATAAAGATGAATTAACTGAATTTATTACTAAAGTTAAGTTAGTTCTTGAATCTATTGAATATGATATATTTAGATCTATTACAGTAAATGAAAAAACAAGAGCTGATGGAAGAGCTATGGATGAAATTAGACCTCTTTCAACTGAAATAGATGTATTACCTAGAACACATGGTTCTGCAGTATTCACTAGAGGTGAAACTCAAGCTATGGCTATTACTACACTAGGTGCATTAAATGAATATCAAGTATTAGATGGACTTTCTTTAGAAGCAGAAAAACACTTTATGCTTCACTATAACTTCCCACAATTCTCTGTTGGAGAAACTGGTAGATATGGTTCTCCTGGTAGAAGAGAAATTGGACATGGTGCTTTAGGTGAAAGATGTTTAAAACAAGTTATGCCATCTGAAGATGAATTCCCATATACAGTAAGAGTAGTATCAGAAATACTTGAATCAAATGGATCAAGTTCACAAGCTACTATCTGTGCTGGATGTTTATCATTAATGGCTGCAGGTGTTCCTATTAAAGCTCCAGTTGCTGGTATTGCAATGGGTCTTATAACATCAAAAGATGAAAAAGATTATACAATATTAACTGATATCCAAGGTATGGAAGATCACTTAGGTGATATGGACTTTAAAGTAGGTGGAACAAGAAAAGGTATTTGTTCTTTACAAATGGATATTAAGATTAAAGGAATTACTAAGAATATATTAAAAGAAGCTTTAGCGCAAGCTAAAAAAGCTAGAATGGAAATTCTAGATGTTATGGAAAAACAAATTGCTGAACCTAGAAAAGAAGTTAGTAAATATGCTCCTAAAACTGAAATCTTCACTATTAATCCAGATAAGATTAAAGATGTTATTGGTAAAGGTGGAGAAATGATTACTAAGATTATCTTAGAAGCTAGTAACGTAGAAAGTGTTAATGATGTTAATGCTGTTAAAGTAGATTTAAATGATGATGGAACTGTTATTATTTATCATTCAGATAAAGAAGTAATTGATAAAACTAAAGAAATGATTTTAAATGCTGCAAGAGAAGTAGAAATAGGTAAAATATATACTGGTACAGTAGTATCTGTTCAAGACTTTGGATGCTTTGTAAATCTATGGGAAGGACAAGATGGATTTGTTCATGTATCACAACTTGCTCATGAAAGAGTAGAAAAACCATCTGATATGGTTCATGAAGGTGATGAAATCATAGTTAAAGCTACTGGTTATGATAAGAGAGGTAAATTAAACTTATCTAGAAAAGAAGCTATACCAGCACCTAAAAAAGAAAAAAAAGAAACTAAGAAAGAAGAAAAAGATAGTGAATAACTATCTTTTTTTCATTTTGTTTACACTCTATATTATTTTAATATGTATAATTAAGTAAAACTAGATTATAATTATAATATAGGTGATAATATGAAAAAATATTATAATGATAAAGAATATATGGATATTGTTAGTAATATTCTAAATAACAATGAATTTAAAAAGCTTGAAACTTATATGCATCATGGCGATAATCGTATGGATCATTGTGTTAGAGTATCTTATTATTCATATTTAATAGCAAAAAAATTAAATCTACACTATAAAGATGTTGCTAGAGCAGGGTTATTACATGATTTTTTCTTTGTTAATAATCAAGAATTAGATTTTGTAACAAGAACTAAAGTGTTATTTAATCATCCTAAAATTGCTTTAAAAAACGCTATGAATATATATGAATTATCTTTATTAGAACAAAATATAATAGAATCCCATATGTTTCCAATAGGATTAACTTTACCAAGGTATAAAGAAAGTTGGTTAGTTAATTTAGTTGATGACTATTATTCTATTTATGAAAGAGTTATATCAATTACTAAATCTATTAAAGAATTTATTTCTAAATCTAGAATTAAAAAAAGAGTATATGCGTTTTTAAATAAATAAAAAAGTAACGATTATTAATCGTTACTTTTTATATCCATTAATACTGGTAAAATAATTGGTTTTCTACCTGTTTTAGCTAATACATATGAATTAACTTCAGTAGTTATTATACTTTTTAGTTCATTATAACTGAACTTTTTATTTTGTAATTCTTTTATAATTACTTCAGTTGCTTTATTTTCAATTTGTTTTAATAAAGCTTCATTTTCATTAACTAATATAAATCCTCTTGTTGCTATTTGAACTTTACCTAAAAGTAATTTCTTTTTAAGATTAATATTACATAATAATACTAGAATACCATCTCTAGACATTATCTTTCTATCCTTAATAACAACAGAACCAACATCACCAATTCTATTACCATCTACATATACGTCATAACAAGGGAAACTATTATCTCTTTTAACTTTTCCGTTTAATATAGATAAAACATCACCATTTTGTAATATGAATGTATTTTCTCTTTTTAACCCACAAGCTACTGCTAAATCAGTATGTTCTCTTAACATTCTATATTCACCATGTATTGGCATTAAATACTTAGGTTTGATTAATCTAAGCATTAGTTTTAATTCTTCTTGATTACCATGTCCTGATGAATGTATATCATTTAATGTAGTATTTGTATATGTTTTAACACCTTTCAACGCTAGTAAGTTTAATGTATTTGCAACAGCTTCTGCATTACCTGGAATAGGTGAAGAAGAGAATATAACTGTATCACTAGGTAATAATTTTATTTGTCTATGTGTTCCATTTGCTATTCTAGATAAAGCAGCAAGTGGTTCTCCTTGTGATCCAGTACATAATAAACATACTTCTTCTGGTTTAAGTTTATTAGCTTCTTCAGGAGTAATAATAGTACTTGTATCTTCTATATATCCTGATTGAATAGCTATTTCTACTTGAGTTTCCATACTTCTACCAAATAAAACTACTTTTCTATGGTTTCTTTTAGCAGTTTCTATTATATGTTTTAATCTATATACATTTGATGCGAATGTTGCAACAATAATTCTACCTGTCTGTCTACTAAATAAGTCACCTAATGCAGCATCAACTCTAGATTCACTAATTGATAATCCTTCTTTTTCTGCATTTGTACTCTCACTCATTAATAAAGTAACTCCTTCAGAACCAATTCTAGCCATTTTATGTAAATCTGCCATAGGTCCAATAGGTGTTAAATCAAATTTAAAGTCTCCTGTTTCTACTATAGTACCATTTGGAGTATGAACTACAATAGCGAAACTATCAGGTATTGAGTGAGTAGTTGAAATAAACTCTACATCTAAATATTTAAACTTATATCTACTTTTTTCATCAAAAATTACAATGTTATCATATCCTAAATTTCTTTCAGATAACTTCTTTTTTATTAAATTTGCCGCTTGATTAGGAGCGTAAATAACTGGAATATTTACTGTTTGAAGTAAAAAAGGAATACTTCCAATATGGTCTTCATGTCCATGCGTAATAAATAAACCTTTTATTTTATCTTCGTTTTCTTTTAAAAATGTGTAATCTGGTATAACATAATCTATTCCTAATAGATCAGATTCTGGAAATAAAACACCGCTATCAATAATTATTAATTCATTTCCATGCATTACACAATACATATTTTTTCCAACTTCTCCAAGTCCACCAAGCGCAAAAACTTTTGTATCAATTTTATTATTAATTTTCATTGTTTTCTCCTTTCTAAATTGTAAGTTATTGCGGGCTAACACAATGAATTATACTATTATTTTTAATTAAATGCAAGGCACCTATAAAAAGTGCTTGAAAATTTGACAAATTAGACAACTTATGATAATATAATGCGCGTTAATTCAAAAAGGGGGTTTTTTATATGGGTTTATTTAAAAATGATTTAGAAAAATTCTATGAATTATTAACTAAAACAAATAAAGACAATAATGTTGACTTTGGATTAATAGGCGGAAAAAAATTAATAGTATTTGGTAGTATTGATGATATTGATTATCCAGATGAATATATGTTTGCGAATGGTAAAGTATATTATTTAGAAAAACCTATAGGTTTTTATGAAGAAACTGAAAAAGTTGATTTAACTGATGGTGAAATAGATATAGAAGATTTAGAAGATGATGATATCTATGAAGATGAATTAGATGACGTTGAAGTTGAAACTAAAGAAAGAAAACATATATTTAGAAATGGTTTATACGCTATAGGTAATGGAATTGGTGGATTCTTTGGTCACTTTGGAAAAAGAAAAAATATTGAAGTAGAAGATACTGAAGTAGAAGAAGAAAAAGAAGAAAAAGAAGAAACTAAAACAGAACCTGAAAAAGTAGAAGAACCTAAGAAAGCTAAAAAAGAAAGAAAACATATATTTAGAAATGGTTTATATGCTATAGGTAATGGAATTGGTGGATTCTTTGGTCACTTTGGAAAAAGAAAGAATATCGAAGTAGAAGATACTGAAGTAGAAGAAGAAAAAGAAGAAACTAAAACAGAGCCTAAAAAAGTAGAAAAACCTAAGAAAACTAAAAAAGAAAGAAAACATATATTTAGAAATGGATTATATGCTATTGGAAACGGAATCGGTGGATTCTTTGGTCATTTTGGAAAAAGAAAAAATATTGAAATAGATGAAGATTTCGATGGTGAATATGATGAAGAAGCTAAAGAATCATTAAGTAAATTAAAATCTTTAATTAGAAAATCTGATGAAGAAGCTAAAAAATCATTAAGTAAAGTAGATTCTTTAATTAGAAATGCTAATAATAAAAAAGATTATCTTAAAGAACATGATACTGATAATAAGTATAATGTAGATAGATATACTAAAGAAATAAAAGATTGTATCTCTAGATTCAATACTGCATTTAGTTATTATGCGAAAGCAGGAATAGTTGATGAATTCTTTATTAATGATTTAATAGATGATTTAAAAGCTATTAATGAATCTTTAGCATATAAAGTAAATGAAATCAAAAAATCTGAATCTAAAAAAACAGAAGAAGAAAAGGAAGAAAAATCAATTGAAACTAATTCAAAAGAAGATGAAGTAGAAAAGCTTATCGCTGAAATTGATAAAATTGAATCTAAATTACAAGAAAAAGCTGATAGTAATCCAGAATTAGCTGAAAAAATTTATAATGAAATAACTAAAATAACAAAAGAAGAATTTAATGTAGAATCTGTAGATGAAGATACATTAGAAAAAATCGTTGAATCAAAATCTCTAGATGAAATAGAAAAAATGTTTAAAGAATATTTAAACAAATTAAATGATCTTTATAACTCATTAGAAGAAAAAACAAAAGAAGAAGAACAAGAAGAAATAATTGCTCTTCCAACAATTGTTAAAAAAGATAATGAATTTACTAGTATTGATGATACTAAAGCTAGATTTAAAGAATATGATAGTAGAGAATCTATAGAAGAAAAGATTAAATACTATGAAGAATTCTTAAGAACTCATGATTTATCTCATCCTGATGATCAAGGTATGAAAGAAAGAATGGAACAAAAATTAGCAGACCTTAAAGCTAAATATAATGATGGTAAAACTGCTGATAACCAAAACAGAACAGAACAAAAGGCATACTATACACAAACATCAAAAGGTATAGATAAAGCAATTGATAGAATTGAAAAAGAAAGACAATTAAAAATTCTTCAAGCTGAATTAGAAGGTAAAACAGTTATTAACTTAGGTTTAGCTGAAGAAAGAGCAATTGATGCTAAAAAAGCTGATTTATTAAGACTTAAAAAAGAATGTCTTGAAAGAAAAGCTAAAGTTAATAAATATTATGAAGAACAAGCAGCTAGAATGACTGCAGCTTTAAAAAGATAAAAAGTGATTAATTAATCACTTTTTTCTTTACAACTAATTTGTATAATTTATAATTTTTACTAGTAAAATTAATAAAATTATTCTATAATATAATAGAAATATTGTAAAAAGGGAGAGATTATCATGGCTGAAACTAAGAAAAAAGCAACAACAAAAAAGACAACTACTAAAAAAACAACAAAATCAGCACCTAAAAAAACAACAACAGCAAAGAAAGCACCAGCAAAAAAGACAGTTAAAAAAGTTACTCCTAAGACTGAAGTAAAAAATGTAAGTGCAGAAACAACAAGATTAACTAATGAAGCAAGATTTAGTGTTTGGGTAGATGTACTTATTCTAATATTTATTGTTTTAATGTTCGCAGTAATATTATATGGTTATATTATTGCTAAATAAGAGAGCAATCTCTTTTTTTTTGTTTAATTTTAAGGTATAATACTATTTAGGTGATAAATATGGGATTATTTAGCAAATTAAAAGAAAAACTTAGTAATAAGAAAGTATTTGAAGATAAAAAACAAGAAGAAAAATATTCTAAGGGTTTAGAAAAAACTAGAAAAGAGTTTTCTGATAAATTAAATAATTTAAATAAGAAATATAAAAAAGTAAATACAGAATATTTTGAAGAATTAGAAGAAATGCTTATTATGGCAGATATTGGTGTTAATACTGTTGTTAATTTTATGGAAAGATTAGTAGATAGAGCAAGAAAAGAAAAGATAGAAGATCCAGAAGAATTAAAAGAATTAATTGTTGATGAATTATTTATTATTTATGTTAATGATGAAATATTAGTTAATAAGATTAATTATAATGATAATGGACCAACTGTTATATTATTTGTAGGAGTAAATGGAGTAGGTAAAACTACTACTATTGCGAAAATAGCTAAAAAAGAAAAAGATGCTGGTAAAAAAGTATTGTTAGTCGCAGGAGATACTTTTAGAGCAGGTGCTATAGAACAGTTACAAGAATGGAGTCAAAGACTAGATATAGATATAGAATTTGGTAAAGAAGGTTCTGATCCATCATCTGTTGTTTATAAAGGTGTAGAAAGAGCTAAGAATGAAAACTATGATATAGTTCTAATTGATACAGCAGGTAGACTTCAAAATAAAGTTAATTTAATGAATGAGTTAGAAAAAATAAATAGAGTTATATCAGGTTTTATAGAAAACGCACCACATGAAACATTACTTGTAATAGATGCATCAACTGGTCAAAATGGTATATCACAAGCTAAATCGTTTAAGGAAATAACTAATATTACAGGTATAGTATTAACTAAACTTGATGGTACTGCTAAAGGTGGAATAGTGCTAGCTATTAAAGAAGAAGTTAATATACCAGTTAAATATATAGGACTAGGTGAAAAAGCAGAAGATCTAGAAAGTTTTGATATAGAAAAATATATATATGGATTATTTAAGGAAATGATGTAATATGGATAAACAAGATTTATTAATAATATTATTTGATTATTATGAAGAATTATTAACAGATTCTCAAAAGAAATATTTTATTGATTATTATTTCAATAACTTATCTTTAGCGGAAATATCAGAAAATGAAAATGTAAGTAGAAATGCTGTTTCAAAAGATTTAAAATTAACTAAAGAAAAACTAATTAGTTATGAAGAAAAGTTAAAATTATATGATAAAGATAAAAAAATAAGAAAAGTTATTGATAAAATAACTGATGAAAATATTGTAAATGAATTAGAAAATATATTAGATGAGTAGGTGAAATGATGTTTGAAGAATTAGGAGATAGATTAGATAAAGCATTAGGTAAAATTAAAGGATATGGATCTATTACAGAAGATAATATATCTGATGTTTTAAGAGAAGTTAGACTTGCTTTACTTGAAGCAGACGTTAACTATAAAGTAGTAAAAGATTTTACTAATAGTGTTAAAGAAAAAGCATTAGGTGAAGAAGTTAAAAAGAGTTTAAAACCAGATGAAGTCTTCTTAAAAATATTAAAAGATGAATTACTAGAATTACTTGGAACTGACAAAGTTGAACTTGAAATGAAAAAGAATCCAAATTTATTAATGCTTGTTGGTTTACAAGGTTCAGGTAAAACTACTACTATAGGAAAACTTGCGAATTATTTAAGAAAAAAACATAGTAAAAAGCCATTAATAGTAGCGTGTGATATATATAGACCAGCTGCTATAGAACAGTTAAAAACAATTGGTAAAAGTTTAAACATACCAGTATTTGAAGAAGGAAAAAAGAATCCTGTTGAAATAGTTAAAGATGCATTAGAATACGCTAAAGAAAACAAACATGACTATGTTTTAGTAGATACTGCAGGACGTCTTCAAATAGATGAAGCATTAATGGATGAATTAATTAATATTAATACAGAAGTTAAGATGGATGAAATACTACTAGTACTTGATAGTATGATTGGTCAAGATGCAATAAATGTAATAACTGGATTTAATGAAAAATTACCTTTAACAGGTGTTATACTTACTAAGCTTGATGGTGATACTAGAGGTGGTGTTGCTATATCAGCTAGATACCTTACTAATGTTCCAATCAAGTTTATTGGTACATCTGAAAAACTAGATGGATTAGAAGAATTTGATCCAAATAGAATGGTAAGTAGAATTCTAGGTATGGGAGATATGATGGGCTTAATTGAAAAAGCAGAAAGCATCATGAATGAAGAAGAAGCAGAAGAATCATACAAGAAAATGAAAAAAGGTAAATTTGACCTAGAAGACTTCTTAAAACAATTTAAAACTATTAAGAAATTAGGTTCTATAGAAAATATATTAAAGATGATTCCAGGTGCTAGAAAAATGGGATTAAATAATGTACAAATAGATCCTAAAGAAGTAGCTAAAATAGAAGCAATAGTACTTTCTATGACACCAAAAGAAAGAAGAAATCCAGACATAATAAAAGCATCTAGAAAAGAAAGAATAGCTAAAGGATCAGGTGTTACAGTACAACAAGTTAATAAATTACTAACTCAATTTGAACAAAGTAAAAAGATGATGAAAATGATGAGTAATGGTAATTATAAGATGCCATTTTAAAATTATAAAAAAACTAAAAGAAACTACTTTTCAGTTTCTTTTTTTGTGCTATAATATTTAGTCATGTGGGGTGATTCTTAATGAGTAAAAATATATTCATAAAAGAGTATCGTAAAGAAGGATCTAATATAATTATTAAGAAAACAAATAAGGAAGAAGATAAAATTTTTAATACACCAGCTAATGAACAAAAAGTAATAGAACAAATGAAAAAAGATATTAATACGTTATTAGATAATGAATTGGTTTGTGTTAGTGGTCAAAAAATAAAAAGTAGAACTATTACAACTCTTTTATGGAGTTCAGCTGTTATCCTAGGATGCATTACAATAATCCGTCATAGTATAGATCCAAGTCTTAGTGCAGTAAGTACTACTTTATTTTCTTTAGATGCAGTAATGTTTTCAATAAGTGCAGGTTTACTAGAATTAGAAAAATATTTAAAAAATTTTAAAGAAAAGTATACATCATTTTTTAGAAATGAAAAGAAGTTAAATAAAGAAATTAAAAAATATCCATCATTAATAGATAATGTTAATAAAAAGGCTAAAGAAGAAATTGAAAATAATATGGCAGACGGAATGGAAAATCCAATTAATGTTAATTCTATTAGATTAGTAAAATTAAAAGAATTAAGATCAATGATTGATAAATTAGAGTTTTATCAAGACTTAGATATTGAAACTGCACAAGATGTTATAGATGATTATAATGGTAATCTTGAAGAATTATCAAAAAAATATGATTCTGTAGAAGTAGAAAAACCTAAAATGAAAAAACATCTATTAAGAAGATTATAATAAAGGAGCATAAAAATGGATGATTTAGAAAGTTTAGAAGTCTATACTTATAAAATTAAAGGCCCTTACATATATGTATATTTTTTAAATAATCATAAAAAAGAAAAAATTCTATATACAAAAGAAAATGAACAAAAAATATTAAGAAGTATGGAAAAAAGAATAAAAGAAGAAAATGAAAAGTATAATTCGATTGAAGAAAAAACTTTTTTTGAAAAATTAAAAAAATCAGTTTTAAATACTTCGTTATTTTCTATTTTGTTAAGTGGTGTAATTCTATGTAATTTCACTGAACCTGGATATTCACAATTTAGGGCAAATACTATATTAATAATCACATCTATCTTACATTTATTTGCTTCTGGATTATATGAAACATTTAATGTTACGCATTTGGATACATTTAAGTTTAATTTATTCTTTAAAAACAAAGAAGAAATAAATGAATATGTAAAAAAGAATCCTCAATTATTAGATAATATTAAATCTAAATCTAAGGAAAGTATTATTAAAAATATTGAAGAGAAAAAAGAAAATCCAGTTAATGTAAATAATATTGATTCTATGAAATTAAAAGAATTAAAAGAGCTAGTTCAAAAAATAAAATTCTATAAAGAATCTAATATTGATACTGCTGAAGATATTATCAACGATGGCTTAGATGAATTAAAAGAACAGTATGATTCTGTAGAAGTAGAAAAACCTAAAGGATTATCATATAGAAGAACTAATAGTTAATTAGACTAAACAAAATATATAATCTCTCATATCTTATACTAGATAGGGGGATTATTTTTATGTTTGGAAAAAATAAATGTTGTCCAGTAGTTAGTACTGATTGTTGTCCGGTAGATCCAGTTTATGAAACACCTATTCAAAACTGTATTCAAAAGGATTATGTTCATGAAGTTGTTCATATTGTACCAATTCATACTAATGTAGTTAATAATCACATTTATAAACATACTTATGTACCTGAATATACATGTTCAGAAGAAAATATCTGTACAAATGTAAATGATAATTGTTCAGGCTTTGGTAATTTTATGAATAATTAATTTAATAGAAACTATTTCCTAGTTTCTTTTTTTGTGATATAATGTCCTTGTAATAGGAGAATGAATATGGGTATAGATTCTAGGGAAAAAGGAATAAATATAATTTATGCTGATAAGTTTTTCAATTATCTTGGTACTATGAAAATAGCAGGATGTTCAACTGAAGATATAATAAAAAAGTATATTTGCGCTCAAGAATTTAAAACACTTACTGTTGAGGAAAAAGCTAAGATAGTAGTTGATGATAATTCAATTTTAAAACATCTTACTAAAGGTGTTGTATTGGGTGAGGGTGAAGATACTCTTTATGAAGGAATAAATGAAGAACTAACTAACGCTATTGTTTGTGATATGGCTTCCATCTATCCTAATACAAAATTATCAAAAAAACAACAAGATGAAATTGATAGTGATCAAGTTCAACTAATTGAAATAAAAGACAGAGTTTCATATGATATAAAAGAAAATATGCCAGATGTTAATAGAATGTATTTTAATGGTCAAGGAGAAGAATTTAATAATAGAATGAATAAATTATTTGATTCTCCAGAAAAAGTACAATTATTTTCTAAAATAGTTGATGAGTCAGTTACAGGTATTGATAAATCAACTGGTAGAGAAATAACAAATGAAAAAAAGCAACAAAACGAAAAGTTATATAAAGAATTAATGAATGAAGTAAGACAAAATAAAATAGATTATAATTTTGATGTAAAAATGAAATTGTAACTTGAAAAATAACTATAAAAGTAATATAATACATTAAGCGAGGAGAGATAATATGAATTATTCAATAGATAAAATGTTAAATATTGTTCCATCAAAGTATCAATTAGTTTATATAGCATCTCAAAGAGCTAATCAAATGGATGAAACAAAACATTACCAAATGAAAGAAAATGAATATAAAAGTGAAAAAAATTTAGATAGAGCTTTAGAAGAAATTCAAAATAACTTAATACATATAAAAGAAAAATAGTATTAAGTTTTTTTTATAGGAGAAAACATGAAGATATTAAAATATAAAAAAATAAAAAATAAGTATAAAGTATATTTTGATAATGATTCTTCAATAGATTTATATGAGAATACTATATTAAATAATAATTTATTATTAAAGAAAGATATATCAGAATCTGATTTAGATAAAATAAAAAAGATAATGAAAAAGAGGAAATATATGAAAGATCTTTAAAATATATAAATATTAAGATGAGATCTAAAGAAGAAATTAAAAAGTATTTATCAAAGTATAAATATAATAATAGTAGTATTGAATATGTTATTAAGAAATTAGAGAATAGTAAAATAATCAATGATGAATTATATATCAAAGCATATATATACGATAAGATTAATTTAAGTAATGATGGACCTAATAAGATTAAATATTATTTATTATCTGAGAAAATGGATGAAAATTTAATCAATAATTATATAGATGAGATAGATGAAGAAGTTGTTAAGAATAAATTAAATAGATTAATAGATAAAAAGATAAAGTCTATTAAGAATTGTAGTGGAAATGTTTTAAAACAAAAAATAACTATGTATTTTATTAACTTAGGTTATTCTAAAGAGATGATTGAAGAAGTGCTATCTAATAAGAATGTAGATAATAGTGAAGAAGGAGTAAAGTTATATAATAAACTATATAATAAGTATTCTAAAAAATATCAAGGATATGAATTAGAAAATCTATTAAGACAAAAAATGTATCAAAAAGGATTTGATTTAAGTGAAATAAAAAAGAATATCGATTGATATTCTTTTTAGTTTGCTGATTTATTTGCTGATTCAATAGAGTCATCTATATATTTTTTATAAATGCTTTTTAATTTTGAATCTTTAAATTTTAAGTTATGTTCTTTTCTTATTTTATCTAATGTTGTGATTGTTAAAGTCTTATCATTTTCTTTCTTATCAGCGATTAATTTTTCTTTAACTTCTTTCTTTTTCTCTTTTGTTAATTTACCTTTATCTTTTTCACCAGTTTTTAAAATTATATGATAACCATATGAAGTTTTAACTGGTTCTTTAGTATATTCATTAACTTTTAAACCATAAGCTGCATCTTCGAATTCTTTAACCATTTCACCTTTATTGAAATAACCTAAATCTCCACCGTTAGCAGCACTTCCTGGATCATCAGAATTTTCTTTAGCTAATGTAGCAAAATCAGCGCCATCATTTAATTGTTTAATTAAATCTTTAGCTTTTTTCTTAGCTTCTTCATCAGATAAACCTTCTGTATCAGAATCACTTTTAACTTTTATAAGAATGTGTTTAGCACTTATATCTCCAGCTATTTTTTCATTAAAGTATTTTTCTATTTCTTTATCTGAAATATTTTTTTCTAAATAATCATTAACAGCTTTTTGTCTTTGATAGTTAAGTTTTAATTCATCTCTAAGTTCATCTTCATCTTCATATCCATATTGTTTAATAGTAGTTTCAAAATTATCTTTATATTGAGTTTTGATATATTCCATTTGATCATCTACTTGTTTTTGAATTTCTTTATCATTTTTGTATTCAACATCAAATATTTTTTTATCAATATCATCAATAATAATTTCTTTAGCATATTTGCTTCTTAATTCTTTATAAAGAGTATCTGCTGTTATATTTTTATTATTTACTTTTATAGCTACCTCTTCACCATTTTTTAATTTTGTTTTACAACCTGTTGTAAGTAAAACTGCTGCCATAACAATAGTTGCACCTAAAATAAATTTGTTCTTTTTCATGTTACCCTCCTAAAATCACACATATATATAATAACAAAAATCAATAAATAAAACAATATTTTTAAAAACAATATCACATAAATCTTATCTTTTTCATAATATATTGTGAACAATATAAAAAGGAGGAATGAATTATGAATTACTCATATGGTTCAAATACTGGAATAATTCTAGTATTATTTATTCTATTAGTAATAATAATAGGGGCTTATATTTAAGGAGGTTATTAAATGACAAGTTCTAATTGCTCAAACTCTTGTGGACAAACTGTTAAACATGGTAACGGATTTGTATGTATAATAGTTTTATATATTTTATTAGCTATTGTTTTATCATCCGTAATATGTTAAAAAAGTTCCTATTGGAACTTTTTTATTTTAATATATTAAATACCTCATCTAAATCCATTTCTTTTTTATCTATATAATTAGGAATTAAATGTAAGTGATAATGTTTAACTTCTTGAAGATTACCATTATTTTGAACTAATTGTAATCCATCAGGTTTCAATCTTTCTTCAATTCTTTTCTTTAAATCTTTTGCGGTTTTCATAATATGATTTAGTGTTTCTTCTTTAATATCATCTAAATCAGTAAAATGTTCTTTAGGTATTATTAAAGTATGTCCTACACTAATAGGACTAATATCTAAATAAGCCATAACTAAATCATCTTCATATATTACTTTCGCAGGAATTTCTTTATTAACTATTTTACAAAAAATACAATTTTCCATTATTTTCATCTCCTTAATTTAATTTTAACAAAAAAATAAGTAAAAAAATAGATTTTATGTTAAAATAATAGTGTTTTATATTAGTAATTATAATTATTTAATTATTAATAATTAGAATACTATATATTGGAGGTGAAAACTATGAATAGAGAAGACTTTCCATTTTTAGAAAAGGGAATAATTTATTTTGATAATGGTGCGACATCTATTAAACCTAAATGCGTAATAGATAAGATGAATGAATATTATTATAATTATCCTAGTAATGCGCATAGAGGAGATTATTCTATAAGTGTAAGATCTAGTGCAGAATTTGAAAAAGCTAGAGAAACTGTTAAAGATTTTATTAACGCTAAAAGTACTAAAGAAATAGTTTTTACAAGTGGCGCAACTGAAAGTATTTCACAAGCAGTATATGGATACTTTAAGAATAAGTTAAAATCTGGCGATGAAGTATTAGTAACAAAATCAGAACATGCTTCAGTAATTCTTCCTTGGTTTGATTTAGAAAACAAAATAGGTATTAAAGTTAAATATATTCCTTTAAATGATGATTATACTTTTAATATAGATAATTTAATTAGTAGTATTACTTCTAATACTAAAGTAGTTTCTATCGCTGAAGTAACAAATGTAATAGGTGATATTAGAGACGTTAAAAGAATAACTTCTATATGTCATGAAAAAGGAATTAAAGTACTTGTTGATGCTGCTCAAAGTGCAGGACATATTAATATAGATGTACAAGATTCAGATGTAGATTTCCTATCTATATCAGCGCATAAAATGCTTGGTCCAAATGGTATAGGTGTTCTTTATGGTAAAGAAGAATTACTTGAAGAATTAGATTCAATAAAAAAGGGTGGAGGAATGACAATTAGTTTTGATTCACCAAAAGAAATAGTATACAAAGAATTACCTTATAAACTAGAAGCAGGTACTCAAAATATTGCGGGTGCAATTGGTTTTATGGAAGCTATTAATTTTATTAATAAAATAGGTATAGATAATATAGAAGAATATACTTGTGAATTAAAAAGATACTTAGTAGATAAATTAAAAAAATTAAATAATATTATTATTTATAATGAAAATGTAGAAGGATCAACAGTTGCGTTTAATGTTAAAGATGTATTCGCACAAGATACTGCTATTTATTTAGATAAACATAATATATGTGTTAGAAGTGGAGATCATTGTGATAAAAAACTAAAAGATGAGTTAAACATAACAAATACAGTTAGAGTAAGTTTATATTTTTATAACACTAAAGAAGAAATAGATAAATTAGTAGAAGTACTAAATAATGATAAAATATTAGAAGAAAGTTTAGGGGTATAAAAAAAGAAAATTTAATTTTCTTTTTTTTTATAGTATGTTATAATAATTTTGCTTATGGGGGTTAAATATGGAAAATAAAGATTTAGCTATTATTTATAAAGCAAAACAAAAAGAAGTAAAAGATATTATTAAAAAACTTAATTCTTCATCAATTGATTTATCTGATAAATTAGAAGAAATTGAATTAATAGATAAGAAATTAAAGGAAAAAATAAAAAAAGAAAATAGTATTGATATTTATGAAGAATCTATTGATAAAATAGATTTAATTATAAATGATATAAAAGACAATTATGAATGTTATTATAAGATTTATGTATTATATAAAGATTTAAAACAAAAACTTTTAAATGTAAATGCAGATTCTATTAATGAATTAGTCTTAATTTCAAAAGAGTTATTATCTCAAATAAAACAATCTTCTACTATAGATTTTGAAAAAGAACAAGAATTGGTTTTAAAAGTATATGAAGCTATTTATAGTGTCTTAAAACTAGAATTATTGTATTTAGATAAAGATTCATTATTAGAATTATTAAAAGAAAATGATGTAGATGTTTCGTTTATTTCAGAATTGATAGAGAAGGATTTGAGTTCTATAAGAGACAATAATGAATCTATAGAACAAGAAATATTAAAAGTACAAAAGAATGGCCTTGATAATAAGTATTTGCTAAATAAAGAATTATTAAGTTTAATAATAATTTTGGATAAAGAAAATGATAAAACAAAGAAAAAAGATGATTTTTTAACAAGTATGTCAGACTATGAGATTATAAGTAAAAAAATGGAAATGAGTATTGACAAAATGGAAAAAAAATCGAAAGAAATACCAGAATGTAAAAAGGGTATAAGAAAGTTAAAGAAAAAAAGATTTTTGAGTTTTACCATAGGTTTAATAAATCTTACTTTGATAGGAACAGGTGTGTTTTTCTCTTCAAAACTATCAAAAAAAATGAGCGAAGAAAAGAATTATCATACAATAACTACAACATATGATTCATCAATTGATGAAGAAGTTGTAGATGAATCTTATGCTACAGGTAAGAATGAAAACTTAACAATTGTTGAGTATTCTCCATGGGATAGTCCTGGGAGTTTTAGAAGTGATTATCAAAGAAATAAATATGAATATGAAACAAAGAATTTAAACGTTGAATTTGATGATTTGAAAGATTATTTAAATAATAATATAAAATTTGAGGATAATGATATTAAAAAAAGTGAGGAAGTCGTTAAACAGGAGCCAGATGATTATGGTTATGGTGAAAATAAATATATTATAATAAAAACAGAAAAAGATTTGGATGACTATAAATATATAGTTAATTCTAAAAAAAATATACTTTTTGATATTTTATTAAAAGTTTCTCTTGCGTCTAGTGGTATTAGCTATGCCATTTACTTACTAAAAAAGAGTGGTAAAGAAAAAGGAAAAATTGTTGATAAAAAAGAAGAATTAGAAAAATTAAAGAAAGAGTTAGAAATAATTAAAAATGAATTACAAGAGTTATTATTAAAACATAATAATATGCCAAAAGAATTATTAGAAAGATATTATGATTTAGGGCCTGTTATTATTAGAGATAGAAAAGTAAAAGAAGCTAAAGATAAAATTAATAGATTAATTAATAATTAATGATTATTTATTATGTTAAATGAAAGGGTGTATAACATGGATAGTGAATTAAAAAGAGAATTAATACTAGAAAACTTTAATAATCCAGTTAATAAGGGTCTATTAAATGATCCTAGTTATATAAAAGAAGATAAAAATAATTCTTCTTGTATTGATCATTTTACTATTGAACTTAAACTAGAAGATAATATTATTAAAGATATTAGATTTGATGGAGAAGCATGTGCAATTGCGACTTCTTCTTTATCAATTGCGATATCTAAATTAATAGGTAAATCTAAAGAAGAAGCATTAAATATAATAGAAAACTATAACAATATGATAGAAGGTAAAGAATTTGATAAGAACATTTTAGAAGAATTATCTATATATGAAGATGTTTCAAAACAACCTGCTAGAGTAAAATGTGCCACTCTAGGTATAGAAGGAATAAAAGATTTATTAAAAAAATAAAAAAAGGCTAAATTTAATTTATTGAAGAAATATGTATGTGAAAAGAACATATTTCTTTTTTTAATTATTTAATTTTTGCTAAAAAAGTATATCTAAAATTTAATTATAATCATTTGCGCAACTATTTTTATTTTAGTATTATGCTCATGAAAGGAGAAAATAATATGTTAAATCAAATAGTAATAGTAGGTCGCTTAGTACGTGATCCTGAATTAAAAGAAAGTGAAGGAGGTAAAAAATATACTAATATAACTTTGGCTGTTCCAAGAAGTTATAAAAATACAGATGGAGAATATGAAGCAGATTTTATAGATTGTAGATTATGGACTGGAGTTGCGGAAAATACTGCGGAATATTGTAAAAAGGGAGATCTTCTAGGAGTAAAGGGAAGAGTAGAAACAAGAAACTATGAAAAAGATGAAGAAAAGAAATATGTTACTGAAATAATCGCAGAGAAAGTTACTTTCTTATCAAATAAAAGAAATGAAGAATAGTTATGAATAAGAAAGTTATAAGATATGTAAATATATTTCTTACTTCTTTAGGTTTAAGTTTTATATACTCATTTGATAATCTTTAATATTATCATTAACATAATTATTAACAACAAATTCAATTTCTTCTTTTGTAAGTTCTTCTTTAGCTTCTTTTTTATTAAT
>CACZXL010000010.1 GCA_902785135.1 uncultured Erysipelotrichaceae bacterium
ATTACTAATCCAGAATTTGTAGAAGTAGATAAGAGTGGTTCTTATTACTATGAAGAACAAGTTTCTTTAACAGCAAAGACAAGAGAAGGTTATACATTTGCAGGATGGTCTACAGGAGAAAGTACAAATACTATAACTGTTACTATTCCAGTAAATGGAATAACAGTAGAACCATTATATACTGCTAATAATAATACAACTTATAAAGTAATACATAAATATGCTAAATTAACAGATGGATATGATGTAGAAGAAGTTGTAGGAACTGGAACAACAGGTGATACTATTCCAGCACCTATAAAATCAAAAACAGGATTTGTTAATCCAACTCCAAAAAATATAACTATAGCCGCAGATGGAAAAGCATCAGTAACTTATGAATATCAAAGAGAAGAATATTCATTTACTGTAATTGATAGAACTTATTTAGATAATACTTCAACATCAAATGGAACATATCCATATGAAACACCAATTACTTTAAAAGCAAAGACAAGAGAAGGTTATACATTTAAATGGAGTGATGATGTAACTGATTTAGAAAGAACATTTGATTTAACTGAAGCAACTACATTATCATTAGTTTATACTGCAAATACTTATAATGTTCATTTTGATAAGAATGATGAATTAGCAGAAGGATCTATGTTAGATCAAGAGTTTACTTATGATACTCCTGAAAACTTAGATGCTAATCAATTTGTTAAAACAGGATATACATTCGCTGGATGGAATACTAGTCCAGATGGAACAGGTCTTCCTTATATAGATGGTGGAGAAGTAACTAATTTAGCTACTTCAGGAACTGTTAATCTATATGCAGAATGGACACCAAATACTAATACTTCATATAAAGTAATTCATAAAAAACAAACTGTTACTTTAGATGGATATGAAGAAATAGTAGAAAATTTAACTGGAACATCTGATTCTACAGTAACTCCAACAGTTAATGATTACACAGGATTTACTAAACCAGCTGCACAAACAGTTCCAATAAGTAGATTAGGTGATACAGTAGTAACTTATGTTTATGATAGAGAAATATATACTATTTCATTTGTTACTCCAGCTGGAAGTACAACTGTAGCTGATCAAGAAGTAGCATATGGCGCAAAAGTAACAAGACCAGCTAATCCAGAAAAAGAAGGCTATACATTTGATGATTGGTATAAAGATAGTAGTTATCAAACATTATATGATTTTAATGAAGCAGTAACTGAATCAATGCCAATATATGCTAATTATGAAATTAATTCATATACAGTAACATTTGATACAGATGGAGGATCAACAGAAACTCCACAAATAGTTACTTATAAAGGACATGCAACTAGACCTACAACTGATCCAGAAAAAACAGGATATGATTTTATAAATTGGTATAAAGATAGTAACTATGAAACAGTATTTGATTTTGCAACTGAAGAAATAACTGATGAAACAACTATTTATGCTAAATTTGAAATTAAAAAGTTTACTGTAACATTTAATACAGATGGAGGAACAAATATTCCATCACAAACAGTAAATTATGGGTCAAAGGTAACTAGACCAGCTGATCCAGAAAAAACAGGATATGACTTTATAAACTGGTATAAAGATAGTAATTATGAAACATTATTTGATTTTGATAATACAGAAATTAAATCAACAACAACTATTTATGCTAAGTTCTCACAACAATCAATAACAGTAACATTTGATACAGATGGAGGAAGTACTGTTAGTCCAATTACAGTAGAACAAGGTGAATCAATTAATGAATTACCAACACCTACTAAAGAAAATAATAAATTCTTAGGTTGGTATGAAAATTTATCTGATGCAAATCCAGTTAGTGAACCATATACACCAGCTTCTAGTATAGAATTACATGCTAAATGGCAAAAACTAGTATGTAAAAAGGCTACTACATTAAATACTGAAACTTGTAATTCAGCAAGTGGAAAAGGATGTAGAGCAAATAGACATGAAGTTGGAGATACTATTACTTATGGTAATGTTATTAATTCAGATACATTTAAAGCAGGAGATGCTCTTGATTGTGATGTAGATGGAACAGGATATAATCAAAGATTCTACTATGTAACAGATAATGGTGGTAATGCAGTACTTATTTCACATACTACATTTAGTGGTGATATAGGTCAAAGTAATATCAATGTATATTATAATTATGCGACTTCATTAACATTATTGCCAACAACTACTCAATGGAGTAATTTACCAGTTAAATTTGAAATTCAATCAGGTGATTATAGACCAGCAAGATTTATTAGATTAGAAGAACTTCAAGATATGACTGGAAATAATTATACTCAATTAAAGACAGATGGTGTTTTAAATGATTATGAATTCTTATTTGAAAATAGTTCATATTCTGGAGTAGGAGAAAGAAGTACAGTATGGTTAGAACAAACAACTATATCTGGAACAGATAAGAGAATTAGATATCGTAATGATACAAGAAAACTTGAAGAAGTTACTGCTGCTAATTATGATTCTTCAAAGAACTGTATTAAACCTGTTATTGAAGTTCCTTATGATTTAATAGATGATTCTTATATTGTTAAATATAATGCTAACGGAGGAACATCAGAATATAGTATTCAAACAGTTAAAAGAGGTGATGCTCTTCTAGCATTACCAACTGCTACATATTCAGATAATTATTTTGCTGGTTGGTATACTAATAATACATGGACTACTAGAGTAGATGCTAGTTATGTTCCAACTGGATATGATACATATATTGCTAAATGGCTTATGGATGTAACAGATGCTGATCTTGATAGTACAAGTATTAATTTAGAAATAGGAAGTACATCTAGTTTAGTTATCAATAATATTTCTGATATAGAACCAGTTAGTTATTCTGTTTTAGATGATTCAATTGTTTCTATAAATAGTGATGGAGATATAAATGCGTTAGATATTGGAACAACTAAAATAATTATTACTGGTTTATTATCTGGTAATACTAAAGAAGTAAATGTTGAAGTAAGTGATGTTATAACAACATATAATGTAACATTTGATACTCAAGGAGGTACTCCAGTGCCACCAGTACAAGTAGTTACTAAGAATACTAATATAGGTACTTTACCAACAGGAATTACAAAAACTGATTATGATTTTGTTGGTTGGTATACTAATCTTAATTATGATACTGAAGTAACTACAGAAACAATTATCGATAGCGATAAAACATTCCATGCTAAATGGATTCCATCAGATGCTGTTGCAGAAATAGATGGAACATACTATACAACTCTAGAAGCGGCATTTAGTAGTATAACTACTACTAATAAAACTACAATTAAAGTATTAAGAGATTTTTCATCTGCTAAAATAAATTTAACTGATACATCTAATAATAAAGGTAATAGAGATATAGTATTAGATTTAAATAATAAAACATTTACTGTAACAGATGGAAATGCAATAGATTCTAAAATCAAATTCTTAGAAGTAAAGAATGGAACTATTACAAGTAATATTGATCAAGGTGTTATAAATGTTCAGCCAGGTTCAACATTACATGTTACTAATGCAAGTCTTATAAATACAAATAGTAGACAAGGCATATATAATAATGGTGGTACTGTATTAATTCAGGGAAATTCTTATATTGAAAATAAGAAGGACAGAGCGGCTGTTCAAAACCTTAATAATGGTACAGTAACTATACTAAGTGGTACTATTTATTCTAAAGAACATAATGGTATATTAAATTCTTCAGGAACAGTAACTATTGGTGAAAAAGATGGTATTTATGATACTGATAAGATAGTTATTAAATCAGGAGTATCTACTACTAATAATAATAATCAAATAGGTATTGTAGGTAATGTTAAACTATATGATGGTATGATTATGGGTAAAAAAGCTGCTATCAATAATGAAAATACTATCCTAGATACTGAAGAAAATGCAGTAAAAGTAAAAGATACTGAATTAATAGATAGTGTTACTTATAATAGACTTTATTATGCAGTTACTGCAACTACTTATAGAATAGATTTAGATCCAAATGGAGGTAGTGTTGATCCAACATATATTATGGTTAACATAGATGACCCAGTTGGAACTCTGCCAACTCCTACAAATGGTATTTATACATTTGATGGCTGGTATACAGAAGATGATGCTTTAGTAGATTCTACAAGAGTACCTACAGGAAATGAAACTTATACTGCTAAATGGAGTTATACTCCGTCAGAAGATATAGTTAATTATAGAACTACTAATGATGCTATGAAAGTTTATTATAATTATATTGATAGTTGGAAAACTAGTTCATCTAATTTCCCGAGTTGGAGTTCATCAAATAAGAGTCCAAACTGGAGTTTAGATGCTACTGAAAATGCTGCTATGTTTAATAACTTTAAAGATCATAACTGTCAATGTGCTGATAATCAATGTTCTACATCAGGAACAGTTATGTGTGATAAACCAAAAGGATATTCTACAGGATTTAATGAAAAAGTTAATGTTTATCTATCTGATGAAAATAAGACTAAAGGAAGTCTTGTAACATATGCTAAATCTGATAATGGAACTATTTATAATTTAATTCCAGGAGAAGTATATTATTGGGAATTAGATAGTGATAATACTGTTCATGGATATGTTAGATTCACAGGTGAAAGAAGAATACTTGATGGTGGAGACGTTAGAAATATGCGTGATCTAGGTGGCTTATCTGTAGTAGATAATAATGGTAATACTATAGGTACACTTAATTATGGTAAATTATTTAGAGGAATTAGATTAAGTTCAAGTAGTAGTGTTACTGAACTAGAAAATCTAGGTATTAATTCACAACTAGATTTAAGAGAAGCTAATTCTGATACTAATAAACTATCTAACTATACACGTATAGAAACTCAAAACTATTATGTTAATCCTTATAATTATGATATAAATCCAAATTCTACAACTCTTCAAGAAAAAAATTATTATACAATGACTAGAAATGCAGTTAAATATGCTATGGAAGAAGTAGTTAATGGTAATAATTTATATTTCCATTGTAGAATAGGAACTGATAGAACAGGTACAGTTGCGTATGTTCTAGAAGGTTTACTTGGTGTACCTGAAGAAGAAAGAATAGAAGATTATGAATTATCATTCTTCTATGGACTTGTTAGAGTACATCGTTATCATAATGAAAAACCAGGTTCTTCAGTAGGAACTGGTAAAGAAAGATTTGTATATATGCATAATTTTATGCCAACAAATGAAGATATATATGATTGGTATATGAAAGGATCTACTAACACCGCTGAAGATATAGCGTTAATAAATCAATTTAGACAAGTTATGATTAATTCAAATTAATCATAACTTTTTTATTGAAATAATAATAATATTTTTGGTAGAATTATATTAGGAGATATATTATGAGTAAAAAGATAATAGCGTTTATAATTATAATAGTTTTTATTATTATAATAGGAGGTATAACATTGGGATTAAATATATTTAAAAAAAGAACAGAACTTATTGATGGAGGTACAACTAAAGAAAGAAGATTAAGAGGATATAAAGAAAAAATAACATCAAAAGAAATAATATCTTTTGAATATACCTGTGGAAAGTTTAAAGTAACATGTGTATTAGAAGATAATAATCTTCATATTACTTCTAAGGGTGGTGAATCCTATTATAGAGATGGAACTTATTTTAAATTAGATTATATATCTAAAACTAATACTATCTTAAAGGAATTACAAGAAATAATAGATAAATATAATATTAGTATGAATAATGGATACGAACATGAAGTCGCAGGACTTGATCCATCAATAAGTACAACTATAAAAGTATTATATAAATCAAAAGAAAAAATATATAAATATGATAATCAAATGAGAGTTATAACTAAAGAAGCAGAAGATGAAATATATGAAGTATTTCATAAAAACGCAATTGAAAATGGTTATGATTTCACATCAGAAAAATCAAATGTAGAACTATATAATGATGCGACTAAAGAATACGTACAAGGTACATGGAAAGGTAAACACTTTGGATCGGAATATAAAGTAGAATTTAATGGTACAAAAATAAAAATATATAAAGATGGTAAGTTAACTGATGAAGGATGGTATAAGATTATAGATGGTGATATTGTTAATGATAAACCTAAAAAAGGTGTAACTATACCAAAAGATAGATCTGATTATGAAGAATTTAGTGATATATCAATAATGAAAAAGAAAAATGATTTTACTATAACTATGTATTTTATGAAAGATGGTTATTCAACGGATGACTTACTAAAAGAGGAGTAATTATGAAAAAGAAAACAAGTATTATTATTAAAACTATCGCAATAATATCTATGATATATGGTTTAGTAAGGACATGTACTACTTTAATGAGTATAACTTACTTTACTATTTTATCTAATATATTTGTTGCTATAATGTTATTATTATTTTTAATAAAAGAAATATTTAATTTAAAATATAAAAAATATTTGTATGTAATAAAATTTTTATCAACTATATCAATAACATTAACATTCCTAGTATTTATGTTTTTACTCGCACCAACTCTAGATACTGGTTTCATAAATGCATATTTAATGAATAGCGCTGGTAGTTTATGCCTACACTTCATCACACCAGTATTATCTATAATAGATTTTTTATTATTTGATAGAGAATATAAATTAAATAAGATTCATGCATTATACGCAACTATCCCACCACTTTTATATGTTGTATTTGTAGTTATAGGAAGCAAACTTGGATTAAGATGGGGAACAATGTACGCACCATATAATTTTTTAAATTATCATGCAAAAACAGGTTGGTTTGGATTTGATTTAAGCCTTCTTGGATGGGAAACATTAGGAATAGGAGTATTCTATAATATACTTTTCCTAACAATTATTTTTATCTTAATTGGATTGTTATTTATATGGATAAAGAATAGAAAAAAGATGTGATCAATATAAAATAGGAGGTAAATATGGAAAGAAAAGAAAAATCATGTGGAATAGTAGTATTTGATGAAGATAAGGTATTACTAGTATTTCATAATTTAGGTCACTATGGAATACCAAAAGGACATGTTGAAGAAGGAGAAACAGAAAAAGAAACCGCAATAAGAGAAGTAAAAGAAGAAACTAATTGTGATGCGAAGATAATCCCAGGTTTTAGAGAGGTAATAACTTATAGCCCTAAACCTAATGTTATAAAAGATGTAGTATTCTTTGTTGGAAAAGCTTTAACAAAAGATTTAAAACCACAAGAAGAGGAAACTAGTGATGTATTTTTCATTAATATGATAGATGCTAAAAAAACTATAACTCATGATGCTGAAAGAGAAGTATTAGAAAAAGCTATAGCTTTTATAAAAGGAGAAAAGTATGAAAAATAAAGTATTCGCAATTATTATTTTAATAATATTAATTATTGTTTTAACATCAGTAATTATATTCTATTTAACTAGAAAGAAAATTGTATTAACAAAAGATAATATTAATCATATACATTTTTCTTATTCTACTGGTAATATGATGTACGCAAATGTATCTTATGATATAGATTTAAAAAAAGAAGGATATGTCGCTACCATAAAACCAAATGGAGTATCCGATGAAGCTGCTAAAAAAGTAAATATCGATAAAAAGACTATGGAAGAATTAGTTGATAAATTAAATAAGTATAATATTACTTCATGGAATGGATTTAAAAAATCAGATAAAAATGTATTAGATGGTAATTCATTTTCATTATCTATAGAAACAAAAAATGGTGAATGGGTAGAAGCATCAGGTTATATGATGTGGCCAAAGAATTATTCTGAAGTAAAAGGAGTATTTGATAGTATGATTGGAGATTTATATAAAGTAAAAGAATTTAATGTTGATGAATTTAAATCAATGACATTCTCATATACTAATGGTGGAGATGTTGCTAATTCACAAGAAATATATGAAGTAGAAAAAAAAGATGATAAATATATCGCAAAAATAAAAGAAAAATTTAAAACAGAAGATGAAATAATAGAAATAGAAGTAGATAAGAATACCCTATATAATATCTTTAGAATTATAGATACTTATAATGTCGCATCATGGGATGGATTTAGTGAACATGATAGTAATGTACTTGATGGGGAATCATTTTGCTTTTCACTATATGTAGGTGATGATAAAATAAATGCATCAGGATATATGTCATGGCCAGATAATTATGGAAAAGTACAAACTGAATTTACTGAATTATTTCATAGTCTTTATGAATAAGAAGTGAAAATGAAGAATTATTTAATTAATGAGTAACTAATTGATAAATAATTATTTTTATGATATAATGCAAGTAATGAAGGAAACTTCATATAATAAAAAAGAGGAACATTTAATTATGCAAGTGAATGTCATCCTCTAAATAGGTGTTGACACTCTAGCTATGCAGAGTGTCTATTTTTTTATTGCTAATACCAATAAGGTAGAGAGTAATAAAATTATAGAAATGGATTTCAATACTTTTAAAACAAAAGTTTTAAAACTCATTATTATCTACCTCCTTTCCAAACAGGATTGGAGGACGACACTCACATTAAATGTTCCAATATAATTATATCAAACATATATTCGTATATCAATGTAAAAAATAATAAAATATCATAAAAATAAGTATTGACTTATTTTTTTTTAGGCGTATAATGAATATGAAAATGATTTTCAAATTGGAGGAATTATGTCTTATAGTACAAAACAAAAAGAATTGATCTTAGATGTTATTAAATCTAAGAAAAAAGAATTTACTATTAAAGATATATTTAATGAATTAGATGGAGTAGGTTTAACAACCGTATATCGTTTAGTAGATAAGTTAGTAGAAGATGGTTTAATAAATAAAAACATTTCTAAAGATAATATTACTACATATGAATATTTGGAAAAGTGTGATCATGAAAATCACTTTTATTTAAAGTGTGATATATGTAAAAAATTAGAACATGTTGATTGTGATTGCATAGATGAACTATATAATCATATAAATAAGAATCATAAGTTTAAATTAAATAAAGAGAACATAGTTATTAATGGAACTTGTTCTAAATGTGAAAAGAGGGAAAGATTATGTTAGATATAATAATGGACGCGTTACTAGATACAGTAAAGTTATTACCATATTTACTTATTACTTTTTTAGTTCTAGAATTTATAGAACATAAATTAAGTCATAAGAATCAAAAATTACTTTCCAATAATAGAAAGTTTGGACCATTTTTTGGAGGAATACTTGGTGCTTTTCCACAATGTGGATTTAGTGCGATGGCATCAAATTTATTTTCAAATAGAGTAATAACTATTGGAACATTAATCGCAGTATTTTTATCTACTAGTGATGAGATGCTTCCTATAATGCTAGGAGAAAAAGTAGATATACTTTTATTACTTAAAATAGTAGGTTTTAAAGTATTAATAGGTATAACTATTGGATATATTATAGATTTAGTTTATAGAAAGAAAACTGAGAAAGCAGAAGAACATATACATCATATGTGCGAAGAAGATCATTGTAGTTGTGACCATGAAAATATTATTATTTCTAGTATTAAACATACTTTAAAAATTGGATTATTTGTGCTTATCGCTAATTTAGTAATAGGATTTGTTATTGAAAAAATAGGCGAAGATAATTTATCTAAAATATTATTAAGTAAAAATATACTAACTTATTTTGCTTGTTCTTTAATAGGTCTTATTCCAAACTGCGCATCATCAGTTATTATGACTGAATTATATTTATCTAAGTTTATTACCATTGGTAATTTAATGTCAGGACTTTTAACTGGTTCAGGGTTAGGTATATTATTACTATTTAGAACTAATAAAAATATTAAAGAAAACATCGCTATTTTATCTATTATTTACTTAGTTGGAGTATTAGTAGGAATATTAGTTGATATAGTTTTATAAGATTGATTAATCAATCTTTTTTTTGTATAATTTATATAGTAGGTGATTATATGAATGATTATACAGGAATAGAATTTTTGGATAAACTATATCAAAATCTATATATGAGTGATGAAGTACAACATACAAAAGAAAATACAGATAATAGAAAAGAAGCAATACAAAAATATATGGATAGATTAGAAAGAATACATAAAGAAGCAGATACAGAAACAAAAAAGGAATTGTTATATAGTTTATACTTTGATAAATACGTAATAAAAGAAGAAAATATACCTTATTATTTAGATAAGGAAGCAATTATAAATGCACAAAAGAAAAGTTTAGGAATGTGGTTAGATTATCTAAGCAATGAAACTGCTAATTATCCTACTTGGGCAAAGTATTGGGCATTTCAAGGTATGCTAAAAATGGGTTCATATGATGAAGCTAAAGAAGTATACTTGAAAAGAGATAAAAAGACAATCGCACCATTTGTATCTGCAAACGCAGAAATAATTGCTAAATCAATAGAAACTATAACAAAATTAGTAAATGGTCAAGAAGTAACACCTATATTAGAAGAAAAATTTAATAAGACAGATAGTTTTAATAAAATATATACTGTTTTTGAAAAAAAATATAAAAAAAATATAGAAGAAAAATCTGACAATATAGATGGCGAATGGAAAAAATATAATCAAGGTAGTAGAGAAGATGCAATAGAATTATCCAAATCATTAGAAAATATGAATACTGGATGGTGTACAGCTTCAGAAGATATGGCAATAAAACAAATTTGTGGTCCATATGATACAGAAAATGGTGGAGATTTTTATGTATATTATACAAAAAATAATAATGGAGAATACTCTATACCTAGAATTGCTATTAGATTAAATAATCACGATGAAATTGGGGAAATCAGAGGAATAGACGAAGGTCAAAATCTTGAAGAGAAAATGATTGATATATTGGAAAACAAGCTAAGAGAAATGAGTTTTTTATCTAATAAAGATATAAAAGAAAATCTAGATAAAGTTGAAGGATTAAGAGAACTAACAAGACTAGGTAAAAAAACAGAAAATAAAGAAGTATTAACAGAAAAAGAATTGATAGATTTATATTCGAAAGAATTTGGTTTTGGATGGACTCAAGATCCTAGAGTAAAAAAAGTTCAAGATAAAAGAAATAAACTTGACGATTATAATAATATTAATAATAAAGAAATAAAAGTTATGTTTTTAACAAGGAAAATATTGCCAGAAGGAGTTTGCGTTAATGATAAAGAAATTGTATTAGAGGCAGCAAAAAATAAAAGGGAAGCATTTAAATATGCTTCGGAAGAATTAAGAAGTAATAGAGAAACAATATTAGAATTAGTAAAACAAGATGGTGGTTTATTACAATATGCCTCAGAAGAATTAAAAAATGATAAAGAAGTAGTTATAGAAGCAGTAAAACAAAAAGGATATGCTTTTACATATGCCTCAGAAGAATTAAAAAAAGATAAAGAATTTATTTTAGAAATAGTAAAATATAGTGGATATTCATTAAAATTTGCTTCAGAAGAATTAAAAAAAGATAAAGAAGTAGTTATAGAAGCAGTAAAAGAATTTGGACGAGCTTTAGAGGCTGCCTCAGACGAATTAAAAAATGATAAAGAAGTAGTTTTAGAAGCAATAAAAGAAGGTGCCGGAGCATTACAATTTGCTTCAGAAGAATTAAAAAATGATAAATCATTTATATTAGAAATATTAAAACAAAAGGGACATGCATTACAATACGTCTCAGACGAATTAAAAAACGATAGAGAAGTATTTTTAGAAGCAGTAAGACAAGATGGACGTGCATTAAAATATGTTCCTAAAAAATTAAAACATGATAGGGAAATTGTATTAGAAGCAGTAAGACAAAATGGATTTGCATTCGAAGATGCACCTAAGGAATTTATAAATGATAAAGAAGTAGTTTTAGAAGCAATAAAGCAAAATGATTATTGCATACATTATATCTCTAACGAATTAAGAAAAGATAGGGCTTTTTTGGAAAAAGTAAATGATGAAGTAAATAAAATAAGAGAAAAAAAGAATAAACAATTATAATTAAGGGAAGATTGATTAATCAATCTTTTTTTTGTATAATAAAATAGGTGATTAAATGATAAAGAATGTAGCGACAATATTTATGTCGATTTTTTTTGAAAGTTTACCTTTCTTATTACTTGGGTCATTTATTTCTGCGATAATAGAGACATTTGTTTCTAATGAAACAATTGCTAAATTAATACCTAAGAATAAGTTTTTAGGTTCAATAGTAGGTGTATTTTTAGGTTTCTTTTTGCCTGCTTGTGACTGTGCAGTTATACCTGTATCTAAAAGATTATTAAAGAAAAAAGTACCAATAAATGTAGCGATAAGTTTTATGCTTGCATCTCCAATAATTAATCCAGTTGTAATGTTATCAACATATTACGCATTTTATAAAACTGATCCTAAGATATTTTGGTTTAGATTATTATTTGGTATAGTTGTAGCATTAGTTATAGGTACAATTATGGGAATAATATTTGGTAAAGAAGATGTTACTACTAATAATTCAGATAAAGAATGTGCTTGTGAACACTGTGATCATGATCATGATCATCATCATGAAAATAAATTTGCATCTATATTTAAACATACTGCATTAGATTTATTTGATGTTGTTAAATACTTAATGCTTGGTGCGTTAATAACAAGTTTAATACAAGTATTTATTCCAAGAAGTGTTATAACTACATTTAATAATAGTAATGTTCTTTCTATAATAGTATTAATGTTATTTGCGTATCTTATATCTCTTTGTTCAACTTCAGACTCATTTGTTGGTAAATCATTACTAACTTCATTTACAGAGAGTTCTATAGTGGCGTATCTATTACTAGGTCCTATGATAGATATTAAAAATACTATGGTATTACTAGGTAATTATAAGAAGAAATTTGTTGTTACTTTAATAAGTTTAATATTCATAGTAATATTTATTATATCAGTATTGGTGGTGAATATATTATGAAAAAGAAATATCTAGGATTAATATGTTTACTATATGCATTAATAATATTATTTGTTAATCATTATAATATATTAAGAAACTTTTTAGCGCCTCAAATGCAGATATATTTAAAATGTTCAGTTCCTGTATTATTATTGATGGCAATAGTTATATTTTATAGTGATAAATTTCATTATCATTTTAAAATAACTGATTTATTATTGTTATTACCATTAGTAATGCTAATTATGGCTGGAGATGGAAGATTAACACTTAGCGCATCAACAAATAGAATTAGTAATATAAAAAGAGAAAAAGTAGTTAAAAAAGAAAGAACTAAAAAAGATCCTAAAATAGATGTTAGTAAATTAGATTTTGAGAATCCATATTTTGATGTAGATGATGAAATATACTTAGATTTAGGAAATTATCTTATGTATAATAGTAAAGCAGAAGCATTTATAGGTAAAACAATTAGATTAAAAGGATTTACTGTTGGTAATAGTGATTATTTACCAAATGGATTATATGGACTTGGTAAATATGGGACTAGTTGTTGTGTAGCGGATGCAGGATTTATGGGTTATATAATAAAACCAAATGGACATAAAATAAAAAATAATACTTGGTATGAAGTAGAAGGATATATAGAAAGACATGAAGATTTATCTGGTCATGATATATTTCCTATTACAGTTGTCAATATAAAAGAAATAGATGGAAGTAATGAAGAAGAATATGTATATCCATGTTATAATTATGGTGATGGTTCTTGTTCTAAAATGAAAAAATATAATTTAAAGTATTAGGAGGATTAATGGATAAAATAGTTATCGCAAGTAATAATAAACATAAAATAAAAGAATTTAAAGAAATGATATCTAATTATGAAATATTATCATTAAATGACATAGAATTTAATGGTGATATTGTTGAAGATGGAAATTCTTTTGAAGAAAATGCTTTAATTAAAGCTAGAACTATTCATAATTATTTAAAGGAAAAAGGATTAAATTATTTAGTTATGGCAGATGATTCAGGTTTATGTTGTGATGCATTAGATGGTGCGCCTGGTATCTATAGTGCTAGATATAGTGAAGAACATAATGATCAAGCTAATAGAGATAAGTTAATTAATGATTTAAAGAATAAAGAAAAAGATGCTTATTTTAATTGTACTATTGTTCTTTATTATCCAGATGATACTTATAAAACTTTTGTTGGTAAAACTTATGGTTTTATAATAGAAGAGGAAAGAGGTAAAACAGATTTTGGATATGACCCAATATTCTATTCAAAAGATTTAAATAAGACTTTTGGTGAAGCATCAGAAGAAGAAAAAAATAGTGTCTCTCATAGAGGTAGAGCGCTAAAAGAAATGTTAAAGGAGTTATAATATGAAAAATAAAAGAAATATTTTAATGTCAGTAATAATGACTATTTTTTCAGGGATATACATTTATTTAGTTAAAACAGTAGATGTTAAATCTATTGGACCAAATAATACTAGTGTAGGATTTGCTAAAGTAAATGATGCATTTATGCATTTAGTTGGAACAAATATGACTATTTATAAATTAACTGAAGTTGCAGGTTTATTAGTATTATTAATTGTTGGTATCTATGGTATTATTGGTCTTGTTCAATTAATAAAAAGAAAAAGTTTATTTAAAGTAGATAGAGAAATAATATGTTTAGGTATTTTATATGTAATGATGATTAGTGTTTATGTGTTATTTGAAAAAGTAGTTATAAATTATAGACCTATACTTATAGATAATGAATTAGAAGCATCATTCCCATCAAGCCATACTATGCTTGCAATATGTACCTCAGTTAGTTCGTTATTAGTATATAAAAAATATGTACCTAAAAAGTTAAACTATCTAGCAATGTTTACTACAGTATTATTACTTACTATAGTTTTCTTAGGAAGAATGATTTCAGGTGTACATTGGTTAAGTGATATATTAGGTGGAGTAATTATATCTTTAACTTTATTAACATATTTCTATACTATATTAAAATGGAAAAAATAAAAGGTTTTATAAGAACCTTTTTTTATATGTTATAATATTAATATGAAAGGAGAGATAAAATGGCTATACCATCAAATGTTTTAGAAATAAGATATTCTTATATTTATAATAGATTTGTTTCGGATGACATTAAAATAGCTAGTTTATCCGATGTTCATATTTCTGATGCGATAAAAACAAATGATATAGATTTTATGATAGATTCTATAAAAAAGGAAAAACCAAATTATATTTGTACTTTAGGAGATATAGTTGATTATCCCAATATATTAGATAAAGAAATAAATAGATTAAAATGTGAAAGATTATTTATGGGATTATCTAAAATTGCGCCAGTATATGTAGTTATGGGTAATCATGATTATATAGATTATGATACTGGAAATAAACATGATGAAAATTATAAAGAAGAGTTTTGGAATAAAATAAATAATATTAAAAATATAAATATAGTTAATGATAAAAAAATAGTTTTAAAAGATTTAATAATTGGTGGTTATTTAGAAAAAAGAAAATCTTATCATGATAAAGGAAAAGAATTCTTTTATGAAGATTTTACTAATTCAAATATGATAGTTAATAATAATACTAAACCTAAAATATTATTAATGCATTCTCCAGAACCATTAGATTATAATAAGAATATAGATTTAGTAAGTTGTTATGATGTTATTTTGTGTGGACATTATCATAATGGATGTGTACCATCAATTTTAAATAAAATATGGTTACCTAAAAATGGTGGAGTAATAACACCTTCAAAAAGATTATTCCCTAAAAATGTAAGAGGTATTAGAATATTAAAAGGAGATACTTATTTAATATATAATGGTGGTTGGACAAAAATACCTGATAATACACCAGATATATTTCATGTATTAGATAAAATGTGTAATAGACAAATAGATATTACTATTTTAACGAACAAATATAAAAAATTAGAAGTAAAAACTAAAAAAATAAAAAAGAATTGATATTAGTTATCAATTTTTTTTATTTTCATATAATATATGGTAGGCATATAAAAAAAAATATGTTAAAATAAAAAAGCATGAAAGAAAAGAGGAAGAAAATGGATAAATTTAAACAAGTTTCAGAAGATATAATTAACGCAATTGATAATATTCAATATACTGATCAAGAAATGAAATTTTATCGAGCAGGAATACTATTAAATCTATGTAGATTATTAGAAAGTAAAGAAAAATTTGATTCAGGTATTGAAGCTTTGAGACAAAGTGAATCGGCTAGTATTAGTGAAAATTTATATACACAAAGTAAGACTTATACTTTACAAAATATTAAGAGACAATAATTGTTCTTTTTTTTTTGCTGTGATATACTAAAAATAGAGGTGATATGATGGCAACAGCACATAATAAAGCAAACCCTGGTGATATAGCTAAAACTGTATTAATGAGTGGTGATCCACTAAGAATAAAGAAAATAGCGGAAAAGTATTTAGATAATCCAAAATTAGTTAATGATGTAAGAAATATTTATGCATATACTGGAACTTATAAGGGTAAAGAAGTAACAGTTATGGCTCATGGAATGGGTATACCTAGTATGGGTATTTATGCATATGAATTATTTAAATTTTATGATGTAGATAAAATAATTAGATTAGGTTCTTGCGGAGCATATTCTCCTGATCTAAATCTATTAGATATTATATTAGTTAATGATAGTTATACAGAGAGTAACTTTTCTTATGAATTAAATAATGAAAGAGTTAATAAAGTAAGTTCTAGTACTAAATTAAATAATAAATTAAAAGAATCAGCTAATAATTTAGGTATAAATATAGTAGAAGGAAATGTAATGAGTACTGATTGTTTTGATTGGTATGTTAAAGATATAAATGTGCTTCTTGATCGTTTACCTAAAGATTTAATAGCAGCGGAAATGGAATCATTTGCGTTATTTTATTTAGCAAATATGTTTAATAAAGAAGCCTCTTGTTTATTAACTGTAGTAGATTCACATTATAAAAAAGAAGAATTATCCGCAGAAGATAGAGAATCTAAATTAGATAAAATGTCTTTAATTGCGTTAGAGAGTGTATAAAAATATGGAAAATAAAGAATATTTAAATAAAGAATTATTTATAAAGATAGATAGACCATTTGGTTCTAAGCATCCTAAACATGGTTTTATATATCCTGTTAATTATGGTTATGTTCCAAATACTATTAGTGGTGATGGAGAAGAACTAGATGCATATCTTCTAGGAGTATTTGAACCAGTTTCTGAATACAATGGAAAATGCATTGCCATTATTCATAGAACTAATGATAATGATGATAAATTAGTAGTGGTGCCAGTAGATAAGAGTTATACTGATGAACAAATAGATGCATTAACAGAATTTCAAGAACAATTTTTTGAACATATAATTGTAAGAAAAAAAGACTAAATAATTAGTCTTTTTTAATTGCGTGTAATACTGTTCTATATTTATCATTTCCTGAACAAGTAGATAATGTTAGAGTAGGTTTACTAGAATCAATATCAACATTAAAATTATAGTAACTTCTTCTTGAAACAGTATCTAAAAATGTTTTATATTCTTCTTCATTAAAATCTGTTCTTATATAATAATCTTCATTTAATACTTCATATACAGAGTATACTTGATATTTTTGTATTTCATTTTCTGTTATAAATACTATTTCTTGATTATCTTTATTTGTGTACCAATCTTCATTTAAAGTCTTATCTAATGTTCCAAACATATCTTTATTCTTTCTGTTATGTCCATATATTACTATATTTTTATCTTCACCATCAAGTCTATTTTTATAGTCCATAAATGGCCATCCAGCAGAATTATTAGTCTTATCAAAACTTCTATTTAAATAGTATTCATTATCTGTTGTTTTTACTATAGGATAACTAATTTTAGTATTATTAACTTTTAACCATCCTACAGTATCTTTATTCTTTAATTTTAATTCTGATATATTAATTTCGTTTTTCTTAATTTTATTCATATTAGAATTATCTATTTTTTCTTGTATGTTTTTATACTCTTTTTTTACTTGACTACTTTTATAATTATCATATAACCAAATACCTATTTTATATGTACAAAATAAAATAATACTTATTAAAATAATATCAATTATTACTGTTACTACTTTACTTTTTTTCATATAATCACCTTTTTAATTATATCAAATATTGATAAAAAATAAAATTATCTTTATAATAATTATAGGAGGAACTTATATGAGTAAATCAGTTGTGTATTTTTCAAAAGAAATATCTCCAGAAAAATTAATTGAGATATATGAAAAACTAGGAATTGAATTAAAAGGTAATGTCGGTATAAAAGTTTCCACAGGAGAAGCCGGTTCAAAAGGATATTTAAAAGCTAATTTAATTAAACCTTTAGTAGAAAAATTAAATGGAACAATTATTGAATGTAATACTGCATATCCTGGAAAAAGAAATGACGTAGAAGAACATATGAAGGTTGCAGAAGAACATGGTTTTACTAAAATTGGTAAAGGTATAGAAATAATGGATGGCATAGGTGAATTTAAGATACCTGTTAAAAAAGGTGCACATTTAGATTATGATATAATTGGTAAAGGCTTTGAACATTATGATTCGTTTTTAAATTTAGCTCATGGTAAAGGGCATATAGCAGGTGGATTTGGTGCTAACTTAAAAAATCAATCAATTGGTTTTGCATCTCGTAATGGTAAAGCATATATTCATTCTTGTGGACAAACAGAAGATCCTGAATTATGTTGGCAAGTTAAATTTGAACAAATAGACTTTATAGAATCTATGGCAGAAGCCGCTAAAGCAATATCTGATTATATTGAAGATACTAATAGACAAATTGCTTATATAACTGTTGCAAATGATATTAGTTTACTATGTGATTGTGCATTTGATCAAGATGATCCAGTTATTTCAGATATAGGTATATTTGCGTCACTTGATCCAGTTGCGAATGATCAAGCTTTCTTAGATGCAATTTGGAAAACAAATGAAGAAGGAACAGAAAGCATAAAAGAGAGAATAGATTCTAGGTTAGGAAGACATATTACTGAGTATGCTGAAAAGTTAGGTTTAGGATCTACTGAATATGAATTAGTAGAAATATAGGAGAAGGTGAATTATGTACGATATTATAATTGTAGGAGCAGGACCAGCTGGTTTAACCGCAGCGTTATATGCTGGTAGAGCAAATAAAAAAATATTAGTATTAGAAGCTAAGGCTTATGGAGGTCAAATAGTTAGTGCTCATGAAGTATCTAATTATCCAGGTATACAAAGTATATCTGGAATAGACTATGCAACTAACCTTTATAATCAAGTTATAGACTTAGGAGTAGAAGTAAAATTTGAAACAGTATTATCTATAACTGATGATAGGGAAGTAACAACAAATAAAGAAAAGTATCAAGCTAAAGCTATTATACTTGCGACAGGTGCTGAAAATAGAAAACTAAGAATAGAAAATGAAGAAGAATTAGTAGGAAAAGGTGTTAGTTACTGCGCTACATGTGATGGAAATTTTTACAAAGGAAAAGATGTCGCTGTAGTTGGTGGTGGTAACTCTGCTTTAGAAGATGCACTTTATTTATCTGATATTGTATCAAAAGTATATCTTATTCATAGAAGAGATGAATTTAGAGGAGAAGCTAAATTAATATCTGATATAAAGAAAAAAGAGAATATAGAATTAATACTAAATTCTAATGTAACTAAAATTAATGGTACAGATAAAGTTGAATCTATTACTGTTAATAATGAAAAAGAAATAAAGGTAGATGGTCTATTTATAGCGGTAGGACAAGAACCAAAGAATATTATTTTTAAAGATGTAATAGATGTTGATGATAAAGGATATATAATTGCAACTGATGAAGTACATACTAATAAAAAAGGAATATATGTTGCTGGAGATGCTAGAGAAAAATTATTAAGACAATTAACAACAGCGGTTTCAGATGGCTCAATTGCGGCTACAGTAGCGATAAAAGAAATGGAGAATTAATATGGTAAAAGAAATAAAAGATACAGAATACGAAACAGTAATTAAAGAAGGAAAAGTTGTTATAGATTGTTATGCTCCTTGGTGTGGTCCTTGTAAAATGATTTCACCAATAATAGATAAATTTTCAGAAGAAATATCAACTACTAAATTTTATAAAATAAATGTAGATGAAGCAGAAAAAATCACTAAAGATTTTAATATTATGTCTATACCAACTTTACTAATATTTGAAAATGGAGAATTAAAAGATAAAGTGGTAGGTCTAAGATCTAAAAGTGAATTAGAAGAAATTTTTAAATAACTTAAAAAAATTTAAGTTATTTTTTTAATTTTATGTTATACTACTTTCTTGAAGGGTGAATTTATGAGAAAAGTTGAAAATGGAAAAATATGTGTCCAAATAGATGATATATTATTTATGTCTACTTATGATGAAGAAGGATTATCAAAAGAACTTGAAGATAAAGCTTTTTTTAGTCATAGACCTTTATTTAAAGAAGTTATGAAAGAATATATTGAAATTGATACGCCAGAAGATGAAGTATTAATTGTTTCAAAAGATTATATATATAGTAAAAATGAATTAGATGAATTATCTAATGGTGAAATAGTTCAAAAATATAATTTGTTAAGAGAAGAAATGAAATATAAGTTTGGTGCAATTGCAGATCCTAATAACAAAGAATTAATTTTTTATAGACATCAATTAGATTCATTAGCGTATTATTTAAATATAAGATTAGGTCAAGCTTGTGAAACATGTGAAAATGTTATATGTTCAAAAATGGGTAAATCAAATTTGGATTATAATGGAGATTCAATAGGTAAAAAATGTAGAAAATATATAAATTCTTATATGAAAGAAATCGAGAGGTATTAAAATAGAAATTAAAAATAATGAAGAACAATATTTGTTGAATTAGAAATCTTTCATAAAGAAGTTGATAAACTATGTTCACCTATATTAGGTTTGAAATTAGATAATAGTAAAAACGAGGAAAAATAATTCCTTGTTTTTATTTTTTTTGGTATAATTATAATAGGTGATGATATGTTTAGTTTAAAAGGTAGGGTTGCGGTGATTACAGGAGCTACTTCTGGTTTAGGTAAACAAATGGCATTTGCATTTGCTAAACAAGGTGCTGATTTAGTTATAGTTTCAAGAAGACTAGAAGAACTAGATAGTATAAAATATGATCTAGCGAATGAAGGAGTAAGAGTATTACCAGTTATATGTGATGTTACTAAAAGTAATGAAGTAAAAGCAGCGGCTGCTAGAACAAAAGAAATATTTGGGAAAGTAGATATATTAGTTAATTGTGCTGGTGCTTCTAAGGATAAAGGTGTTCTTGATATGACTGATGAAGAATGGAATTTTACTATTGATACAGATTTAACATCAGTATTTAGAATGACTAGAGAATTTGGAAATTTAATGAAAGAGAATAATTATGGAAGAATAATTAATATTTCATCTATGTATGGTTTAGTAGGTAATTCTGAAATACCTACAATCGCATATCATTCTGCAAAAGGTGGAGTTATTAATTTTACAAGAGCTGCAGCAGCAGAACTAGCAAAATATAATATAACAGTTAATGCAATTGCGCCTGGTTATTTTAAAACACCATTAACTGAATCAGTTATAGATACAGATTCATTTAAAGAATATATTAATGTTCATGTACCTATGAAAAGATATGGTAATGAAGGAGAATTAAATGCTAGTGCTATATTTTTAGCGTCAGATGAAGCTAGTTATGTAACAGGTATTGTATTACCAGTAGATGGAGGTTATACAGCAGTATAATCGTACAAAAAATGTAAAATAATAGATTATAAAATCTATTGTTTTTTTAATTATGTTATATTTGTAATAGGAGGATTATATATGGTAGAAAAGAAAAGTAATAAAAGTTTAGTCATATTTTTATCAATGTTAGTAGTAGTATTTGCGGTTATATCTGTTTTAGCGTTCTTAGGTATTTTTAATAAAGATACATTTATAAAAACAGAATCTAAGAAAGAAACTAAAAAGGTAGAAACTAAAAAAGAAGAAACAAAGAAAGAAGAAGTTAAGAAAACAACTGGATATTATCAATATTTAAATGAAAATGATCATAACGGAGAAAAGTTATGGAATTCTAGAGAAATATTGTTTAATGAAGATGGTACTGCAGAATACAAATATGGTGGAAATGCATCTGGTGGTGGACATTTTGAAGGAACTTATTTAGAAGATGATAAATACATAGTATTTATAGGTAAAAATGTAATGCCTGATGGCGAAGAATGTGATATTAATAATGTTTCAGATTATTGTGATATTACTATAGTATTTAAAAAGACTAGTGATGGTTTAGTAGATAATGAAGTATACTATGATGGTGAAAAATATATAAATTCAACTTATGAATATAAAAATATAACTAAAGAAGAATCTAGATTGTTAAATGTAAATTATACATCAGAACATTAATAAAAAGGACTAATGTCCTTTTTTTTGTATAAATTTTTTCATTATACATAGACTATTATCAGGAGGATTATATGAATATAAAAAAACTATTATTTTATATATTAATAACTGTTGGTATAGGATCTGTTCCAGCAATATTTATAAAATTTGATAATTATAAAAATATAATTAAGCCACCTTTATCTCCACCAGGTATATTATTTCCTATTGTTTGGACTATTCTATTTATTCTTATGGGAATATCTATATATAGAATAGTAATGAGTAATAGTAATGATATAGATGATCTAAGAATCTTATACTTTGTTCAGTTAATTATTAATGCATTATGGACACCTATATTCTTTGGATTAAATGCATATTTATTTGCGTTTGTATGGCTATTAATATTATTAGTATTAGTAATAACTATGACTATTAAATTTTATAATGTTGATAGAATAAGCGCATATCTATTAATCCCATATATAATTTGGTTATTATTCGCAGGATATTTAAACTTTGGTGTTTACTTATTAAATTAATGTGTTAGAATAATGATTACTTATTGAGGTGAAAATATGGATAAAATTAAGAAGAGTGATATAGATTTTAGTAAAACAAAACTTGATACATCAATAGGTTTTTGGGGAAATTCTTTATATATTGATCATGATAATAACAAATTTTATAAAATGTTTTCATTTATGTCTGATGAAAGAAGACATAAGATAGAAGATAAATTAGATGCATTTTCTGAATTAGATAAAGAATATGTATCTAATCCGATAGAATTAATATATGATGATAATGGTAAACTTATAGGTTATTCACAAAGATTAATAAATGGTAAAACTTTATTTAAAACTATCTCTGACATAAATATATTAAAAAAAATGAAAATTATATTAGAAACTTCTAAAAACTTAGAGGATTTACATAAGAATAATGTAGTTGTAAGTGATATGCACTTTGATAATATTATGGTTAATGAATATGGAGAACCATTTTTTATAGATATTGATAGCTTTCAAATAAATGGTATTGAACCTTTTTGTACTTCATCTATACTAAGTAGTTATTATGATAAAAAAGGAAAAAAAGTAGATAAGAGTGTTAATTCAGATATTATAGGTTTTTATTTATGCTTTTTTGAAAGACTATTTAAAAGAGAAATATATAGTGTAAAACTAGAATCATATAATAGTTATTTGGAAGATAGTTATTTAAAAAAATTATATCCAATTTTCTTTGAATTAAATAAAAGAAGTAATGATATTCCAACAGTTCCATATTTACATAAAGTTCTTAAAAATTACGATAACTCGTAATTTTTTTAATTATAATATTGTATTCCTACCAAACAGGTAGTATAATAAAAATGTTTTGAGGTGTTTTATGAGAATAGGTACTAGAGGAAGATATGCATTAACTATAATGTTTTATCTTGCGAAGAATTATGAGAGTAAGAAATATGTTTCTTTAAAAGAAATATCTGAAAGTGAAAATATATCTTTTAAATATCTAGAAAAGATTATGGTAGATTTAAATAAAGATAATTATTTAGATGTATTAAGAGGTAATAATGGAGGATATAGATTAAAAAAAGAACCTAAGGAATACTCTTTAGGTGAAATACTTAGAAAAGTTGAGGGAGATTTATCTCCAGTATCTTGCGCAACAACAGGTATTTGTGATAAAGAAAAGAAATGTGCTAGTTTCCCATTCTTTTTAGGTTTATATAAAGAAATAAATGATTATGTTGATAGTAAAACACTTGCGGACTATTTATAGGAGGATTTATGCTTAAAATAAATAATTTACATACCATTGCGGTAGATGATAATACAGAAATATTAAAAGGATTAAACTTAGAAATAAATAAAGGTGAAGTACATGTTATTATGGGACCTAATGGTTCAGGTAAGACTACATTATCTAATACTATTCTAAATAATCCAAGATATAAGATAACTGATGGAGAAATATTATTTGATGGAGAAAAGTTAAATGATCTAAAAACAGATGAAATTGCTAAAAAAGGTATATTTATGTCTTTTCAAACTCCAGAAGAAGTTCCAGGTATTAAAGTATCTGAATTTTTAAAAACTGCAAAGAATTCTATATCAGAAGAAAGAGTGAATCTATTTAAATTCGCAACAGAATTAGAAGAAAATATGGAAAAATTACATATGAATAAGGATTATATGAATAGAGAATTAAATGTAGGCTTTTCTGGTGGAGAAAAGAAGAAGAACGAAATATTACAACTACTTACTCTTAATCCTAAACTTGCGATATTAGATGAAACAGATTCTGGTTTAGATGTAGATGCGATTAATATAGTATCTGAAGGAATAAAACTATTTAAAAATGAAAATAATTCAGTACTTATTATTACACATGGTACAAAGATACTTAAATCTTTAGATGTAGACTATGTACATATTTTAGTTAATGGAAAAATAGTAAAAACAGGAGATTCATCTTTAGCCAAAGAAATAGAAGAAAACGGATATAAAAACTATGAAAACTAGAGTAGAAATAGATACTAATATATATAATAAAAAAGCTAAAGATATTTTCGTAAGTAAAGAAATAGGATTAACTAAAGAAGTAGTAGAAAGAATAAGTAAAGAAAAAAATGAACCTGATTGGATATTAGATATAAGATTAAAGGCACTAGATTATTTTTATAAATTACCTATGCCAGACTGGGGACCAGATTTATCAGAATTAGATTTAGATAAAATCGCAACATATGTTAAGCCTGGATTTAATATGGCAGATAAATGGGAAGATGTACCTGAAGAAATAAAAAATGTATTTGATGAACTAGGTATACCAGAAGCAGAAAAGAAAGCTCTTTCAGGAGTAGGTGCGCAATTTGATTCAGAAATGGTATATCATAAAATGTCTGATAAATTAAAAGAGCAAGGTGTTATATATTGTAACTTTGATACTGCGATAAAAGAGTATCCTGATTTATTAAAAGAATATTTTACTAAAGCCGTACCAATAATGGATCATAAATTTATCGCACTTCATTATGCATTGTTCTCTGGAGGTTCATTTGTATATGTACCAAAGGGAGTAAAATTAGATAATCCACTTCAATCATATTTTAGACTTAATTCTCCAGGGGCAGGTCAGTTTGAACATACTCTTATAATTGTTGAAGAAAACTCATCTATGGAGTTTATAGAAGGATGTTCTGCACCTGGTTATAATAAATTAAATCTTCATGCTGGTTGTGTAGAATTATTTGTAAAAGAAAATGCATACTTAAGATTTTCAACAATAGAAAACTGGTCTAAGAATATGCTTAATTTAAATACTAAAAAATGCTTAGTAGAAAAGAATGGTAAGATAGAGTGGATTATGGGTTCATTTGGTTCAAAGATATCTATGCTTTATCCAATGAGTATACTAAATGGAGAAAATTCTAAATGTGAATTTACTGCGATATCATTCGCAGGTTCTGGTCAAAACTTAGATACTGGTTTAAAAGTAGTTCATAACGCTAAAAATACAAGTACTGTTGTTAACTCTAAATCTATATCAAAAGATGGAGGAATATGTACTTTTAGAAGTAATGTACTAGTTAATAAAAATGCATCTAAATCCAAATTAGCTTTATCTTGTGAATCGCTAATGCTTGATAGCGAATCTAGAAGTGATACTATTCCGGCATGTACAATACTTAACGATGATATTACATTCTCTCATGAGGCATCAATAGGTAAAATATCAGATGAAACAATATTCTATCTTATGAGTAGAGGTATATCAGAAGAAGAAGCAAAATCACTTATAGTAAGAGGATTTGCGGAACCAATCGCAAAAGCATTCCCAATTGAGTATGCAGTTGAAATGAATAGATTAATAAATATGGAATTAGAAGGGACGATAGGATAATGGAATATATATTAAATAAGAGTCCTATCAGGACTACAAATAATTTTAAAGTAAATGATTTTAAAATAGATTTAGATATTAAAGAAACTGATTTTAATTCTTTTGATTATAAGAATATTGATATAAAAACTGAAATCAGAAATAATTTAGAATCTAAAATAGGTTTACCTGCATCTAATTATTTATATGTAGAGTGTATAGGGAATGATTTAGGATATTTAACTTATAACTTTGATAATAATTATCTTGCTTCTGAAATACATATTAATTCTGATATGATTATTATATTTAAAGGAGATAATGCATTTTTAAATACTAAGATTGTTATTGATTCAAACAAGGATAATAATATTACTATTATTAATTTAACTAGTAAAGAATCAAAATCATTTATATCTATAGAAAATACTGTGGGTAAAGGTATTAAATCTACAGTTAATTTTATAGAACTAGGTGGAATAGTAAAAGTATCTAATTATTATTCTATTAACAATGGAGAAAACTATTTTAATAGTTTATATCTAGGAAAAAATACTGATAAAATAGATATGAATTATTATATGGGACTTAATGAAAAAAACTCTATTGGTAATATAAATTCACAAGGATCACTATCAGATAAATCTTATAAGTTATTTAAGGGCACAATAGATTTTTATGAAGGTTCATCAAAATCTATTGGTAAAGAAATAGAAAACTGTATTCTTTTATCAGAGGAAGCAATTTCTAGATCATTACCAGTTCTTTTATGTCATGAGGAAGATGTAGAAGGTGCGCATGGAGTATCTACTGGTAAAATAGATGACGATAAATTATTCTATTTAATGAGTAGAGGAATATCTGAAAAAGAATCTAAAAAACTAATTATAAACGCAAATTATAATACTATTATAGATAATATTCCAGATGAAGAAGTAAAAGATATTATTAAAAATAAAATAAATGAAGAAATATAGCATTTCTTCGTTTTTTATTAAAATAATTGCCAAAAAGGTGTAGAAACCTACAACTTTTTTTGTTATAATGAAAAAGGATAGAGAATAATAAAGGGAATATCATTATAAAAATAGGGAGATGAAAAAATGCTTTATGTAGTAAGACATGGCGAAACAGGATTTAATGATGAAAAAAGAACAATGGGTTGGATGGATATTCCTTTAAATAATATTGGAATAAAACAAGCAAAGGAATTAAAAGAAAAGTTAGAACAAGTTAAAATTGATTTAATTTTATGTTCTCCTTTAACAAGAGCTAAAGAAACTGCAATTATCATTAATAAAGATAGAAATATAAAAATGATTATTCAAAATCCTTTAGTAGAAAGAAATATGGGAGATTTGGAAATGAGAAAATATCCTAGTTATGAAGAAAATCAAAGAATATGGGATATTTCTGTTAATACTGATGATTACCATATAGAAACAATGGAAAAATTTAAAAATAGAATATATAATTATATGGATTTATTATTAGATGGAAATCTAACAAGATATGATTCTACAAAAAATCAAAGTGTACCAAAAAAGATATTTGATAGTATAGATGATTTAAATATTTTATTAGTTACTCATGGAGGAGTAAGTGCTTTGATCGATTGTTATTTTAATGATTCATTAGAAGATGGATTGATAACTGATAAATTCTTAAAAAATGGAAAAGTCGCATCATATGGTACAAAAACAATAAAACCAAAAACTAAAAAATATATTTATACTTCAGAAGAATAATAAAAGGAGGTATTTATGAAAAAAATATTAATTGTTTTATTAGCGTGTATACTCTTAACAGGTTGTTCTATTAATAGAAGAGGTTTATCTATAAATATAATTAGAACTAGTTATGGAACATATTCTATACCTTCTACTTGGGAAAAGAATGAAGGACATTCATCAAGCGTAAAATATTTCTTTACAAATAAGAATGATAGAAATCAATCATTACCAAATAATATATCAGTAGAACAAGGAAGTAATCATTATTCAAAAAAACAACATGTTATGTTTAGACAAGCAATTATGAGACAACTACTAATGCAAGCTAAAGCTTATAAAGCTGATGTAAAAGGTAGTGGTGGAACAACAGATAATGGATATACATATTATACATTCATTATGGAAGGTAAAACTAATACAACAGTTCAACATTATATAATTGGTGATTATAAATATGTACTTATTCATGAAACTATATTTAAAGGTGATGGAAAAGATACACATAATGCTGCAAAACATATTTTAAATAGTTTTAGATGGAGATAAAAAAGAAGATAATTCTTCTTTTTTTATGTTATAATATTATTAGAATAATAAGAGGTACTATATGAAAAGATTATCAATAGTTTTTGTTAATAGTGTTATCAGCGCAAAATCTACTAATGATGATATAGAAATAATATATACTGATAATAAAAATATTAGACAAGCAATTAATAATGCTCAAGGTAAATATATTTCATTTATTTGTAATGAAGATGAAGTAACACCTAATTATTTTGATGCTATCTATTCAAAAACATTTGAAGAATTTGATACTTGTTATATAAATCATAAAATAGATTTAGGTTTACCTAGAGAAAATAAAAAAAATTATATATTAGAATACTTAGGTAGTATGAGACCTTATTATTTAGAATATTTATGGTCTTTTGTATATAAGACTTCTGTTTTACAAAAGATAATAAAATTTGGTTATGATTATGAATTTGATTCAAAAATTGATGATATTGTTAAGATAGGTACCGCTATCCCTGAAGAAATATATATACATAATCCAATTAATAATGAAAGTACTATAGAAGACATTCCTTTTGTAGATTATAAAATTGTTGAATATCATAAAAATGTAATATACTTAAAAAACACATTAACTGCGATATTTAATGGTGTTATCACATGGGTTACAAATATAGGTAAAATATTTGGCGATAAATATGATATAACTATTATTTATGATGATATATATGAAGAAACAAGAGTAAAATTATCTAAATATTTTAAATTAGAACATAGAGAAAAATATAAGATCTATATATGTGATAGATTTATAGAAACTTATTTAGATTATAATATTCCAAATAATATATTTTATGCAGAAGAGAGTTCTGTTTTTGTGACAGGTGTAATGATTGAAGATGACTGTCTTTATCCAGATTTATATGATAGATATTTTGGTGTATCTAAAGCATGTAGAGATTCTATTAAATTTGGTTTTGATACAACTTATAAACCAGAATATATACATAATCCTATAATGATAGATAATAAAGATATTAAACCACATTTAAAATTAGTTTCAACTTTAAGAAGTGAAGAATGTAAAGGTTTATCTAGATTAGAAAAAATATCAGAAATATTAGATGAAGAAGATATACCATATACATGGAATGTATTTACGGATACAAAAGAAGGAACTAATCATTCCGGTTTTATATATAGAAATAGTGTATTTAATGCTTTATCTTATGTAAAAGATGCGGATTATTTAGTAATGTGTAGTGATATAGAATCATTTTGTTATTCTGTAATAGAATCATTATTACTTGATACAAAAGTAGTAGTGACACCTGTAAAAGTATTTGAAGAATTAGGAGTAAAAGATGGAGAAAATGGCTTTATAATTCCATTTGAATATTTTGAAGACGAAAATAAAGAAAAATTAAGAGAAAAAGTATTAGAAATATATAATAATAAAGATAAAAAAATAAAATATAAAGAAGCAGATCTTAATTACAAAGAATTTGGTAATTTATTAAAGAAGTAAATATGTATTTACTTCTTTTTATTTGACTTTTATTAATTATTATATATAATATTTATTCGTAAAAAGAGGGGATACTATGCCAAATGAAGATTTAAAGATAATGTGTTTAAAATATAAAATAGAGCAGTTAAAAAAACAATTAAAAAAATTAGAAGATAAACAAGTTTTAACAACAGATGAAAGAATAACAATTACTGGATTAAATAATAAAATTAAAAATTATGAAATTAGCGTATCTATATTAGAAACAAATGATTTACTTAAAGATGATGAAATCGCGTTAATTAATAGAGAAAAACAATTATAAGGAAGATATGATATATTTTCAATTAATAATAAGTAGGGGATAAGTATGGAAAAGTTAGGTAAAGAATTTAAAGATGTATTATCATCTATTACTCAAATAGGAGAAGATGATATAGAATTAGTAAGAATGCTATCTAAAAATGATAAAACAAAAATAGTTTTAACTGCGTTAGGTAATTCTATAAGTACTGGTTTTTCATTTTGTGATGAAAATAAACCTTTGTTAGATAGAAATGAATTATTAGATGTTATATGTGAAGAATATGGAATAGATTTATATAAATATAAATTTGCTAGATCAGAAAATAATAGTGATCAAAATACTCTTAATTATATACTTAATAATGATACTGAACATGATATAAATAAATTAAATAGAAGAGATTATGAAAAATATTTATTAAATGGAAATTCATTATTAACAAAAGAGCAAATAGAAAAATATTATGGTGATAAAGAAGATAGTGATGTTCATATTCAAGATATATTATTTAATACTGAAGATGATGCCGCTAATATAGTTGTATATAATGGCTGTACTGGATCATTCTTAGATAATATTACTAGAGGTGGAAAACATAAATATAATAATGGTATAAAAAAAGATTTAAGTCATGTAGAAGCTATTTTATCTTTAATACAAAATTCTAATAGAGAAAATGAATCTAATACACAAGTATATTTATGTGGCGCACCTAGAGTATTAAATACTGGTATACAAGATTATTATATGAATAGACCATTAAAGACAATTTCTAAAAGATACGCAAATACTACTTATGTAGATAATTTTAAAAGACATTTTGTATATAAAGGTAACGCTAAAGTAGATTTACATTATGATAAGAATGAATATTTAAAACTAACTCATTTAATTTTAAAAAGTATTATAAAAAATTATATAATTAAAGACTCTTTAATAGGTATAGATAGAGATTTATATCATTTAAATAAAGAAATAGAAATGTCAAATGAAGAAAGAAATACTAAAGACGCTATTCTTTCTATAATAAGTGATTATTCATTTTATTTAGAAGATGACACAGATACTGAATTTTTAAAAACAGTAAGAAATTATCTATTAGAAAGATACTGTTATGATTTCTTCTGTTTAGA
>CACZXL010000011.1 GCA_902785135.1 uncultured Erysipelotrichaceae bacterium
TGTAGCGTTAGAGTCTAAAGATGATTTACTTATAAAATTTCGTGAGAGTCAAATGGCTAAAATAGATAATACTAAAAGAGAACGTGCAAGTTTAATTAATTCTTCTTCTTTTGAAGATAAAAGAGAAATGCAAAGAGAAACAAAACAAGAAAAAGTAGAAAAATGCAAAGTAATAATGAACAAAGTTATTAATGATGAAGAATTAGGCAAAGATGAAGTGGTTAATAGTACTTTTAATTCTTATGTTAAAAATAATGTTAAAGATTTTGATATGGACTTATATATGGATTATATTATAAAAGTTAATAATATTGAAACTTTAGATGAAAAAGAAATAGATCAATTTATATATATGTTAGATTATTTTATTAACCATTTAACATCAAAATTAGAACAATTAAGAGAGTTAAATCCTTCTAATGAAGAAGATTATGAGAAAATACAAAATATAGCTGTAGAAGTAGAAAGTAAATATTCAGAAGAGTATTTAAGTAAAATATCTAATGTTTATAGATGCAAATTAAATAGATTAATGGGCTTATTAGGTGCTTTTAAATCATTTAAACAGGCTATAATAGATATTAAAGAGACAGGAGATTATAATCATATATCAAAAATAAAAGCATCAGAGAAAAAATATATAACTGAAGAAGATTATATGAGAGATTTCTATGAAAATTTAGCTAATATAAATAAGGTAAAAAAACAAAATATTGATGGACTAATTGTTGCTCCTTCTACAGGTAAAATATATAATCAAGCATTTGTTAAAAAACTTATTAGAAATAACAATTAATAGCAAGTAAATACTTGCTTTTTTAATTCTTAAGTGATAACATTTACTTAATGCACATAAAGTGTTTTAGGGAGGATATTAGATGAGATTAAATGAATACTGGATGGAGAAAATATATCCTAAAGATAAGTCTGATTTTTTATATGAAATTGATTTTTATGAAAGTATTGATAAGAATAAAATAGATATTATTAAATCTGCATTTAATTCTTTTGATATTGAACAATTTAATAATCCTAATAATGATATAGGAAATAATAGATTTTCTTATGTTCATACTATTTCAGTTGATAAAGAAACAGAAATGGTTGTACCTATTTCATTTGTTAAAAGTACTAGATATAATGATATGGGGACTAGAATTGAAACATTATGTTCTAATGAAGAAGAAACTGATAGATTAAATAAATATAAGAAAGTAGGATCTCAAAATTATTTATTTGTAGATTTATTAAATATATTGCCAGAAGAGTGTAGTAAAGTTATTAGAATAGTTTATACATCTGATGGTAAAGCTTTTATGACTAGAGATAATGCTGAATTGATTGAGAAATGTTATGATGGATTCTTGGATTATTCTTTAAAGCAATGTGTTTCTAGTAAAATTAAAAAAGATACTAAAAAATATATATATCATGAATAATATACTAAATAGAATTTAGTATATTTTTTTGTTATAATATTAGTGGTGATATTATGAAGTTAAATCCAATTAGTTTTACACTGTCTGTAGATGGTAAAATAGGGGCTTTAAAGACTCCAATAGGTATTTATACTACCAATGGATATAATAAGTCTTTTAAGCCTATTAAAAAGCATTATATGGCACTTTGGGATACAGGATCTACTATGACAGTTATATCTGATGAATTAGCAGATAAATTAAACTTAGAACCAGTAGGAGAAATGGTTGCGGATACCGCAGGTGGAAGATATATTGCTAAAAAATATGTAATTAGTTTAAGTTTACCTAATAGATTAAATATAGAAAATGTTATAATATCTAGTGGTAGATTAGGTAAAGGTATAGATATACTTATAGGTATGGATATAATAACACTTGGAGACTTCGCAATAACAAATTATAAAAATAAAACAGTATTTAGTTTTAGATTCCCTTCTTCTGAAATTATAGATTTTGTAGAAACTGATAAAAAGTCTAATAATAAATAGAGAAGAGTAGGGAATAATGGTATTTAATAATTGACATTTTTAATATAATAATATATAATAAAAGTCCTGTTTATAAAGAAAGGACGGATAAGATATGAGTAAGTTAATTTCTTCTGAAAATAAGAAAAAGAAGAATAAAATTAACAAACCAACTGAATTATTTAATAAAAAAGTTGATCTTTATACATCCAATGGTGGCGAATATCATATTAAAAAGAATCGTATCTATGTTTGTCCATCAAGATATTATGGTACATTATATACTATTACATCTAATAAATATAATAAAGAAAATGTACATATAATTAAAGAGTTTTATCCTTATGATAATTCTGATAGAATTAGATTCTTAGTACTTAATTTAAAAGGCGCTAAAAAGTTTGGTTCTATAGAAAAAACACCTGATGGTAGAGAAAGAAGAATCGCTATTATAGAGAACTATGAAGAAGCATCAGAATACGTATGTAGTATTGGTGATATTAATAGAATTATTAGTGATTTAAATATAGAACAAAAAGAAATTAAGAAACAACCAAAAGCATCTAAATCTGAAATTAAGAAATTAATATTAACAATGGATACTAAAGATAATAAAAAAGATAAGAATAAAAAAAGAGTAGCATAAGCTACTTCTTTTTATTTTATTACAATAATAAATATTTTTATTAGTTTACATAATAATTATTATATGAAATAGATATTATATCTTTCTTGATTCAATTTCAGCCATTTTTTCTAATACTTCTGCAGCGTTTTCTTTAGTTAATTCAGTATATCCTAGTTCTTTTAAAGCTTGTGATTGAGTTGTATATAATTCTTGAGTTCTAGATAATTTTTCTTCATGTTTTATTTCAATAGATTGTTCAAACTTCTTATGAACTTCAATTAATTTTTCTCTAGATGCACTACCATTAATATACATTAACATAGCAGAGTAAAAAATACTTTCAAATGCGAATTGCTGATCACTATCAAATACATATTCATCTGCTTTAATAAAACCAGTAGATTTAGCTATATAAGCTAATATAAATTTAGTTTCAGGATTAGTTTCTAAAGTTTCTATAAAATAATATAAATATTTAGCTATTGCTGATGATTCATCATCATTATTAGATAATTTATCTTTTAATAGATATATAATATCATTTAATATCTTTTGATCTCCTGTTTTAATACCATCAAAGTATAGTCCCCCCTTCTCTATTAGAGTAGTGGACTCATCATTTAATAGGTTATTTATATGTTTTATAAATTCATTATCAACTTTTATTTCTTCTATATCATCAGTAGATTTAATATTTAATAAAGAAAATAATTTCATTTTCTTTTCTAATGGCCATTCATTAATTGTATCCATTTCTAAATAATTATAAACCATTTGTCTACTAACACCTAAATATTTTGCTAATTTAACTTTAGATATACCAGCTTCTCCTAATATTTCGTTTAATCTCTCCATCATACCATATCCCTCCTAGTATAAGTTAATTTTATACTACGTTAAGTAAAATGTCAAGTAAAAGTAAAGAAAAAACTATAGAAATATCTATAGTTTAATTATCTAACATATATGAGAATATAGTTAATGCTAATTTAATAACATTATGTCTTATAACACCTTCATCTAAATCTACATAATTACCTGTAATTAATTCTATATTAATATTATCTTTATCTATTAATATAGGATCTTTTTGTTCTTCAGAAGCATATTTTTTAACTATATCTTTATCTATTTTACCATCATTTGCTATAACAACATCTATTTTTCTTTTTCCTAAGTATTCATTTAATGTATTAATATGATCACTTACTTTATAATCATCAGTTTCACCTGGTTGACTCATCATATTACATACATACATCAATTTAGCATTACTTTTATCAATTTTTTCTATAACTTCCCTACTTAATAAATTAGGAATAATACTAGTATATAATGAACCCATACTAAATATAATTAAATCTGATTCTTCAATAGATTTTAATACTTCTTCACATACTTTAGGATCTTCTTTATAATATACTTTTTTTATTGATAGAGGACTTTCTGTTATTTCACTTTCCCCTACCACTTCACTATCGTCTTCCATTTTAGCAATTAATGTAATATTATCTTCTGAAAAAGGAATAACTTTTCCTTTTAAATTTAACACTTTACTAATCGCAGTAATTCCTTCAGATAGATTACCAGTTACTTGTGAACCTGCGGTTAATAATAAATTACCTACAGTATGTTCATTTAAATCAGAATCAGTTTTAAATCTATATTCTAATAATTTTTCCATTAAAGGTTCTGTCTTAGCAAGACTAGTCATTACTTTTCTAATATCTCCCATCGCAGGTATATTAAATTCTTTTCTAAGTTTACCTGTACTTCTACCATCATCACATACTGATACAACCGCTCTTAAATCTATTGGAAATTCTTTTAATCCTCTAAGTAAGGTAGACATTCCTGTCCCACCACCGAATACTGTAACTTTTTTCATTTTATCTCCTTATAAATACCATAGTTTTTTATCATCTTTTCTTACTTCTTTAATGATACCTCCTCCAAGGCATTCATCATTTAAATATAATACACATGCTTGACCTGGAGTTACTGATTTAACATTATCATAATGAACAATTATATTACCATCATCTAAATATTCTATTTCAACTGGTATTTCTTTTTGTCTATATCTAAATTTTGCAGTAGCGTTTTTTGGTCTTTCATCTGAAATAAAATTCATATCTTCTATAACCGCTGAAGTAGTTTGTAAATACTTAGTATCATCTCCAAGAGATACATATAATATATTCTTATCTAGATCTTTACCTACTACATATAATCTCTCAGAGTTACCTCCAATATCTAGACCTCTTCTTTGACCAATTGTATAGTACATAAGTCCTACATGATCACCTAATTCTTTATTAGTATCTATGTCTACAATTTTACCTGGAGTATTAGGTAAATAATTAGTTAAAAATTCTTTAAAATTACGTTCACCTATAAAACATATGCCAGTTGAATCTTTTTTATCAGCAACAATTAAACCTAATTCTTTAGCAATTTTTCTTACCTCAGGTTTTTCTATATCTCCTAAAGGAAATATTACGTTTGATAATTGTTCTTTAGAAACTTGTGATAAAAAGTATGTTTGGTCTTTATTCTCATCTTTAGCTTTATATAGTTTACCATCTTTCATTTTAGCATAGTGACCAGTTGCGATAAAGTCCGCACCTAACTTATCAGCTTCTTTTTTAAACATATCAAACTTAATATACTTGTTACACATAATATCAGGATTAGGAGTTCTACCCTTTTTTAATTCATCTAAAAAATAAGTAAAAACATAGTCCCAATATTCTTTTATAAAGTCTACTCTATGAAGTTTAATACCTAATTTATTACATACTTCTAAAGCATCATTATAGTCTTGCTCTTGAGTACAAATATTGTTATTTAATGTAGGATTACCATTAAAATCATTATTAACATTAGAGTCCCAATTTCTCATAAATAGACCCTCTACTTCATATCCTTGTTCTTTAAGTAAATAAGCAGAAACTATTGAGTCTACTCCACCGCTAATACCAACAATAACCTTTTTCATTTAATCACCTTTTTTCTGTTTGTATTATACAATAAATAGTATTTTTAGTAAATAAAAAAACTAGTAAATTCTAGTCCTATTTAAATGGTAATTCTGTTTCATATATAGGTATATATGATTCTGGTATATACTTTTTTACACGTTCTCTTTTACAACTTAATCTTCTACTTGTTCTTTCTTCTAGATTAGAAAAGTTTTTGTGGTTATCAATATATCTTGTTATTCTTTTTTCAAAATTTTCAGTTTTTTGTCTACTTTCTTCTAAATATTTTTCTTTAAGTAATCTATTTTCGTCTTTATTATATAGTTCAACAAATTCTTTATATACTTCAAGTTGTTTTTTATTTAAAACATCTAAATCATTATAAAGATAGGCATATAGTATATCTAGTGCGTCTTTATATCCAATTAAAAAGTAATCTTTAACAAGAGTGATAATTGAAAAATCTTTACCACATCCAAAGCATGTGCATGTCTTGGATTTTTCATTTATTCTTACTGGATAATCACCGGCATTATGATATAAACATTTACTATAAAAAATATTATTCATTCTTGCTTTAAAATGATCTGAACCAATACTGTAAAGACAATTAGAATCATTATACTCATATGAATCATTTGTATTATTTTTTCCTAAACTTATATATGTTTGAAGTAATGATAAGTCTGACAATATTACTTTATAATATCTTTCTTTTATTTCTGAGCAATATACATCGTAATTAATATCTTCTGTTTCTTCCCAATAACTTAATCCCATATAATCACCTTTTTAGGTGTTATTATACAACAATTAGTTATTATAGTAAATAAAAAGAAGAACTAATTATTTTGTTCTTCTTTATTAATTAAAGCTTTTCTCTTTCTTTTTTTCTTTTCTTTATGTTCTTTTAAATCTTTTTCATCTATAAGAATGTATGATTCAAATGGAATTTTTGAACCAGAATGAAAGTGATTTCCAAAAATTTGTATTAAATTCCATAATCGGAATTCAATAAATCCTTCTTCATCAGCTTCTGGATTTTTATATTTATCATAAAAATTTTCTGGTAAAATTTTTTCTTTTTCATTTGATTTATTCAATAGATTGTCATAAAACTCTTCTAGTATTTGATAACCATAATCTGTTAACTTAACTTTTATATAATCATTAATGTTTAATTCTCTCATAAAATCCTCCGATTGAAAATATATTATAGTCTTTTTATTGTAAAAGTCAATAAAGGCACTATTTATATAGTGCTTCTTCATTTAGTCCCTTAATAATATCTTTTTCTGAGAATGGTATCTTTTCTTCTCCTACTATTTGATAGTTTTCATGACCTTTACCCGCAAGTAATATAATATCATCTTTGTTAGCTATTTTAACGGCCTTTTTAATAGCGTTTTCTCTATCTATAACTATTTCATAGTTATTTGTTATTTCTTTGATTCCTGCCTCTATTTCTAGGCATATATTCATAGGATCTTCCATCCCTGGATTATCACTTGTTATTATAGTGTAATCAGATAGTATTCCAGATAATCTACCCATTTCTTTTCTTTTAGAATTATCTCTATCTCCAGCACATCCAAATACTGTTATCACTTTTCCTTTTGATATACTTTTTAAACCTATTAATATACTTTCTAGTGATTTAGTGTTATGTGCGTAATCTATCATTATAGTTAGACCTAGTTTATTATCTACTAACTCAGATCTACCTGGAATAATAGACTCTTTTAAACCCTCTATAATAGAGTTTTTATCAATACCTAGGTAATTGCATACTTTTATAGAAAATAACGCATTAAATACGCTAAATTTACCTAATATAGGTACATATACATCCCATTCTTCATTATTTATATTTGTTTTAAAAGATGTATATCTATTACTGATAGATAAATCTGTTATTTCAGACATTGAAACAGTTATAAAATCACATGTCTTTTCTTCAATTAACCATTTACCATAATCATCATCTATATTAACAAAACCAATTTTTACCATATCAAATAATCTAGCTTTACATAAGAAATAATCTTCTTTAGACTCATGTTCATTTTTAGATACATGTTCATCTGATAAATTTAAAAATAAACCTATATCAAAGAAAGAATGATCTACCCTACTCAGTTTTAAACTTTGTGATGATACTTCCATAACAACGTATTCACAGTTTTCTTTTCTCATTAAATCAAATGTTTTTTGTAAAGTAAACGGTTCTGGTGTTGTCCTATCATTATCTGATATTTTAGTATCATTTATATAAGACGCTACTGTACTAATCATACCTACCTTTTTACCAGAATTCATTAGTATATTTTTAATCATGTATGAAGTAGATGTTTTACCTTTAGTACCAGTTATTCCTATTAAAGTAAAGTCTTTAGATGGATTATCATAGTAGTTACATGCGATTATAGAACATATTTCTCTTGTGTTTTTAGTACTTAAAACATAGCCTAGATCTTTAAATTCATCTAATCTTTCATCATCAACTATAACAACAGATGCTCCATTATTAAAAGCTTCTTTTATATAATCATGACCATCTCTTATATATCCTTTTATCGCAACAAATAAATAGTTTTCTTTTACTTCTTTTGAGTTAATACTAATACCAGATATTTCTATATCATTTTCATATTTAATATTAGTATTATTTAATAATTTACTTAACTTCATATTATTACCTCTATTTAAATTATATATTATAAATATTATTTAGTAAATAAATTATAAAAAAATGGTGATACAAAAGAATCATATAAAGAAGTAATTACTACTACTAATATTGATATTAATAATATAAAAAAATATTTACCCATAAAAGTACCAAAATTAATAGTTTTTTTCTTAATTATATTAGTTGCTAATCTAATAGATATATTAACCGAATAAATACCTAAAAATATACTTAAAAGCAGTAATATAATATTAGATGGTACTAAATATACTAATACATATTTTAATCCCTTTAATTTATAACACGCAAATAAAGATGAAATATTAAAACCAGTTACAAAAAATCTCATAAAAACCATAAATACAATAATTGGTAGACCAATAATAGATAAACCTAATAACCACATAACTATATAATAAATTAAATTACTAGATAAATTACTCTTAAATATATTAAACTTATCTGTAATACTAATTTTATTAAAACTAGAATAATAATTATTAACAGAATCTAATACTACTTTTTTATTACTATTATTAAGTAATGTAATATATATACTTCCAAATAATAAACCTAATATAAATACTATAAATACTACTAATATTATTATTTTTTTACTAAGAATCTCTTTCTTTAATTTTTCTTTCATATTATTCTCCTTTATTTAACTATATGAACATTATTAAAAATAATTCATAAAATAATATGAAAGGAGTTTTTATATGAATAATACTTTTAGAAGATCTAATAACTTTTTAGGTCCATTTATACTAGGAGGAATAACTGGAGGCTTAGTCGCACCTTTATTCTATAATAATAGACCATATTATTACCCTGTTTATCCATATTACTATGGTCCTTATTATAGACCTTATTAGGAGTTATACTCCTTTTTTATATATTCTTTTTCTGTTAAATATATATTATTCTTTTTAATCAAATGTTTCTTGTTTCTTTTTATTTTTTTAATATTATCTATTTTATAATATTTCTTATAATTATTATTATATAGATATCTTTCTAATATAAATTTATTAAAAACTAAATCTTTATTTTTTATATAATTATATATATTATAAATAAGAAAAGTAATTATTAAATAATAAGAATACTTATTAAAATATAAAATAAATATAAGTAAAAATATAATAGATATAACTAACGTTAATAGATATGATTTTTTAAAACTATATATCTTATTAAATAATATATTTAATAATTTAGAACCATCTAAAGGTACAATAGGAAGTAGATTAAAAAATAGTATCACATAATTATAATTACACATTATATTATAATATTTATCAGATATATAATATGATTTATTAAGAAAGAATATTATAAAAAAGATTATTAATTGATTTAAAGGACCAGAAATTGTTATTAACAATTCTTCGTTTAAAGGCATATCTATTTTTTCATCATAACTAATTATTCCTCCAAAAGGATAAATAGTTATTTTTTTTATGTTCCATTTAAAAATATAACTTGTTAAAAAATGACCAAATTCATGAAATATAACCAATATACCAACAATAGATAATTCTTTAATTAATCCTGTTAAACAAGATAAAAGTATAATTATATATGTATATTTACTGATATGTATCTTATTTAAGAAAAACTTTATAATCAAGATATTTATTTTCCTTTTCAAATAACAAATATAATGTATCATTAGATGCTGTTCCTAATAAATCATTTTTAGAAACATAATCATACAATTTAACATTAATATTATCTAAATTTCCATAATATGTATCTACACCATTTTCGTCTTCTATAATAACCGTTTTATTAAGATTATCTTTATTTCCAATAAATATAACTATACCATCATTTAAAATAGGTATTGAATAATTTCTATCTAGTGTTAATTTAACCCCATTATTATATATACTAGATTCTTTAAACTTTAATGATTCATTAAATACTTCTTTTTCTTTAATAATACTTTGAAAAGGAATTATATCTCCTAAATAATTATTATATTTTTTTTTAATTTTTGAAAAAGAAATAGTAGAGTTATATATTTTACTATAAATAGTATTCTTAACAACTAAATTCTTTGTTGTTATTAAAGAACCAAATACTACTACAATTATAACTATTAAACCTCTTAAAAAAACATATTTAAATTTCATATAATCACCAATATAAATATATGTTTTTATTATTCTTTTATTCTTCTAAAACAAGTTACTACAAAAATATATATAAGATTAATTAAATAATAATTTTTCATTATAATTATATTTTCTAAATTATTTAACAATAATATTATTAATTGATAAACAGATATAATTATAACTCCTAAAAGAATATTATTTAGATAATTATATTTAAATTTTCTATAAAATATATTTATTATAATTCCTAATAATATAAATAATAAGATATGTAATAAATAATTATTACTTAGAAAAATACCATAAATAAAACCTAAAATAATGGTCTTAATGTAATAATTATTATCTCTTTTTATAAATATTAAAGATGATACAGTAAATAAAGGTAAAAATAAACATTCTCTTCTAATAAACATATAGAAGATATAATCTAATGCAAAACTTATTATATTTATCATTTACTACCTATTACACTAACAATATTTATATCATTTAAATCTGCGCTTATTTTTACCTTTATAGTATTAGATAAATTATATTTATCTTCTTTTAAATCTATTATTTTTCCTATTAATAAACCACTTGGCATATTAGATGATAAACCTGATGTAGTTACATCTTTACCTATTATATTTTTATCTAATTCCCCTATTACATTATCTAAATACAGTTCATTTTTTATACTACTAACTCTTTTTATAATTCCATAATAATCTTTATTATTATAATTAAACTTAGCGGATATATAAGAATTGTTAATATTAGTTAATAGTTTTACTTTAGAAGTATTCTTATTAACTTTTATTATTTCTCCTATTAATCCATCTTTATTCATAACGGCATAACCCTTTTCAATCTTATTCTTTTTTCCTTTATTAATAACTATATAATCATTCCAATAAGGAGTTCCTCTTCCTATAACAGAAGCATTAATAATACTTTTATCAGTTCTAACACTATTAATCTTATTAATTTCTTTTAATTCTTCTATCTCTTTTTTTAATTCTTTTATTTCAGTATTATTAACAATATTATTCTTCTTATTTGAAACATAAAAGATATTTGAACTAATATTATTTAAATCAATTATAGATAAATTATTCATTATTATTATAAAAGTAATTATTAATAATAAAACTAAATATTTATAAATATAATTTTTGTTTTTTCTTTTTCTCATATTATCACCTATATATCATTATTATCATAGAAACTATAATAATTATTATTCCCTACTATAATATGATCTATAACACTAATACCTAATATTTTCCCAATTTCTACTAATTTATTTGTTAAAACTATATCTTCTTTTGAAGGAAGTGTATCACCTGAAGGATGATTATGTATACAAATAATTGAGTCCGCAGATAATAGATATGCATATTTAAATATTTCTCTAGGATGAACAGATGCATTATTTAAAGTACCAATAAATAACAACTTCTTTTCAATTAAAAACTTCTTAGTATCTAGATATAAACAATAAAAAAATTCTTGTTTTTTATAAACAAGATCATTTTTTATAAATTCATATATTGAATTAGATGAATCAAGTTTTATATATTTATCTTTTTTATTTTCATATACTCGTTTACCAAGTTCTATTGATGCCATTAATGTTATTGCCTTAACTTCACCAATACCTTTTATTCTTTTTAATGAATTTATAGTCATATCTTTCAAATTTGTTATATCATTTAGTTCTTTTAATATATTATTAGATAGTTCTTTAACAGAACTAGATTTAGTACCATTTTTAAGTACAATAGAAAGCAATTCTTCATTACTTAGATTACTTGATCCATATTTAAGAAAACGCTCTCTAGGGCGCTCTAAAACAGGTAAATCTTTAATAAGAATACTCATTATTTAATATTAACTCCTCATACTTACTAAGAATCTGTTTTTCTGCATTAATAATTGATGTTTTATCACTTAAAGAACTAACTAATGAATCATATTGTCTTAAACTTTGTAAAAATTCCATATTGTTAATTTTAACCTCCTTATAATATATATTATCTTTAATATCATAAGAATCCCTTATTTTATTCGCAATATTTTTATTTTCAACAACACCTATAATAACGTGATATCCATCTTTATCCTTATAATAAAAATAATCAGAAAGAGAAACAGTACTGTTCTTCATACTATCTTCTGTAGAATAAACTCCATACTGCATTAAATATACTTTATTATTCTCATTAAAAACTTCTTGAGTACTTATTTTTGATGATTTATATATATAAGTACCAAGAAATATACCTCCCAAAACAGTAAAAACAATAATAATAAAACCTTTAAATATATTCATAATAATCACCTATACTAATAATAGATGATTATTATTAAAAAAAATGTCAAAAAAAAGAAGTTAAATACTTTCTTCTTCAATTATATCTTGAACATTATATATAATATCAAAAGCAGATATTTCTTTAACTTCTTCTTCATTTCTTTTCTTTAATTCAACTAAATGCTCTATTATTTTTTTACCTACAGTAATTCTAATAGGAACACCTATTAAATCCATATCATTAAACTTAACACCAGGACGAACATCTCTATCATCAATAATAGTTTCTATTCCTGCATCTAATAATTCTTTATATAAATGATTAGCTGCGTCCATTTGGTCAATATTTAATGTATCAATAACAACAATACCAACTTTATATGGAGCGATACTAATTGGCCATATAATACCATTTTCATCATTATTTTGTTCTACTATCGCTGCTAAACATCTACCTAAACCAATTCCATATGATCCCATTTCAACTGGTACTAATTCATTATCTTTATTTAAATATTTTAAATCATAACTTTCAGAATATTTTGTGCCTAATTTAAATAAATTACCACATTCGATTCCCTTTTTAAAATATAATTTGCCTCCACAATCAGGACAAGCATCTCCCTCTTTAACATTTCTAATATCACCTTTAAAATCAATATTAAAATCATTTATATTAACATTCTTATAGTGATAATCTTTCTTATTAGAGCCTACAATAAAATTAGCCATTACTTCTACTTCATTATCCATAATTATTGGAATATTTAAATCTATTGGACCAACAAACCCAACTTCAGTTTTAACCTTTTTCTTTATTTCAGCTGGATCAGCAAGTTCAACTGTTTCTGCATTCATTAAACGCGCTAATTTATCTTCATTTACTTGTGAATCACCTTTTATTAATACAGCATATAATTTTTTATCTATTTTATATATTAGTGTCTTAACAAATTTATTTTTAGCTTCATTTAAAAATTCACTTAATTCTTCAATTGTTTTAGCATTTGGTGTATATATTAAATCCTTTTCAAGATTTTTTTCTTTTGATTCACTTTCCATTATCATAGAAGAACATACTTCAATATTAGAAGCAAAATCACACTTATCACAAAGTACTAAAGTATCTTCACCAATATCAGTAACTGCTTGGAATTCTTCTGATAAAGATCCACCCATCTTACCTGTATCCGCTCTAACTACTTTATAGTTAATTTTTAATCTACCAAAAATTTTCTTATAAGCATTATACATTGTTCTATAACTTTCTTCTAAACCTAATTCATCTTTATCAAATGAATAAGCATCTTTCATAGAAAATTCTCTAACTCTTATAAGACCAAATCTTGCTCTAGCTTCATCTCTAAATTTAGTTTGAATTTGATATAGAGTAAATGGTAAATCTTTAAATGATTTAACTTTCATAGTACCAGCTAAAGTAAATAATTCTTCATGTGTTGGACCTAATGCATACTTTTTATCAAATCTATCTTCTAATCTAAACATTTCTTTACCAAAAGCATTATTTCTACCAGATTTTTCAAAATAATCCTCGCTTATTAAAGCTGGCATAAGAACTTCTTGCGCACCAGAGTTATCCATTTCTTCTCTTATTATATTTTCTATATTTCTAAGAACCTTTAAACCCATTGGTAAATACATATAAATACCTGAAGAAGTTTTCTTTATAAAACCACCTCTAGCAAGTAAATTACCACTAACAGATTCTTCATCTTTAATATTTTCCCTAATAGTATAAAAATAACTATTTTTTAACCTCATAAAGTCACCCTTTTTCTATCGTTATTATATCATATAAATAAAAAAAATGTACGAAATTCGTACATTATTTTTTTCTTAGTTCATTAAATAATACAATACCTATTAATATAAATCCAATAACTATTAATAATATAACAACAGCCATACTATTTAAAATAGTAAATAATTGTATAAATATAGTAACTATTATAAATATAATACCAAAATATATTAAGTAATTATATTTTCTATATAAACCAATAAATATATATAGTAATGATAATACTATATCAAATATTATTGATCCAGTTCCGTTATTTGCTAGCAAGAAGAAATAACTTAATACTGATATAGGAATTATAGTCCATAACTTTTTGGCTGTTTCAGATTTAAACTTAATTACTTCTGTAAATACAAATGTATAAATAATTAAAGGTAATGTATATAATTCATTTATATATCCCTCTGAACTAATCAAAGTATAATATGGAATTAATACTATTAAAGAAATTACAGTAAGCATTATATTATTTTCTATTTCTAATAAATACATTATTACAAGTATAATTAAGATTGTAACAATAGAAATAATTGATGCGATAACAACAGGATTAATAACTGTAAATATTATTCTATTAATAGTAAATAAACCTACCATAATATATAAAATTCTATACCATTTAACATTATGAAATTTAATTAGTGATAGATAACTAAGCGCAAATAATACTATATTTAAGAATAATACATAACTTGGATGATTCATTGAATTAAATAATGTAATAATTAATATTACTATTTCTGAATATAGTATATATGGCTTTAAATCAAATTTTTTAATAAGATTTATTAATAAACTAACAATTAATGTTGAGCTAGATATTAATAACAAACCATTATATAGTCCACTTCCATACATATTATATAAATTATCATAAAAACCAAATAAATGAATACATGCTACATTAAGAAGAATATAAGTAATAATTGAAAATGCAGTATTCTCTTTATTAATCTTAGATAAAGCAAATATAATTACGAACAATAATACAATTGATATATTAATAATACTAACTGTACCATCCATTCTATATATTGAGAAGAACGCTAATATTAAAGCAGTTAAAATATATGCAAAGCTTATCTTCTTCTTTAATAATTTTAATACTATATATACACCAATAAATACTATACTAGATATGATTAATACATAAACAAATTTAAATTCTATAAAACATCTAACTAAAGAATAAATAAGAATAAATAGATTTATTGGTAAAAAATAATCACAGAATTTATATTTAAATAAAATCATATTTGAAAGATTTAATACTAGAACAATAACAGATAATACTAATAGCATTTGATAATTACCTATAATCATTGCGACTAACATAAAGAACAATAATATTATATAAGTTATAACAAGAGACATGACACTAAATAACTTACTATTAAACAATATTGAAATAAAGTATATAATTGTTGCAATAAGCGCAATTCCATATATTTCAAAATTATTATAATTAACTAATAAAGCTCCCATATAATTACAAGCTACTAAAGGTAATGTAAATGGTGCAAATCCTCTAAATATAGATTTAGGATTCTTACCAATCCTTATATATGTTGTAACCATATATAATAAAACAGTAATTAAATTTATAAATATATTATAACTTTCATACTTATTATGAGTAACTCCTAGTATAAATGGCGTAACTAATAATAATAAAATTGCTGATGTAATAGATAATGATTTTTTTATTGATAAATTAAATTTATCTGTATTTGATATTAAATTAATAATGAATATATAAACCATTACTAATAATATTGTAATAACTGAATCTTCACTAAATATTAATCCAGTTGAAACAAATGCAATAAATAAACTAATTAATGATAAATACTCTACTACTTTACTCTTAAATGCTAGATTGACTAATATATAAAGAATAAATGTTGCAAAGAAAATAATTGCTAAATAAACATATAATCCAGGTCCATTAATAAAATAATTAGGAAGCATTTGATAATAAGGTATTAAACATAATGTATATGGAATTAAGACAAGTCCTATAATAAAGAATACCCTATTCACTTTGCTCTTTACTTTCTTTAATACAAAAGAAAGTGCAAAGAATAACAAACATTCAAATACAAAGAAACCTATTTTAAATATGTTTCCCATACCCTCCCATAGAATAATTCCTAAAGCAAAAGTAGAAAATAATACTAAAAATACACCTAACATTAATATGAATTTTTCTGTATTACCTTCTTTTTTAACTTTAGAAGTTTTTACTGGAACACTATTATCTACTTTCGTTCCACATTTAGCACAAAATTTATCATTTTTTTCTAATTTAGTGCCACATTTAGTACAATAATTCATAATTATACACCTCTAATATAATTATATCACTTAATATTTTATAAATGCAATATAATGGGTTTAAAATTTGACTTTTAAATGCCTCTATGATATATTATATCTCGTTCAAAAGGAGGGGTTTATATGTCTAAAACTGATGATTTTGAAAGAAAAATAAAGAAACTTGAAATGATTGAAAAAATAGAAAAAAGAATTGAAAAAAGACGTGAAAAATATAATATTATTATAAATAGTTTAGATAAAGACGGATTTGATCCTTCTACAGGTAATTTTTATGTAGATAAACAAGCGATTGAAAGAAGAAAAACAGAAGAAAGAGAAAAATTCTATAACTATTTAGAAAAAGCACAAAATTCAATTGTGGAAATAGAATCAGATATATATGATTTTGAAGAACCTGAAGAAGAAATTGAAGAAGAAAAAGAAAGAAAGCCAAAATATAAAAGATTTAATAAGGCTAAAACAGTTATTGCTGCAATAGCATTAGTTACAGCAACTGCAATTGGTACTACTGCTATCACTACTAAAATAAATCATGAAAAAGAAATTAATAGAAAAATATCTTCTTATAGTAAAGATATAGACCAAATTGTTGAAGATGCTTCTTATACAAGATTAGGAAATTCAGTATTTAAAGATGGTGAGAATATTGAATATGTCGACACAGTTGCTAATTCTGAAAATCAATGTGTAGAATATTCAATTATATCTAATTATATTATGAATTCTGAAGATCCAGACTTAGCTTTATTCACACTATATAGATTATATGGACATTCTTCATTACCAAGATATCATAGGATAGTAACAAATACTTTCAAAGGATTAGAATTTGAAGGATCTGAAACTGGATCAATGGATAATTTTAATAAGTATTTAGAAGAAAACGGATATAATAATCATGAAGAATATTATAAGGCATGTAAAAAAGAATTAATTAGTGATGGAGATAATAAACTAGATAACTTAAAACTTAAATTAAAAAAAGGTAACAAATAGTTACCTTTTTTATTTTAATTTCCAAAGAACTGTTTCAAGTTCCTTTTTTTCGTTTTCTAATTTATTTTTTTCTTCTTCTACTAATTCTTTAGGTGCATTATTAACATATCCTGGATTAGATAATAATTTTTCTCTTCTTGCTATTTGAGATTCTAATACTTCTTTTTGCTTATTTAAAGCCTCTTTTTCTTTTTCTCTATCTTCTAAAGATATAGAATAATAGAATTCAATATTCGCACTAAAATCATTATTATTATAGTCTAATACTAATTTTTCTAAAGTATCAATCTCTTCTTGATATGCTATATTTTTAATATCCAATTTTAACACATTGCATATTAAATTTTCTATTTCCTTATCACCAGAACATCTAAATGTATATTTACAATCTTTACCAATATTATTATCTTTCTTATATGTTCTAGTTTTAGTAATAAATTCTCTAACACTATTCATTAATTCTAATGTTTCTTTAAAATCTAATTTTTTATCATAAACTGGATAAGAATCTATCATAATGCTATCGCAATTCTTAATTGGAAGCATTTGATATATCTCTTCAGTAACAAATGGCATAAATGGATGTAACATCTTTAATATACCAGTTAATACATATAATAATGTACTCTTTGTACCTTCATTATCTGTATTAAATTTACTAAACTCAATATATCCATCACAGAAATCCGACCAAATAAAGTCATATAATTCAGATCCAACATTTTGAAATTCGTATCTATCCATGTTTTTTCTAACTTGTTTTACCGTACTATTAAACTTTGTTAATATCCATTTATCGCTGAAGGATAAATTATTAAATTTTATTTCTTTTATATCTTCTATATTCATTAAAGTATATCTAGAAGCATTCCATATTTTATTTATAAAATTCCATGTAGAAGTTAATTTATCTTCATCAAATCTTAAATCTAAACCTGGAGCTGAATTAGTTGTTAAGTAATATCTTAATGAATCAGCACCATATTTTTCTACCATATCTATAGGTTCTACACCATTACCTAATGATTTGCTCATTTTTCTGCCATCTTTAGCTCTTATTAAACCATGCATATAGCAATCTTTAAATGGATTTTTACCTGTAAATTGTTCTGCTTGGAACATCATTCTAAATACCCAGAAAAAGATAATATCATAACCTGTAGACATAAAATTAGTTGGGAAATATCTTTCAAATAAAGATTTATCTTCCATTGCCCATCCTAAAGTAGAAAATGGCCATAATGCAGATGAGAACCATGTATCTAATACATCTGGATCTTGTACCCATCCTTCACCTGGTGATTCTACGCTAGCAACCATTTCATCATCTTTATACCAAACTGGTATTCTAATACCCCACCATAGTTGTCTAGATATACACCAGTCATAGCATTCTTCTGCTTTTTGAATAATAGTTTTTTCATATCTTTTAGGATAAAAATTAACTTTACTATCTTTATCTTGTTGCATATTTATTAAATCTTTAGATATTTGATCCATTTTAACAAACCATTGTTCTGATAAATATGGTTCAACCATTACATCTGTTCTTTCAGAATAACCAACTGAGTGAACTATATCTTCTATTTCAATTAATAATTCTTTATCTTCTAATTCCTTTAATAACTCAGATCTACATTCAAATCTATCATAGCCTTTATATTTACCTGTTTCTTCAGTCATATGAGCAGTTTCATCCATAATTACTATTCTATCTAAATTATGTCTATTTCCTACCTCAAAATCGTTAGGATCATGAGCTGGAGTAATTTTAACAACACCAGTTCCTTTTTCCATATCTGCGTGCATATCACCTATTATAGGAACAATTCTATTTACTATAGGTACAATTACATTTTTACCTATTAAATCTTTATATCTAGGATCTTTAGGGTTAACCGCAACCGCAGTATCACCAAATAATGTTTCAGGACGAGTTGTCGCTACATCAAGATAATCATCTGTTCCTTCTATATAATATTTAATATGATAAAATGCACCTTTAGTATCTTTATATATAACTTCTTCATTAGAAAGAGCTGTTTTAGCTTCTGGATCCCAGTTAATAATTCTTTTGCCTTTATATATAAGCCCTTTATTAAACATATCTATGAAAACTTTATTAACCGCATTTACTGAATAATCATCTAGAGTAAATCTTTCTTTAGTATAATCAAGTGAACAACCCATATGAGCCCATTCACCTCTTATATTACCACCATATTCTCTAGTCCAATCCCAACACGCATCTAAGAACTTATCTCTTCCTAATTCATATTTATTTATACCTTCAGACTTAAGTTTCTTAACAACTTTTGCTTCTGTTGCGATAGCAGCATGATCTGTTCCAGGAACCCATAAAACATCAAATCCATTCATTCTTTTATATCTTGCGACAATATCTTGAATAGATACATCCCAAGCATGTCCTAAATGTAACTTACCAGTAACATTTGGAGGAGGAAGAATAATAGTAAATGGTTCTTTAGATGTATCACCACATTTAAAATATCCATTATTTTTCCATGTATCATATTTTCCAGTTTCTACTTTTTTATGATCATATTTTGTTTCTAACATATAACATCAAACCTTTCTTTTAAATATTTTTTAATTTCAGTTTCAATTAAATCTACTTCCTTATTATTCTTATTCTTTCTTAATAAATCCAATTTTCTTTTAATAATACCTTTTTCTATAATTATTTCTATTGTTTTCTTATAATTGATATCAAAAATAAATAAAATCATTCTAATTAAAAATATAAAATCATTATTTGCGAAATTATTATCTAAAAGTGTATGATTTTTAAAGCAATCTAATAATTCTTCTGAATATTCATAGTCAAATCTATCTAATTCATTTATTTGTGTATCCATTATATCTAACTTATCTGCATCTCTAACTATATTACAATGCATATTTGTTAATTTATCAAAATTAGGTACGCTTTTCTTATTATGATATTTAACTGCTTTTAAAACAATTTCATCATCATAATTACATTCTTTTAATATTTCTTCTGATTTATCACCATGATCAAACGATTTACTATCAGTATATGTCTGATATTCAGTAAATTGAGGAAATCTACCTAAATCATGAAACAAACCACATATCTTCGCTCTATTGATCTCATTTATATCATCTGTTAATGATTTAACTATTTCTTCTGAATAATTCATGACTCGATATGTGTGTTCATATTTTCTATAAATATCAGGTACAGTTAAATCAAAAGAATGAGTGTATTCTTCAAAAAATTCTACCTCTTTATTCATTTTTACCTCCTAAAAAATAAAAAAATATCTATGATGTAGGGGCTCAAAATGAGTGGTACCACCCTACTTCATAGATATTTCTATGCTCTTAATTCTTAACGCGAATAACGTAATATCCTATTTACTTAGATATTAAACTCCAAAGCTACCTTCAAACACCATATTTATTAGTTTACACCAAACACTAACTCTCTTTAAAATATAAGTGTTTTACTCCTCTTTTTCAACGTTTATAGATAGATTATAAAACAATTATCAATAAAAATCAAGATTCTTTTTTCTCGGATTTATCATCAACTTTAACTTTTTGTTCATTTAAACTCTTATCAAAGTTTGATTTAAAATCTTTAGCAGTCTTTTCTGCTTCTTCTTTTTCTTTTTTTATTAATTCTTGTTTTTTCTTTTTATTATTAGCCATTGCTTCTTTTAAATCTTTTTCTAAATTAGATTGTAATTCTTTTGCCTTTTTCTCTGCTTCTTCTTGATCTTTTTTTAGTTTTTCTAATTTTTGTTTTTCAATTAAATCCATATATGATTTCATTTCTCTAACAATATTTACTTTTCCAACTACATAGAATTCATATTCTTTATCTTTTACCTTTAATAATGTATCATCATGAATACTAAAACCAGTTGAATTACCTTCAAATATAGGTTTATTTTCTTCCTTATTTAAATCAACAAAATATACTGTATAATCAGTTTCTAACATAGATGTAAGGAATCCATGATAAACACTCTTATTTTTCTTTTTGTAGAATAAAACATAATAATTAGATTGTTCTTGATTAAATATTGCATCATATTTTATTTCTTTATATTTTTCATTATTAATTTCTGTACTTTTAATTGTTTTAATATTTGTATAATCATTAGTATTATTTTTTAAATTTAATATATCCATTCCATTAACATAAGAAATTAATACTGCAGCACTTCCAACTAACGCTAAACATACTAAGATTAGTAAAGTATTAAATGAAAATATTCTTCTTAATAATGAAGGTTCTTTTTCTTCAAAATCAATATTTTCATCAATTACTTTTATCTTTTTCTCTTTCTTTTCTTTTATTGGTTTTTCTTTTTTAACTTTATCTTTATTTTTTATTCTCGCTAATATAGCTTTTAAACTTCTTTTGTTTTCTTCTTGTTCTTCTTTATTTACTTCTTTAACAATTTTTTCTTTTTTCTTTATTTTTGAAAGAATATCTTTTAAGTTTCTTTTATTCTCTTCTTTTAATTTTTTTATTTCTTTTTTAGGTATTAATCTATCAATAATCTTATCATAATCATCATCGTATTTTTCTACCATTAATGTAGTAGGATTTTTTTCTATTAATGATGGATCAATATCTTTATTAAATCCGCCACTTATACCTATATATGTTACTTTACTATTTTCTTTTATAGTTTTATCTAATGAAGTGTTTTTTAATATATAGTCAGTTGCAGGATCTTGTATTTCTTCATAATAATTATAATCAGTTGTAAATCTATATACGAAGTATTTATAACCATCTACAATTACTTCTTTTAAGAATTTAATATCATATGGAATTATTTCATATTTATAATTTATACAAAAATTAATAACCAAATCAGATTCAGATAGCGCTAAATTATTGGCATATTTTTTAGGCATTAATTTTTCTAAATTATAAAATTTTAAAAATGAATATAAAGGATATCTACTTAAGTTATCTTTTGCTATTGTATTTAAACTAATTTTAGAGATATCTTTACCTTTTTTAACATAGTTTTCTAATATAAATAATTTTAATTGATTATCTTTTTTCTTTAATATTTTTTCTAAATAAGCTTTTGAATCTTTATTTGATACCAAAACTTCTATATTAGTTATTGCTTCTAAGAAGACTCTAAGATTAATATAATCTTTATTTGTCATTATATTTTCATCTTTTTTGAATTTATAATTTGCGCCTTCTTTTAATAATTTATTAATAGCAGTTTGAATAGTTTTTTTATTCTTCTTAATATCGTTTTCTTTTAGAACACCTAGAGCATAGAAATCGTTTAATAAAAGAAGAATATTATTTCTTTTAATATCGAATTTTAAAGCTTTAAATAACTCAGGGAATAGTAAACTATAGTTATTTAAATTAGATGATAAAGTTCCTATTGGTAATTCATCTAATTCTTTACCATATTTAACAACTAAATCTCTATATAATATAATTGCAGCTTCTTTGTTGCAATTAGCTAATAAACTTAATACTTCATATTTACTTTCTAATGTTAGTTTTGGATAAATGCTATATAATTTATCATTATATTCCTCATAATAATCTTTAAATAATAAAGATAATAAAGAAAGACTAATATTAAAATCACTATAAGTATTTGGGTGTTCAAAATTTGTTTCATTTAAGATAAGTAAACCCATATCTTTAGTGATCTTCATTTGTCTTATTTTATTATAAGCTTTAATTTTACTTTTAAAATCCCTAACTTCTATTATTTCTAGTAAGTATGATAATTTTGATAATTTTAAGTCATTAAAAAAATTTTTCATCATAACTATTCACCTTTAATTCATTATATCAAAAACCTTCAAAAAAAAGAAGAAATTATTTAAAAATTTCTCTTAAAATATTACTAAATATTTTTTTTGCATATTTTTTAATAAATTTAACAATTTTTTCTTTATAATTATCTTCATTTATTTCATCGGTTTTATCACTATAAATCCCTTTTTTCTTTTCTTTTGCTTTATTCTCTGCATCAACTAATCTATCGTAATACTTATATTCTTTATTAATATATTTTACTTTTGCATATCCATTTTTTAATATATCTTCTTGCAGCAATTTATCATCTAAAAATACATAAGCAAGTACTCTATCATATTTGTCTTCACTATCTGCTTTTTCATCATATTCAAGTACTATTTTTTTAGCATGTTTTAACTTTCTGCATGTATAATTTGAAGCTTCCTTACCATATTCCTCTACTTCTTCATTTGGTTTAACACTCTCTGGAGTATCTATACCTAAAAATCTAACTGTTATCTCTTGTTTATTTAATATAAATTTTGCAGTATCACCATCAACACATCTAAAGAATTCTACTTTATCTTTATTTAAAGCATATATATTTAATGGTAAAAGCATAATAACAACGATAAATAACTTTTTCATTCTTTAAAAACGGTATAAGAAACTTGATATGCTTTACTTAAATTCTTTTTAGATACTATTTCTACTTCTTTTATTTCTCCATTATTAATATCACCTATAAAACCAGATAAAGTATCTAAAGTATTTCCTTTTTTATCTAGAATTTCTACATCAAAGCTTTCGGCATGAATACTTGTATCTGATGATAAAGACACTTTAAAAATATATTTCCCATCTTTTTTAACAATAGATACATCACCAAAATTAATTCCATCTACTACTTCTTTTGAATTTAATACTATATCTTTTTTATTAAATAAATTTAATGCTCCATAAATACATAATCCTATAATAAGTAATATTATAATTATATATATAATTTTCTTCTTCATATATACACCTCTACTATATATAAATATATCATAAATTCATTTATATGTATATCAATTTTATTAAAATTTCATATTATATATTAGGTGATATTATGAATAGTTTTTTATGTTATTTATTAAGAAATACTAAAAAATTAATATTCTTTTTATTAACAATTTCTCTATTTATTATTTTATTTTATCAAATAATAATATTATTATTTATAACTACTCATATTAATGCTGTCCTTTTGTTAATTGTCTTTATTCTCATGTGTTTTACTGGTTTTTTCTTTTTCAGAATTTAATACTCTTAAAGTAATATATATTTTATCAATTGATTTCTTTATATTCTTTATGCTATCTATATTATTATTAATAATAATTTTATCTGGTATAGATATAAGTATATAGAACAATTCTTTTTCATAATTAAGTAATTTATAATTTTTTTCATATATTTTTAATAATGAAGGAAAATCATATATATCATAATACTTATCATAAAACTTTAATAAATCATATATTGGAGAATCAGTAGATGCATTAGAAAAATCATTTAAATAAGTTATATCTTTATTTTTAACCATATTATTTATATCAATATTATTATAAAGAGTTACAACTCTTTTTTTATTATTCTTATTATTAGATTCATACCAATTATCTAATTCATAATTTGTATAATTTAATGCTGAATTTATTATACTTATATTTTTTATTAATAAATATTCTGAAGGAGACATATATTCTTTTTCTTCAATACTATTTGTTAATGATAAATAATAACTATTTAAATTGTTTATTTTTGATTTTAATCTATCATATAACAATTTATATTCATTTTCTTTAAACTCTTTAAAATAAGTGGTTTTAAGATGTAATAATGATAATAATTTAATATAATCTTGCGCTTTTTCTTCTAAATCATAGTTAATTGAATCTATATGTTCATACAATATATATTCATTATCATAATCTATTATTTTAGGAATATAAATAAAACCTCTTGAAAGTAAATAATCAAATATTCTTGTATCTTTATACTTTTTTATATCAAATAAACCTAAAGGTGTATCAATAGTAGTTACATCATTATTGATAGTAACTTTATTTACCTTTAGGTTATTTCTTTTAATAATATTATTCATTACTAGGAATAATTATTTTACTTCCAATTGTTATATCATTAAGATTATTATATCCCTCTAAATCATCTTTACTAATATTATATTTTGTAATAATACTATCAATAGAATCATTTTCTCTATAAATATGTACATGATATGTTATATATTCTTCTTCAGTTATATAATTATCTGAAACAGGTTCTTCTTTAATCTCTACTTCTTCTTTATATTCTTCAATAATAGGTATATTATCTATTATTTCTATCTCTTTTAAATCATCTATTATTAATTTAATATCTACCTCTAATTTATTATTAGAAATTAAATCATAGTTAAAATCTTTAATCTCTATTATTACATCAGATAAATCATAATTATCCAAATCAATAGTCACAGGCAAATTAAATATAAATGGTTCATTATTTAATGCAATATCATTAGCTTTATAATCACCACTTATTATAAAATCTCCAGTTATTTGATTATTATCAGGTTTTAAATTATGTTCTAACGATATACTATTTATTTCAAAAATATCTGTATTAAACTCTATATCTTTTTTAAATGGAATAACTTTTTTCATATTAACCTTCTTTCTAATTAATAATATTAAAAGAAGTTCTTAAATAGAACTTCTTTTAGAATAATTGTTTATATATTTCTTCATATTTAGAAACAAGTATAATCTTTAAGTTATCTTTTATCTCATTTGGTATATCTTCTAGATCTTTTTCATTTTCTTTTGGAATATATATTTTATTAACTTCTGAATTATAAGCACCAATTGCTTTTTCTTTTAATCCCCCTATAGGTAGTATATTTCCTTTTAAAGACATCTCTCCAGTCATCGCAATCTTATTAGATATTTTTTTACCTGTTAATGATGAAATAATTGCCGTTACTAATGTTATTCCAGCTGAAGGGCCATCCTTTGGAATAGCTCCTTCTACAGCATTTATATGTATATCATGTTTTGTAAAGAAATCATCTTTTATACCAAATGTATCACAGTTACTTCTAACATAACCTAATGCTATATTAGCACTTTCCTTCATCACATCACCTAAAGAACCAGTTAATACTATTTTACCTGTACCTTTATAATAACTAACTTCTATTGGTAATATAACTCCACCAAATGGCGTATATCCTAATCCATTAACAACTCCTACATCATTCTTTTCATTCTTTAACATATGATATTTTTCTTTACCTAAATATTCAGCAATATTATCTTTATTAATAACTACTTTTATATTACTATCTTTTAAAACTTTTCTAGCTATTTTTCTCATTATTTTACTTAAAACACGTTCTAATTCTCTGACACCTGCTTCTTTAGTATATTTTTCTATAATATAAAATAATGTATCATCATCAATAGAAATATTTTCTTTATTTAAACCATGATCTTTAATTAATTTATCTTGCATTAAATTTCTAACAATATGTAACTTTTCAAATTTAGTATAACTAGATAATTCTATTATTTCTAATCTATCTAATAATGGATATGGAATAGAATTAATATCATTCGCAGTTAAAACAAACATTACATTTGATAAATCATATTCTTCTTCTAGGAAATTATCTTTAAAGTATTTATTTTGTTCTCTATCAAGTACTTCTAGCATAGCACTTTCTGGATCTCCATTATAACCTTTTGTCATCTTATCTATTTCATCTATTAAGAATAATGGATTAGAACTTTTAGCTTTAATCATTGTATTAATAATTCTACCTGGTTCTGCTCCCACATATGTTCTTCTATGACCAACAATTTCAGATTCATCTGAAACACCACCGACAGATATTTTTACAAAATTCTTCTTTAATGCTTTAGCGATTGAGAACGCTAATGTAGTTTTACCAACACCTGGAGGACCAACCAAACATAAAATTGGTGATTTATTTTCTTTAGATAATTTATTTACTGCTATATGTTCTAAAATTCTTTCTTTAACTTTATCTAATCCATAGTGAGAGCTATTTAAAACTTCTTCACATTTATCTAAATCTTTTTCATCTTTAGTATATATTCCCCAAGGAAGAGATAACATAGTATCAATATAATTCTTTGATATAGCAATCTCAGGAGATGATATAGGTAAACTACTATATTTTTTTACTTCTTTTTTTAATTTTATTTTAATTTCTTTTGGTGCGTTTAATTCATCTATTCTTTTATTAATATCTTCTATTTCTTCTTCTTTAGAATCATCTTCATTTAATTCTTTTTTAATAACTTTTAATCTTTCTCTTAATACAAACTCTTTTTGAGTTTCATCCATGCTTATTCTTAGTTTATCTTCTATATCTCTTTCAATAGTACCGATATTCATTTCTTTATTTAATAAATTAATTAAATAATCACATCTTTTAACAGGATTTACTTCTTCAATAAAATTATATTTATCTTCAAATTTTAATGGTAAAACATTAACTATAATATCAGTTAAATTTTCTAAAGATTCTTCTTCATTAATCTTACTAATTAAATAATTAGAAACATTCGGAATTACAGAAACATATTTAGTAAATTCCTCTTTTAATATTCTTATTCTGGCTTCTTCAGTCGCCTCATCTATTTCATCAATTGAAACAGGACCAATAATCGCAGATAATCTAAAATTTTCTTCTTCTAAATATTCAAAAATAGACGCTCTATTAATTCCAATTAAAGTAATTCTAATATTACTATTAGGTAATTCAAAATTACTATTAATTTTACCTATTATTCCATATTTAGGTAAATCTTCTTTATCTATATCCTCTTGAGTCGCAAACTTAGGTGACACTAATAAAACATATCCCTTATGTTCGTTAATCGCAGACTCAATTATAGACTTATCTTGCATCTCTTGTATTTCAAGTTTAATCTCTCCTGACGGAAGTAAAATCATATTTCTCAAAACTATAACTGGTAATTTAGTTTTTAACATATGATTCACCTCCTAGCAGAATTTTTTCAACAATGTTTATTATAAATGAATTGATAAAATTGTCAATGTGATTTCTTAAGTATTTTTTAATTTTTAGCAAAAAAAAGAATATGATAAACATATTCTTAATTTTTAGTTTGATACAAATAATTTAATCTTTTAAAATCTGCGTACTTTTGTATTTCTTTTTTTGTATAGTATGCATTATATTCACCTTGCATCTCTTTCCAAATTCTATTAAAATTATCCGCTATTTTATATGCATCATTACCAGATAATTTACCTAGTCTCATATATATATCTAGCTT
>CACZXL010000012.1 GCA_902785135.1 uncultured Erysipelotrichaceae bacterium
AGGAATTGGTGTTTTTAAACAAGAAAATGCAAAACCATGAGCTTCCCCTTCTCCATGATATGGATCTTGACCTAAAATAACTACTTTAATATCTTTATATGATAATCTAAATGCATTAAAAACATCTTTTTTAGGTGGAAATATAGTCTTTTCTTCATATAATTTATTTACAGTACTTAGAATATTATTAAAATATTCTTTAGATATTTCTTCTTTTAAAACATTATCCCAATCATTATGAAATTCTATCATTTTAATTCCCCCTTTAAGGAAATGTATTGTTTTTATATATTAATTATAATATAATTATATATATAATTCAATGATAGACAGGGTGGTTTTATGTATAACAAAAAAGAAGCGAAAAGATTATTAGAATTAGGAAAGAATTATAAAGCAACTCATTTGATTATATTTTATGATTCTTTTGAAGGTGATGAAATATATAGATATGTTAGTAGAGGTCAAACAGTTGATGAAGTATTAAATAGTGTCTTAAATTTTGGACCAGCTTATGGAGTAGAAGCTATATTTAATTATGATTTAGATTTAGAAGAACAATTAAAAGAAGATAGTCCAAGGCATAATGAACCTAGTAAAGAATTTAAAACTAATTATGAATTAGCGTTAGAATATGCGACTAAAAAACATGAAGGTAAAGTTAGAAAAGGTAACCCACCTACACCATATATTGTTCATCCTATAGAAGTATCAAAAATGATAAGTAACTATATGAAAAATGATGTTGATGAGGAAGTTTATAAAGTTGCAGCATTACTACATGATACACTAGAAGATAGTGATGCGACATATGAAGAAGAATATAATTTATTTGGAAAACAAGTTGCGGATATAGTTTTATCTGTTACAAGTGATAAGAAAAAGCAAAAAGAACTAGGAAAAGATATATATCTATCTAAAAAAATGGTTGATATGAAAGAAAAAGATCTAATACTTAAACTATGTGATAGATTAGATAATGTTTCAGGTTTAAATATAACTAGTGAAGAATTTAATGAAAAATATATTAGAGAAACAACTTTTATAATTAATTATTTATTATTAAATAGAAAATTAAATGAAACTCATTTAAAGATTATTAATGATATTATGAGAAAGATTAAAGAAGTATCATATAAAGATCCTATGATAATAGAACCAAGAAAGAAAAAACTTAGTTTTGAAGAAAAATAAAAACCTATCATTTATGATAGGTTTCATTATTTAATATTTTAAAAGAACGATATATTTGTTCTAATAACATTATTCTAAATAATTGATGGGGAAAAGTCATTTTAGAGAAAGATAAGGCATAGTTACTTATCTTTTTTATATCTTCATGTAATCCATAAGAACCACCAATTATAAATGTTATATCACTATTATTAATCATAGTGTCATTTATTTTATTTGATAATTCAACTGAATTTAATTCTTTTCCTTCTATTTCTAATGTTATTATATAATCTTTATCAGAAATATGTTTTGTTATACTATCTTTTTCTTTTAATAAAGTTTTTTTAATATCATAATCTTCATCTGGAACTTCTATTAAATCTATCTTAGTATATTTAGATAATCTTTTTAGATATTCATCTATTGCATCTTTAAAATACTTTTCTTTGATTTTTCCCACAGTAATAATTTTAATCATATTTCTATCACCTTTGTAGCTTCATTTTGTCTCGCAATAATAACATTATCAAATTTCATTTTATTCTCTTTTAATTTGTTATTAAAAGTCTCTAATACTTTTTCTTCTGTATTATTATTTTCACTTAAATGCGCAAATACAACAGCTTTAGTATCTTTTCCTATAAATTTACAAAGATAAGAACTAGCTTGATCATTTGATAAATGTCCTTTATCTCCAACTACTCTTTGTTGTAAGAAGTAAGGATAAGGCCCATTTTTTAACATAAGAACATCATGATTACTTTCTAATACATATAGATTTCTATTAGATAAAATATCGAAATATCTACTATTTATATAACCTGTATCTGTTATATATACCATTGATTTATCATTATTTTTAATAACAAATCCCATTTGTTCTCCAGCATCATGACTAGTTTTAATTAAATTAATTCTTACATCATTTATAATTGCTTGTTTATCTTGATATATTTCATATCTAAAAGTACCAACTTGTTCTTCTAAAATTCCAAGTAATTTTTCAGTAACATATATTAGTGGATTATACTTATTTATAAAAGACTTAAGCCCATGTATATGATCTACATGAGCATGAGTTATTAATATTGCATCTATTTCTTTAGGTTTAACGCCTAATTTATCTAATTCATTCACAATATAAGTAGTAGTTGTCCCTACATCTATTAATAATTTTGTACCCTCTGTTTCAATATAGCAAGAGTTTCCTTTACTACCACTAGATAAAACACAGATTCTCATTAGTATAAACTTAACGGATTAAATACCGTTCCTCCACCATAAGCTCCATATTTTGTTCCACCATAGAATGTACCTAAGTGTAAATGTGTACCTGTTGAAGATCCACTATTACCCATATAACCTATTACTTGACCTTTAGAAACTTGCTGTCCTGGACTAACTACAACATTACCAAGCATATGTGCATATACTACATATACACCACTTGGATGTTGAATCCAAACATAGTTTCCAAAACCATCACCACACATATCATATGCACCATAACCAGAATCTGGACAACCAGAGTTTGTTTGTAATACAGTACCATTTTCTATTGCGAATATAGGAGATCCCATACCACAACCAGAAATATCTATACCTTCATGAAGACGACCCCATCTCCATTCAAAGTAACTTGTTATGATATATGGAGATACTGTTGGCCATCCCCAAGAACCAGAAGAAATTGCTGGATCTATAGAACCAGTATAAGTTCCTCCAGAATATCTTTGTCTAGTACCTTTTCTAACAACTTTATTAACAGGTTCTTTTAATACTTCAACATTAGATATGTATGCAGGTTGTGCTTCACCATTTATATACTGAATTTTTTCAGTAACTCTTTGTCTACCATTAACACCTTCAACCTCTGTTTCAGTTGTACCTAAATCCATAGAACTATCTTCTTTTTCTATTGTTTCATAAGGTTTATCTTGATCTTCTACAACATGTTTTTCAACAACAATATTTAACATAGGTGAAATTAACGCTATACTAACTTTTTGTCCAACACTTAATAAATTATTTGCACTTGTAAATTCAGGATTAACTATTAAGAATTCATCTGTTGATAATTTATTATTAAATGCAACTGTTTCAATAGTATCACCTAGTTTAACAGTATATTCTTCTCCAGAATCTAATGTTCCAAATAATAAATATTTAGTTAAATCTGTTTCATTTGTAAATATTAATTCATCTGTTGATATAAATGCTTCTTTGATTGATATATCTTGATCAATATATATATTTTCTATATTACTACCAGTAGTTTTAATCTCTGGTTGAGTATCATTTTTATAGTTTTCAACATCATTTTTATTTACGAATGCATATAATACCTTTTTAACTGATTTATCAAATATACCTTTTTTTAATAAATATAACTTAATATCTTTTTCTTTATCCTTAGATATAGTAACAACATATCCTTTTATAGTAAAACTCTTTTTTGATTTAATTTTCTTGTATATATCTTTTTCACTAAGAACTCTACCTTTATAAGTAATATCCTTTTCTATATCTATACCATTAGGAATATATACTTTTTTAACATTATATTCTTCTTTTAAACTCTTTTGTTCTTGGTTAATATATTCTTCTAATGCATTTTTAGATTTAATGGCACCTATTAACTTACCATCAATATATACTTTATAAACTTGTCTAGGATTATTATTATCATTTTTAAATCCCATTACTAGTATTATTACTACCGATATTAGAATAGAAATAATTACTGGAACATATGCTTTAAACTTACTCATAAGTCCTCCTTTATTTTTTATTCCTTACCCTCTTCTTTTTGATAATTAGCAAAAGTAACTGTACTTCCTTTAAATAGGAATTCAATAGTCTTTGTAGGACCATTTCTGTTCTTACCAATTATAAATTCACTTATACTAACATCATTATTCATTGCTTCTTTATTATAATAGTCATCTCTATATAAGAAACCTACCATATCAGCATCTTGTTCTATAGAACCAGATTCTCTTAAATCACTCATTAAAGGTCTCTTATCTGGTCTTCCTTCTACAGAACGAGATAATTGCGCAAGCGCAATTACAGGAACATGTAATTCCATAGCCATCATCTTTAATCCTCTAGATATTTCAGCAACTTCTTGTTGTCTATTATTAGCATTTTTAGCAGAACCAGTTATTAACTGTAAGTAGTCGATAACAACTAACGCTAAACCTTCTGATGAAGAAGCTAAACGTCTACATTTACTTCTTATATCAGATATTGTACTACCTGGAGTATCATCTATTTTAATATTTGTATCCGCTAATATAGATACACTTTCACTTAATCTTTTCCAATCTTCATTGTCAAAATTACCATTTCTAAACTTACCAAAGTTAATTTGACCAATTGAAGAAAACATACGATTAACTAATTGTTCTGCGCTCATTTCAAAGTTGAATATCGCAACATTCTTCTTTGTTCCTCTTGCAACGTTAGTCGCAATGTTTAATGCAAATGCAGTTTTACCCATACCTGGACGAGCCGCTAATATAATTAGTTCATGTTCATGTAATCCACTAGTTAATCTATCAAATTCATAAAAACCTGTGGATAAACCTGTAATATCATTTTTATTTTCACTCAATTTTTCTAAATCTGATTGAGCTTTAAAAACTACATCTTGTATATTTCTAAATTCACTAGTCTTTCTTTTTTGTACTACGTTAAATATCTTACTTTCTGCCTCATCTAATATTTCATTAACTGGTCCATCAGATGTATAAGATGCATTAGATATTTCATTAGATGCCTCAATTAACTTTCTAAGCACTGATTTATCATGTACTATTTTAATATAATAGTCTACATTTGAAGCACTAGGTACAAAATTTGCTATCTCAACCAAATATTCTAAATTTCCAACACTAGATAGTTCTTTAGCACTTTCTAATCTATCAGTAAGAATAGTAATATCTACTGGAATTCCTTCACTATTCAAATCTTTTAATACATCAAAAATCTTTTGATGTGATTCTAAATAGAAATCTTCAGTAGTTAACTCATCACATATTTTTTGAAGAGCTCCCTTAGATAAGAAAGCTGATCCTAATACTGATTGCTCTGCTTCTAAACTATATGGTACATTTCTATTATTCATACTACCACCTATTTTTCTAATTTAATTTTTAAATCTACTATTACCTTTGGATGAAGTTCAACTTTTACTATATGAGTTCCTAAAGTTGATAAACTTTCATCTATTTTTATTTTTTTCTTATCTACTTTATAACCATCTTTAGATAATTCATCTGCGATGGCTTTACTTGAAATAGAACCAAATACTTTATCTTCTTTTCCAGTTTTTACTTTAAAAGTATAAGTTTTCTTTTCTAATTCTACTTTCATAACCTTACATTTTTCTATTAATTCTTTTTCTTTTTCATTTCTTGTATTTATTTGATTATTAAGAATTTCTTTACTTCTTTCTGTATACTTAATTGCATAACCATTCTTTATTAAGAAGTTTTCTGCATATCCATCTTTTACTTCTTTAATATCATCTTTTTTACCTTGCCCCTTAACATCTTTTAAAAATATGACTTTCATGAATATACCTTCTTTCATAAATAGTAATAATATTATACTATATTTTTATATATTATTAAAGAAAAACAAGAAAAAATCATAGTAAAAATTACTATGATTTAATTATTTAACAAATGGAATAACTGCCATCATACGAGCTCTTTTAATAGTCTTAGCAACTTCTCTTTGATGTTTAGCGCATGTTCCAGTTACTCTTCTAGGTAAAATTTTACCTTTTTCATTTATATATTTACGCATGTCTTCTGCATTCATGAAATCTAATTCTTTTCCTGCGCATAATTGACATACTTTTTTCTTTCTTCTTGGTCTAAATTCTGCCATAATTCCCTCCTTATTATATTTTAAAATGCGATGTCATCATCACTAATTTCAATAGAATCTCCAAAATTAGCAAATACTTCATCTGACATATCAGATTCATCATTCATATTATTATCTTGAACAAAATCTGCTGGAGTAACATCTTCAGATGTTCTAGATTGAGATTGACTCTTAGTTTCTAAGAATTGAACTGAATCTGCTACAACATCTGTTGTATAAATTCTTTGTCCATCTTTCTCATAACTACCAGTTTGAATTCTACCTTCAACTGCTACTAAACTTCCTTTAGATACGTATTTCTTAACATTTTCAGCTTGTTTTCTCCAAACAACAACATTAATAAAATCAGTACCTTGTTCTCCATTTTGACTTTGAAAAGGTCTATTAACTGCTAATGTGAATCTTGTAGTTGCAATATTACTACTTGTGTATCTTAGTTCTGGATCTCTTGTAATTCTTCCAATTAATTCTACTCTATTCATAATATTATGCCTTTCTATTATAATTTAATTATAATGTGTCTTATAACGTTTTCATCAATAGTTGCTAAACGATTAAATTCATCAATAGCTGCGTTATCAGATTCAATATTAATTAAATAATAATAACCAGTCTTATGACCTTTAATAGTATAAGCTAATTCTCTTTGACCTATTTCTTTAGAACTTAATATATTAGCACCATGTTTTACTAATACATCTTCAAATTCTTTAGCAATTTTATCAACTGCTTCTTTTTCTAAGTCAGGTCTTACGATGAACGAAATTTCATAATTTTTCATTCTTACACCTCCCTCTGGACTAATGGTCTACTTATAAGTAGACAGAGAGTAATAAAATACTCATGAAGTATTATAACAAAAGGATTATAAAAAGTAAATAACTGAATTGATTTTTATTTACATAAATGCTATACTTTTATTAACAAGGTGATTAATATGAAGGGTAAACTAATTAGAAATACACTATTACTATTAATAATTCCATTAGTAATAACACTTGTTATTGTATTTACTAATAATAGACAGTATGGTTTTTCGGCTACTGTTGATAAAAATGGTACTAGTTATATAGAAACTACAAATAGCGCAAATGGAAGTAATAAAAATAAAGAATTTGTTGAAACATTTAACGAAAACTATACAATGATGATGTTTTCAGCTATTTTACTAGTTATTATATTTGTTATATTTTATACCTTTTTAACAAAGAAAAAAGGATGGTAAAAACCATCTTTTTTTTATACATTAAATCTAAAGAATACTATATCTCCGTCTTGCATTAGATATTCTTTACCTTCAAGTCTCATTTTTCCAGCTTCTTTAGCTTCTTTTTCTCCACCAAATTCTTTATAATCATCAAAAGAAGTTACTTCTGCTCTTATAAATCCTTTTTCAAAATCTGTATGAATAATACCTGCACATTCTGGAGCTTTCATGCCTTTTTTAAATGTCCATGCTCTACATTCATCTTTTCCTGCAGTAAAGAATGTTGCTAATCCAAGTAAATCATATGTTGCTGTTATTAACTTATCTAATCCACTTTCTGTTAAACCTAAATCAGTTAAGAATAATTCTTTTGATTCATCATCTAATTCGCTTAATTCACTTTCAACTTTAGCACTTAGCATAACAACTTTTGATCCTTCTTTAGATGCATATTCTTCTACTTCTTTTACATAACTATTTCCTAAAACTATATCATCTTCAGAAACATTTGCCATATAAATAATTGGTTTTTTTGTAAGAAGACTATAATTCTTTAGAATCTTATCTTCTTCTTCAGTATATTCTAATCTTCTTGCTGGTATATTTTGTTCTAAAGCTTCTTTTACTCTTTTTAATACTTCTACCTCTTTTAAAGCTTCTTTATCTTTAGTTGTTACTGCTTTCTTTTCTATTTTACCTAATCTATTTTCTACAACTTCTAAATCACAAAAAACTAATTCTAAGTTTATTATTTCTATATCTCTAATAGGATCTACATTTCCTTCAACATGAGTAATATTTGAATCTTCAAAGCATCTTACAACTTCACAAATAGCATCTACTTCTCTAATATGAGATAAGAATTTATTACCTAAACCCTCTCCTTTAGATGCACCTTTTACTAAGCCCGCAATATCAATAAATTCATATGAAGTTGGTACAACTTTTTCTGGTATTTCTTTTTCTACTAAGTATTCTAATCTCTTATCAGGTACTGTAACTATACCAACATTTGGATCTATTGTCGCAAATGGATAATTCGCAGCTAATATATTTTTCTTTGTTATCGCATTAAATAATGTAGACTTACCAACATTAGGTAGACCTACTATTCCTGCTGTTAAACCCATAAAAACACCTCTTTTTTTAACAATAATAAGTATATCATCTATTTACTCTTTTATCAATTAAATAAATAAAAAAAGCAATATTTCTATTGCTTAAATTGTAGGATAAATCTTTGGTCCAATTGGAGAACCTAAAACATACCATCCAAATATTATAAATAACCATAATAATGCAATTCCTATAAAGAAAGGCACTAACAAGTTATAACATTTTTTAATACTAAAATCATTTCTACTATATAACCCAACAAATCCTATATAAACTGCGAAATATGGGAATACTGGAGTAATAACATTAGAAACACTTGATGATAATCTAAATATTGCTCCTGCAAACTCTGGAGTAATATTTGATTTCATAAATAATGGCATAACTGCAGGTGTAAACATAGACCATTTAGTAGCAGTTGATGATATAAATACACTTGATAACACTAATGCTATAAATGAGAAGAATATTAACACTACAAATGAGAAATTACCATTTCTTAAGAAACTAAATAATATTGAAGTTAATACTTCTCCAATTTGAGAAAATTTAAATATTGCGATAAATTCTGATGCAAAGAAAACTATTAATAATAATTCTCCAATATTATTTAAAGATCCAATTAATATTTTTATTAAATCTCTATCATTTTTAATTTGTTTAGTAGTCATTCCATATATTAATCCACATATAAATGCAGCAAATGAAACAATTACTAATATACCATTAACAAATGGTGAATTAGCACCAAACAATTTATTTACATATAAAACTTGTGTATTATCTAATAATCTTCCAGATAAAGGTAAATTAGGAATTATTGAATATATAAACCATATAGCCATTAATAATAATACAAATCCTGCCCTTTTAACACCTTTATCTTTTAATTTCTTATTAATTTCTGTTTCTTCTTCCTCTACTCTTACAGGTCTCTTTCTAGCTAATAATTCAGTAATAATACTAATTAAAAGAGCTAACAATAATGATGATAATACTATAAAGTATAAGTTACCACTATATCCATATGAATAATCAGTATCTATTAACTTAACGGAATTCTTACCAATTTCTATTAAACTATAATCTAATGATGTAATAAATAAATTTATACTAGCACCTGCTGCTACTGAGACAAAAGCCATAGTCATACCAACTAATTGACTTCTTTTATATTCTGTAAATAATACTATTGATATAGGTATCATAATTACAAATGCTAAATCTTGTGAAAATCCCATTACAATACATAATAATGAAAATACAAAGAACATTACTCTTCTAGGTATAAATTTAGCAAATCTAGAGAATACCTCTTTAAGTAAACCAGTTTTTATTAATGTTCCTATTCCTAATAAACCAACTATTATTGTTCCAAAAGGAATAAAGTTTAATAAATTATTAACCGCATCACCAAATATAAATTTAAAACCAGATGAACTAATTAATGATTTTACAGTTAGTATTGTTGTAGTTACTCTTCCACTTTGAGAAACATCATATTGAGTTCCTTGTAAATTAAGAAGTGAAAGTATAAAACTTAAAACAATAGTTATTAAACTTAAAAACAAGAAAAACCAAACCGGATGCAAACCCCTTTTCTTTTTAGTTTCGTCCATACTATTCCTCCACTATCTTTTTCAACTTTTTATTAAATTCTAATCTAGGAAGCATTATTGTTCTTCCACAATTTAAACACTTGATTTTAATATCTACACCTAATCTAGTTATTTCCCATAGATTAGTTCCACACGGATGTTCTTTTTTCATAATAACTTTAGAACCAAGTTTATATTCATTATTCATATAATCACATCCTATTCGTTAATATCAAAATTCATTATTTCTAATATTCTATTTAAATCTTGTACATTAGTAAAACTAATATTAATCTTATTATTAGATATTTTTACTTTTGTACCTAACTTTTCTTTTAACATTTTTTCAACATCTTTATATTCATTTTCTTTTTTAGTTCTTACTATAGGTGTACTTCTTTTGATATTTTCATCACTAGATAATGATTCTAATTCTCTAACACTAAGACCATCTTTAACTACCTTATCTGCTAAATCTTCTATTTGATCTTTACTCTCTAACTTACTTAGAACTCTAGCATGTCCCATAGATATCTTATTATATAAAACCATATCTTGAACTGTTTTAGGTAATTTTAATAAACCTAACATATTAGTAACATGGCTTCTACTTTTACCTACTCTTTGAGCTAATTCTTCTTGAGTTAAGTTACTTGCATCAAGCATAGATTTATAAGCATTAGCTTCTTCTATGGCATTTAAATCCTCTCTTTGAAGATTTTCAAGTAACGCTATACTCATCATTTCTTCATCAGTAAAATCTTGTATAATTGCTGGTATAGTAGTTAATCCTGCTTTTTTAGAAGCTCTAAATCTTCTTTCACCTGCAACTATATCATATCCCTTGATAGTCTTTTTAACTATTATTGGTTGGAATACTCCATGTTCTTTAATTGATGAAGCCAATTCATTTAATGCTTCATCATCAAATATTTTTCTAGGTTGGTAAGGATTTGGTCTTAACTCTGATAATGGTAATTCAACTACTTCATTATTCTTTTTAGCTTCGTCTACTATAGATTCTTCTATTTCTTCAAAACTAGTAATATCATCACTAAATAACGATTCTAATCCTCTACCTAACGCTTGTCTCTGTCTCTTTTCTTGCATTGCTTTCAATAACCTCCTTTGCTAGGTTAATATAAGCTTGAGTACCTTTACTCTTGGAATTATAATTTGCTATTGGCTTTCCATGAGAAGGTGCTTCAGCTAGTACTATTAATCTTGGTATTATTGTATCATAAACTTTCTCTTTAAAGAAACTTCTAATATTTTCAACTACATCTAAACCTAATATTGTTCTTGAATCAAGCATTGTTAAAACAACACCTTCAATTTCTAGATTTGGATTAGTTTTCTTTCTTGCTGCCCTAATTGTACTTAATAACTGCATTATTCCTTCTAATGCAAAGAATTCACATTGAACAGGAATAATAACTGAATCTGATGCAGTTAAAGCATTTGTTATTAAGCTACCTAAACTAGGCGGACAATCAATTAAGACAAAGTCATAATCTTCTTTTAATTCTTCTAAAACTTTCTTTAATTGACCACTTTTAGAAAATGTAGGATCCATTTTTTGAAGTGCAGGAATGTTCATTTCATAAGAAGCTAATCTTACATTCGCAGGAATTAAATCAAGATTCTTAAACTTAGTTTTCTTAACAACTTCTTTTGGTTCTTTTTCATTAACTAATGCTTCATAAATAGTATTAGTCAATGCACCCTTTTCAACTCCAACACCTGTAGTCGCATTTCCTTGAGGGTCAAAATCTACTAATAGGACTTTTTTACCCAATAATCCTAAGGAAGATGCTAAATTTATACTAGTGGTAGTCTTTCCAACTCCACCTTTTTGATTAACTAGTGAAATAATTTTTCCCATACTTACACCTACTTGTTTTCTTTTTTATGTCAATTAATATTGTATCAAAAAAAGCATTTTTTTTAAATGCTTTTAGTAATAAAAATTATATTATTTTTTATTAAAAAGTATAAACATATTTTTTTACTGTTTCTTCAATATTATCTTCTTTGTAAAAATGATTAAAATCACTTGTTAAAGATCCATGTACTGATGACATTAAAAGTCTTCTAATACCTTTTTGTCCATATTTATTTTTAAATTCTTTAGTAAAAATTGAATTAAAAGAGTATATTAATTCTTCTTTGTTTTGTTGATATATATAACTTGAAGGACTTTTTTTACTTCTATAATAATAATCAGGATCTATTAATGTTACTCCATTCTCATTAAAAATTATATTTGTCATACTTGAATCACTAATAATTATTTTCTTCTCACAAAGCATATTTAACGTCTCTTCTAACTGCGCTAAAATCATATCTATATATTTTCTATCTGCGCTAAGTAACTCAACTGGTGTTCCATCTACAAAATCCATTGTATATCCATCCATTGGCACTATTTTTTCATACAACCATCCAGTATATTGATTATAATAATCTCTTAACTTAACTAAATTCGGAATATCAGCTTCTTTTAACATTTCAAAAGTTTTCTTTTTCATATAATATCTTATTTTTACATCTTTATATATTTTTAAAACCTCATCATTTTTTACATATACTTTAGAATTTGCACCACTACCATAAAAATCATATTTATCAGCATCTATTATTTCATGTTTTGAAGAATATAAAAGCATATAATCATCTCTTTCATAAAGAATATTTTAAAAGTTACAAACAAAAAAAGCAAGTATAACTTGCTTTTTTGAAACAATTTTTATCTCTTTGAGAATTGTGGTGCTTTTCTTGCTTTCTTTAATCCTGGTTTCTTTCTTTCTTTAATTCTAGAATCTCTAGTAATCATACCTTTAGCTTTTAGAATCTTTCTGAAAGAAGAATCAGAAGTTGGATCAGTATTTTTATCATATTCAAGTAATGCTCTAGTAATACCTAGACGAACAGCTCCTGCTTGTCCTGAGAATCCTCCACCTTTTACTGATACTTCGATATCAAATTTATCTTCAGTATTAGTATAAGTTAAAGGTTGTTTTAAATCCATAACCAAAGTTGGAAATGGGAAATATTCATTAACATCTCTTCCATTAACAGTAATTTTTCCTTTACCAGAAACCATAGTTACTTTAGCTATAGAAGATTTACGATGTCCTGTACCTTGATAAACTTTATTTGCCATCAATTATTTCCTCCTTAAAACTTTAATTCCTTAGGTTGTTGAGCTTGTTGTTTATGTTCTGATCCAGCATAAACAAATAATTTCTTACCCATAGCTCTACCTAATCTTCCTTTTGGAAGCATTCCTTTGATTGCTCTTTCAAGCATTTCTTCAGGATAATTTTCTCTCATTACTCTAGCAGTTCTTTCTCTTAATCCTCCTGGATATCCACTATGATTATAATACATCTTAGCGTCTAACTTGTTTCCAGTTAAATTAACTTTACCTGCATTGATTATGATAACATAATCTCCACAATCTACATGTGGTGTAAAAATTGCTTTGTGTTTTCCACGTAGAATAGTTGCTGCTTTTGATGCTACACGACCTAAATTTTTGCCTTCAGCATCAATTACAAACCATTCACGCTTAACATCTGACTTTTTAGCCATAAATGTGTTCATTTTCTTTTTCCCTTTCTTTATAGAATCAACTTTCCCATGGTTAATTCTTTTTGTGGGGTTTTTAAATGTACCAAGAGTAATTTTACTAAATTTTGACTAGATTGTCAATAAATATAACATTTTACTTGATATAAAAATTCAAAAAGTGTATAATTATATTGCAAACGGAGGGATTAGATGAAAGTTATTAAAGCAAACTTACCTGATGGAGTTAGAAAAAAATTTGAAACTAGAATAGGTAAAAAGGTAAAATTAGTTAATAAAAAATATTGTAAAAAGAAAAGTAAATAATTCCTAACTGGAATTTTTTTTTATGTAAAAAAATAGCCTTTATAGGCTATTTTTCTATTATTATAATCTTTACATCCTTTATCTTAGGAATATAAATTACTTTACTATCATTACCTGTTACAGTAACTTTAACTTCATGTTCACCTGGTTCTAAACCTTTTAGATCAACATATGCTTGTATATCAGTCGCACTCATTTTACTAATAACTGAGTTAACACCCTTTAATATTACTGGTATTTCAGTTGTACTATCTTGTGTTACTTGAACTACATATTTACTATCTAAGTTCTTATAACTTAATTTAACTCCAGAAACTTCTGTAGAAGCTTCATCTCCAATATTTACTTTTACAGTAACAGTCTTAGTAGAGATCTCTCTAACACCTTTTGGTTTCTTAATTGTCTTTGTAAATGTTTTTGATCCTTTTAAATCTGCTACATTAATATTTACTTTAATATTATTAATACTATCTAACACTTCATTTTTACCATATATAGTAACCTTATCAACATTAGATTCAATAGAAGAAATTGATTTACCAAATACAACATCATCAAGACCTACTGGCACTATTTCTAATGGTATTTCTTTACTTGGAGATTCAATATTAATTGTTGCATCTACTTTATTTGGCACTAATTCTACATCTAGAATTTTTCCGTCTTTATCATAAGCAAGAACTGGAACATTTTTTAATTTATTAGCACCTACTTTTGGATCAGACATATCATTAACATTTAATAATGCTTTTATAGTTGCAACTTCCTTTATTTTATCCTCTGTTCCTTTAACTATTATTTCATCTTTACTTAATGAAACAGATTCAATAGATAATTTAGAATCTAAATCATCTAAGTTTATTATTTCTTCTGTAATATTTTTTGTAATAGATTGTTTTGGACTAACTACAACTGTTACAGTAGATGGATCAAGTTTATATTCTACTGATGTAATTGATTGTTTATATTTTAATTCTACTTGGTGTACGCCAACTTTTAAATCACTTAAATCTACTGTTACTGCTTGAGCAGGTAATTGTTTAGCCAAATATAAATTTGCTTTTGTACCAATCATAGTAATATCTACTGTTTCAGGTAATCCTTCTATAACATATTCTTCATCGTTATATGCTGCCACAACTGGTTGATTATATAAAACTTTTGCATTAGTTTCTAGTAAAGTAGTACTTCTTCTATCTACAAAGAAAAATATAAATATAGAAATAACTAATGATAATACTATAATACTAGATTTAGTTTTTGCTAATGTTTCTAATGGTTTATTAATCTTCTTTAAATTATTTCCTAAATTAACAAATAGTTTTGTAATAGGAACTATAACTCTTTTATCAAAGAATTTATATATTGCTCTAATTAATTTCATCTATGTCATCCTCCTCATCATCGTTTTCTACAATAAATGTTTCAGATTTTGGCATTAATTCATCTAGAATCATCAATTTTACTTCATCTACTGATAAATTGTAGTTTAACTTTCCACCAATAGCTACTGATACTCTTCCTGTTTCTTCTGAAACTATTATAGCTATTGCATCACTTTCTTCACTAATACCAATAGCTGCTCTATGTCTAGTTCCTAATCTTTTACTAAATTTCATATCTACTGTAGTTGGGAATACTGCACCAGCACATGTGATTTTATCACCTTGAATAATTACACCACCATCATGTAATGGATTATCTGGGAAGAATATTGAACATAATAATTCATTAGATATTTCTGCATAAATCTTTTTTGCTTTTTCAATATATGTTGATAAAGAAGTATCTCTTTCAAAAACTATTAATGCACCAATTCTATTTTTTCTAAGATAATCTAATGCAATTCCTAATTCAGATACTAATCTTTCTCTTTCAGAGATAGTTAATGTCTTATGTCTACCTAATAATTTAGTTTTTCCAAGTTGTTCTAAAGCAGTTCTTATTTCTGGTTGGAATATTATAATAATTGCTAAAGGACCCCATGTAATTATATATTCAAATAATAAACCTATAGTTACTAATCCAAAGTAATCACTTATTAATTTAATAATAATTACAACTAATATTCCTTTTATTAACATTGATAATTTTACATTTTTTCTAATATTTTTAATAACATAATAAATAATTACCCAAACAAAGCAAATATCTATTATCTTTTTTATAATTGAAAATATAGTATTTATATTCATAATTACCTCCTACATCCTATTATTCTTTTTATTATTTATGTATACAACTAACACTATAGATAAAATAATAAATAATATAATTCCTATAGCAATATATTGATATTTAACACTAAATGTTTTATCTCCGATAGAGAAAAGTTTCTTATACTTTAAATCACTCTTATCAAAAGATATTTTTATTTTTTTAACTTTTTCATCTTTTCTAATTTTCCATGTATATCTATCTCTATAAGATTCACTTGCGTTACTATCAGTAACTTTAAATGGAACAATTATATTTACTATTACTTCATCATATACTGGAGAAGTACTAGTATTAGATGACAAAACTTCTACTTGATCAAACTCTAAAGTAACAATATTATCTTTAACAGTATATTTAACCTCTGGTACTATATCTGATTTAAAACTTTCAGAATAGTCTTCCAATGAATCATGGGTTCCTGTTACAACTCCTGTTGTGTATCCACTGTCACTTTTATATGTTAATTTAGTTTTAATATCTTTTCTATCAAACATATCATATAAATAATGAACTGATTCTTTTCTATCTAACCCAGTATTAGATCTCATTCTATTTGTTATCTCTTTGGCTTCAACTTTTTCATTGACAGATAAGTCATCATTTATTGTTAAATTATAATTAACTGTACAACCAGAAAGAAATAATACAATAAACAAAACTAATAACAATTTTATTCTTTTCATATCTTTATCTCCTAATAATAAATTATATCATAAATTTAATTATAATTATACCTTTTATTTAGTCTTAGGTCTTGGAACAGCTGCTGGAATATTATCTTTCCAATATTTACTAAAATCATCATTACTTTTCTTTATTTCAGTATTAATAATATTAATGCAATTAATAATCGCCTCTTTGTTTGAAGGATTATATTTTAATTTTTCTTTTAAATCATTTAATTTATTAAATATTATCATTGTAGCACCTGAATAAGATATCTTCTTTATTAATTCTTTATTTGTTTTTGCACCATCTATTGGTATTTCTAATTCATGTTCACCATGTTCTATATAATCATCTACTATTGTTTCAAAATAGTTTTCTATTTCATCTTTTATATTAAATAACTCTGTTGACATACTTACACCTCATATAACATTATAACATGTATATCATGAAATATTTATTAAAAATAATAAAAAGTGATTATAAAATAACCACTTTTATTGATAATATGTGTTTCTGTCATTCCAATCTACATACAATCCTGATGGGAAGTTAATATAGTCATTAGGATTAACTGTATAATTTCTATAATTGAAACAATCACCATCATATATTAAACATGTAATTAAACTTAGATGTAAGTGTGCACCATATGCTGCACCTGTTTCACCCATTGTTCCTAGTGCTGTATCTTTAGATACATAATCACCTGAATTAACATATATACTACTCATGTGCATATATATTGATGTATATTCATTTCCATTAATATTGTGGTGAATCATTACAACATTACCCATTGTTCCATTAGGTCCAGCAAAAGCAACTCTACCATCAGATATAGAATAAATTGTCCCTGGATCCCAATGATATGTTGAAATATCCATTCCAGTATGCCAACTTGATCCATAAATTGAACTATATCCATATGGAGCTGTTATATATGCTAAATTCATTGGTCTCCAGAATCTAGTTCCAGCAGGTAATTGACCTCTTGCACAATCAGATACATCATCATCATCTTTACAACCTAATTTTTCATATTGTTCTACTGTAGCTTGTGCAGCGGCTAATTCATCCTTTAATGCAACAGAATCATCTGCTAATGAATCCATTTGACTACCTAATATAACTAATTTTTCACCTAGTTCTTTTTGTAATGCTTTTAATTGTTTTTCTTTTTCTTGTAAATCTGAAATATTCTTTTTATTTTCTTCTACCATAGAATGCATCTCTTTAATTAACTTATCATTATATCTAGATAATTGTTCTGTTATAGACATTCTATATATAAAATCAGTAATAGATTTAGCTTTAAATAAATATTCTAAATAAGCTGATTCTCCATTAGAAAATTGATAGTATTTCATTAAACTTTTTACTTCTTTATCTTTTTCTAATATCTTTTCATTTAGTTGAGCTATTTTTCTATTTATTTCAATCATCTCATTATCAATACTTGTCATTTCAGAACGGATTTCACTTACTCTAGCCTTAGCTGCATCTATTTCCTCTTGAGTAGCTTGAATTTGAGATTGATTTTTATCTAATGCCTCTTGAGCGGCATTTAACTCATTTCTAAACTCTCTTAATGTTTTGGCATTGGCATTTATAGGTATAATTAAAATTATTAGTAATAATAATATTATTCTTTTTTTCATTATATTTTTAAATACTTCCTTACTGCTTTATTACTTCCATACATACCTACAAGTACACCTATTGCCAATAAAATAAGTGATATATAAATAGAGAATGGGAACGGTTTAACTAATTTAATAAATTGTGAGAACATTTTTCCACCTGTTTTTTCATATAAATATGAATAACCATAAATAGTTACTATAATTGGAATAATAGATCCTAATAAACCAATTATTAATCCTTCTATAACAAATGGTTGTTTAATTGAGAAATTTGATGCTCCTACAAGTCTCTTTATTTCAATTTCTTCTTGTCTACTAAAAATAGTTATTTTAATTGTATTAACAATTAAGAATGCAGTTACTATAACTAATGCAACTACTATTACTATTAAAATATTTTTTACTATACTGAAGATAGATAACATATTATCTACCATTCCTTCACCATATGATACTTTTTCTATTTTATCAATTGATTTAATTCTTTCAGCTGTTTTACTTATTTTTTCATCTTCTTTTACTCTAATTTGATATGTATCATCTAATGGATTTTCTGATTCTCCCCATGAGGACATAACACTATTAAATGTATCACTCTCTTGTTTCATTTCTTCCATAATATCTTTTTTAGATATAAAATCAATAGATTCTACATTTCTTATTTTTTCTAATTCTTCTTTGATTTTAGCTTTATCTTCTTCTGTTGCATCGTTCTTTACAAAAGCAACAATTGTAAAATCATCTTTTATCATATCAGCAAAATTTTCTACGTTCCAAGAACCTACAATAGCTGCTGCTACAATAATTAATGTTACTGTAATACAAGAAATTGATGCAAAAGATAAACTAATATTTCTAAAAACGTTTTTAAAACCGTCTCTTATATTTCTAACTAATATTCTAATGTTTCTCATTCTTATCGTAAGTTCCTTTCTCATAGTCTTTCTTAAGTCTACCTTTATCTAAAAGTATAACTCTCTTTTTCATTTGATTAACTATGTCTCTATCATGTGTTACAACAATAATTGTTGTTCCTAAATCATTAATTACTTCTAGTACTTTCATTATTTCTAATGATGTATCAGGATCTAAGTTACCAGTTGGTTCATCACAAATTAATAATTTTGGTGAATTAACTATTGCTCTTGCAATAGAAACTCTTTGTTGTTCTCCACCAGATAACTCATGCGGAAAATTCTTTGCTTTTTCTTTTAGGCCAACTAATTCTAATGCTTTTAATGTTTTTTGTCTTATTTCATATTTAGGATATCCATACATTTCAAGTGCAAATGCAACGTTCTCAAAAACAGTTAATTTTGGCAACAACTTAAAATCTTGGAATACTATTCCTAATTTTCTTCTTAATTTATATACTTTTCTATTTCTTAATTTACCAACATTAACTCCACCAATTAATATTTCACCTCTTGTTGGTTTTTCTTCACGGTATAACATCTTCATTAAAGTAGATTTACCTGATCCTGAAGCACCAATTATGAATGCAAAATCTCCTTTTTTTATTCTTAAATTAAGACCATAAATTGCAGTTACACCAGTTTTATATACTTTTTCGACATCTGTAATTTTTATAAATTCCATTAATCGTCCACTTCCTTTCTTTTCTTTCTATGTGAATCTTGTCCAAATACTTGATAAGAATCTGATATTGTAAAAAATGCATTTGGATCAATCAATAATATTCCTTCTTTGGCTTTAAAATATTCTGAAGTTGGAATAACTGCCATAATAACCTCTTGGTTATGTTCAGAAAAACCACCTTTAGCGTCTAGTACTGTTACTCCTCTAGATAAATTTGTTAATATAAATTCTTTTACTTCACTTACTTTATCAGTAACAATAAAGAATGTCTTATTCATAGAAATATTCATTACTACTTTATCTGTTACTATACTTATGATATATAGAATTATTAAAGCATATAATAATATTCTCCAACCAAATCTATATCCACCAACAAGCACTATTATTCCATTAACAAATAAAAATGCTTTTCCACTTGATACTTTAAGTTTTTTAGATATTATATGACAAATTGCTTCAAGACCACCGCTATTAAAACCAGTTCTACCAATTATTCCATTAGCAAGACCTATTAATACTGCTCCTGTAATAGCAACTAACATCATATCATCTTTAGGAATTGGTAATTGAACTGTTGATGTTAATGTTACTAATACTGGAAATAACAATGACCCAACTAAAGTCTTATACGCAAATTTCTTGCCCATAAAAATAAAACTTAATAATAAAGATACAATTGAAATAAACATTATTGTTACAGATGGGTTAATATAATCTTTTAATATTGTGGCAACACTACTTGATCCACCAAAAATTAAATTATTTCTAACAAAAAATGAATTATATGTTATTGAATAAATGGTCAACCCTATAACAAGTAATACATATCTTTTTAACAAGTTTTTATTATCTATAATATGTATAATATTATCTTTAGATAAATTCTTTTTAAATAAAAACATTTCTAAACACCCTTTCTTAAATATTCTTCTATAAATTCATCTATAAATCCATCCATAACTTTATTAACGTCACTAGTCTCATATTCTGTTCTATGATCTTTAACCATAGAATATGGATGCATTACATAACTTCTAATTTGTGATCCAAAATTAATATCACTTTGAGTACCTAATTGTTTTTCTTTTTCTTTTTGAAGTTTTTCTTCCTCTAACGCAATTAATTTTGCTTTTAATACTTTCATCGCCAATTCTTTGTTTTTTAATTGACTTCTTTCATTTTGACAAGTTACTACTATATTAGTAGGTATATGTGTTATTCTAACCGCAGAATCAGTAGTATTTGCCCCTTGTCCTCCTGCACCTGTACTTCTATAAACATCTATTCTAAGATCTTCATCTTTTATCTCTATATTAATACTATCATCTACTTCTGGTGTAACTTCAACAGACGCAAATGATGTATGTCTTCTTTTATTAGAATCAAATGGTGATATTCTTACTAATCTATGAACTCCTCTTTCACATTTTAAGTATCCATAAGCATTTAATCCTTTAATTAAAAGAGAAACTTTTTTTAATCCAGCTTCTTCACCTGGGAGTTCATCTATTATTTCGTATTTATAATTATTTCTTTCACACCATCTTTCATACATTCTAAGAAGCATACTAACCCAATCACAAGCTTCAGTTCCACCTGCGCCCGAATGTAATTCTAATATGGCATCATTTTTATCATATTTTCCACACAATTTTGTTTCTAATTCTAATTTATAAATTTTTAATTCTATTTCACTAAGAGATTTTTCTACATCACCAAAATATGATGCATCTAATTCTATTAATTCTTTATATGACAATAATTCATATTTTAATACATTTACTAATTCAATTTCTTTTTTATAATCACCTATCTGTTTTGATATAGAAGAAGCATCTTCTCTATTCCAAAAATCAGGTTTCAAAGAAATCTTTTCTAATTTTTCAGCCTCTTCCATCTTTTTATCGATGTCAAAGTAACCTCCAAATAGTATCTATTTTAGAGTATAACTCATCTATTTTTGTGATTATAGTTTTAATATCCATATCTTATTCACCATTAAAAATTATATCATAATTTGTCAAAAAAGAAAAACGATTAAAACGAAATATAATAATTTTTAATATTTATATTTATTTTTATGTTATAATGTTGATAATAGAAAGGTGGATATTTATGGAAGATAATAATCAATTTAATCCTAGTTTAAAAGAAGCATCAGTTGAAAATATAACTGAATTCAATAATAAAGATGATAATCAAGAAAATAAAAACAAGAAGAAAAAAGTAATAATAACACTTATAATTATTATCGCTGCATTATTAATTTTTATATTTGGTTTTAAAGCCGCAAGAGAATTTATAGAAAATAGATCAAATAAAACGGTTATAGAAAATAATATAAAACCAAAGATTATAAAAACTAAAGACGTTAATAAATTAACAATGTTTCAAGCTAGCATTAACGGCATAACTATTAATATGCCATCAAACAAATATGAATTTGAAGCAGCAGGTTGGAAATGGAATGAAGAAAAAGCAAAAGTTGATGTAAAAGCTGGATATTCTATTCCTGGAGGTTTCATAGGAAAGAGATCAGTTGGAGGAGAAGTATTAGTAGTAAATCTATCTGGCAAAACTGAACATGTTGAAGATTGTACTATTCAAGGTATTGATTTCAATTATTCAAGCAAAAAAAGAGATAATGTATATTTTATTGGTGGATTAAACTTTAATAGTAAAGAAAATGATGTAAAAGATACTATGACTAAATTAGGTTATAAGAATCCTAAAATAAATAAAGTAGAAAGTTCTACTTATTACAGATATTTTAAAGAAGATAATCAAAATAATTATGGTGATTATATTGAATTCTATTTCTTTAAAGGAACAATAAAAACAGTATCAATTTATACAAAATAAAAAAGACTAATAATTAGTCTTTTTTTATTTATTTTTTTCCACAACATTGCTTATATTTTTTACCACTGCCACATGCTCCCTTTTTGAGCATATTATCACTATATTTGGTACATATAGTATTATGGCTTTTAGCCTTATTTTATAGACATTTAGTACATATTATTATCAGTATTATTTGTATTATAAATATTACTAATAATTTGTTCAATGTGGACAAAATGTGGACAAAGTCATCATACATTTTATCTTTTGTTTCCAAGAAAATTATATCATATATTGATTGCTTAATCAATGTGGACAGGCTTTTTTCCGTCACCCTAAAGTGGTTGTGATATTTTATTCAAAATAAAAAGTTGGATATCACCAACTTTGCTTATCTCGGAATATCTTAATCTTCCGATTATTTTATTTCAAAACTTTCAGTTTTTAAATCACAATAATATCTACCACTTGTAGCAGTAAATTTTAAAACACAATAATCTGGATCAGTTACACCTTTTTTGTAAAACATAGTATCTCCTTTTCTCCAAATCATATTTTTAGTTTCTTGGTCTGTTAGTACTTCCATTTTACCTTTTAGCATAACACCAACATATTTAATTAAACCTTTATGATAAAAATAAATACTAGCATTTGGATTTTTTTGATATTGTTTTACTCTCATTGATGATGTATTAGTAGAAAAATAAAAAACTTTTAAACCATTTCGTTTTCTTGGTTTTAGCATTGCTTTAACATTTGGGCAATTATCTTCATCAACTGAACAAATTAAACTTACTTTTTGCTTATCAATAAATTTTTCAATTTTAATTAAATCCATATTATCAACCTCTATTAACATTATACCACAAATAAAAGGAACTTTCGTTCCTAATATCTTAATCGTCCGAGCAAAAATAAAAGACTCTTTCGAGTCTATATTATTCACAAGTCCAACCAGCATTTTTATACTGTCTTATAAACTTATCTTTTTCAGTTTTAATCGAATTTGAAGATGCATTTTCTTTTGTATATATTGTTGTAACAACATTTTTATCAATTGTTAATGATTTAATATATCCTGCATCTGCTGTTGCTTTTCTAGATTTATACTCATTTTGAGCATCGCTTTCTTTACCATATGTTCTAGTATCCTTAACATCTATTAATACATCATCCTTATCAAAATTAGCTACCATAATAAAATCATATTCAACGGCATCAAGACCTTCATTCTTTTGTCTATAGCATACATATCCATAATTAACTGTAGTAGCTTTTCTACTATAAACTCTTCTATTCATTTGTGAACCACATTCACACACTAATTTTTTTGACCAAATATCTTTAGAAGCTCCTACTACTTGTTTCTTTTTTGAATCTTTCTTAAATACAGAATGAGATTGAATTAACTTTTGAACTTTTTCAAAATCTTCTTTAGATATTATTGGTTGATGTTTTCCTTCTACAATTACTTGTTCTACTTCACCATTATTCTTTTTTGGCTTTTGTTCTAGGTAATCAGGAATATATGCTTTTCTATATACTACTGTTCCACAATAGAAAGGATTTTGTAACATTCGTGATATTGTTCCAAAATTCCAGGTTTTTAATCCTGTAGCAGTTGGTATTCCTCTTTTTTCTAGTTCATATTTAATTTTTTGAGTTCCCATTCCATCTAAGAATAATTTAAATATTAATTTAACAACTTCTGCTTGTTCTTCTGGAGTAGCAGGTTCAGATTTAATATCTTCATTAAGCCACCAAGGAACTGGTGATTTATCAACTTTATCACTATTATATTTATATTTATTTCTATTATTA
>CACZXL010000013.1 GCA_902785135.1 uncultured Erysipelotrichaceae bacterium
GATATAGATTATATTCTAGCGTCTAATCCTAGAGGATTAGAATTAAAATTTAGAGATAATCTAATTAATAAAACATTATATAACTATGACAAAATATATATAACTGATTTATCTTTAGAAAATCAATCTTTAGATATGGTCGCAAATGATGATATTTTAAAAAGAAGAGTTCAAGTATTTGATCATCATGATGGTGCAATTAAAAATGGTTTAAATAAATATGACTTTACATTTATTGAAGAAATAGATAGTAATGGAATAAAAAGATGTGGAACAGAAATATTCTATAAATTTTTAGTTGATAATAATTATTTAGATAGAACTGAATTTTTAGACAAGTTTGTAGAATTAACTAGATTAGAAGATACATGGGAATGGAAAAAAACTAATACTCCTGAAGCTCATGATCTATCAATATTATATAGTAGTATCGGTATTGAAAAATATATTGAATCTATGTATAAAAAACTAAAAGAGAATACATTTTCTTTTACACAAGAAGAATTAGATTTATTAAATAGAATAAAAGAAGAAAATCTAAATAATATTAAAAAGTATATATCAGAAGCAGAATTCTTTACAGATGAGAATGATAATTTATTTGGTATAACTTTCGCACCATATAAATATAGAAATGATTTACCAGAATATATAAGAGATAATAAGGAAGAACAAGTCAAATATTTTATTACAGTTGCTTTAGACAAAGAAGCATATGGTCAAAAATCATATAGAAGTATAGATAAAAGTATAGATGTTAATGAAATAGCTATGAAATATAATGGAGCAGGACATCCATATGCCGCAGGAGTATCAATAACAAAAGAACAAAATGAAAAAATGAAATCTATGCCAAAAAGATTAGCTTTAGAATATATATCTAAATGTAGTTATGAAAACATATAGAAATATATGTTTTTTTTGTTGCGAAAAATAATATAAGTGTTATAATTATATATAATCAGGGAGGAATAATTTATGAATAATACTGAGTATAAAACTTTTTTAGAAGAATATAAACGTGCATTAAAGAATACCGCTAAAGAAAGAGATGCTATTAGAGTAGCAGCATCTAAAACTAAAATTGCTGAGGAAAATAGTAACAAATTATTAGTATATGTTGGATCATATAAAGTAGAAAAATTTGTTACTGGTGCAAAAGAAATATTAACATATAATGGAGATCCTAAAGCTAAATACAAAAGATATATAGATGCTGAAACTCAAACACAATATAATATAAATATGGATGAAGTAGAAGAATTTGAAAATAATCATAATGTTATTTATAGAGAAGTAGTAATGGATAATTATAGTCTTTATTATCAAAACTTTTTAGATGTTAGACAAGAACTATTTGAAGGAATATTATCTGAACCACAAGATAAAGTAGTAAAAAAATTAGTTAATTCATCAGAAAAATAATTAATAATAAAAAAGAATCACTTATATAATAAAGTGATTCTTTTTCCTGTGGTCTTAATAAAACCTTCATCTTTAAGCAATTTCATTTCTCTAGTCATGGCTGATCTATCAACACCTAGATAATCAGCCATTTCTGTAAATGTAAAAGGTAAATATATATTTCTAGAATTATTCTTTTTAAATTGTATTTCAAAGAAAGCAAGTAATTTATTTCTTATTCCTCTTCTAGCCATTATATTAATTCTTTCATTAAATAGTTTTGCTTTTGAATTAATTATATCAAACATGTTTCTTATAAGAATAGGGTAGTATTTATTTTTTCCTCTATAATTAATAACGTCACTATAGTTCATTGTAACTATTTCTGTTTCTTCAGTAGTTATTAAATAATAGTCATCTTTATTTATTGTGTATATAACATCACTAATAATATTGTTTTCTTCAATCTTGTCTAAAACAAAGTCATTACCATTTTCATTATTTCTAATTAGATTTACACTTCCACTAACTAATAACGCAATAACATTTCTTTCAAATACTATATTAGTAATATCTTCGTTTTCTTTAAAATTATGTGTATCTGCCTTAAAAGATCGTAGTAATTTATATTTATTTTTACTGTCAATATTATCAAAGAATTTAGTCATGTTTACACCTCTTGTAAAAATTTTATCATTTTTTCTGTAATGTTGCAACTGCAACAATACATATTTTGTAAAAGATGCTATACTTGAATCATAATATAGGAGGAGTTAGACATATGAAAGTAATTAAAAGAGACGGACATATAGTTGATTATTGTCCAGACAAAATTGAAGCTGCTATTAGTAAAGCTAATGCAGAAGTTGCTGAAGAAGATAGAGTAACTGAACAACAAATTAAAAATATTATTAAATATATTGAGGGTTTGAAGAAAAAAAGAATGTTAGTTGAAGATATTCAAGATACTATTGAAATGAGATTAATGGCTCTTGGTAAATATGCTTTAGCTAAAGCTTATATTACTTACAGATATACTAGAGAATTAGTAAGAAGAAGTAATACAACAGATTTATCTATTAAAGAATTAATTAATGGAGAAAGTGAATATTGGAATACAGAAAATTCTAATAAGAATGCTACTGTTGTTACAACACAAAGAGATTATCTTGCTGGTATTACTAGTACAGATATTACTAGAAGATTCTTATTACCAGAAGATATAGTAAAAGCTCATGACGAAGGTATTATTCATTTCCATGATGCAGACTATTTTGCACAAAATGCATTACATAACTGTGAATTAATTAACTTAGATGATATGTTACAAAATGGTACTATCATTAATGATGTTATGATTGAAAAACCACATAGATTTATAACAGCTGCTACTATAGCAACTCAAATAATCTTAGCTGTTTCTTCATCAAGTTATGGTGGAGCTACTGTATCATTAACACATTTAGCACCATTTGTTAGATCAAGTTATGAAATATATTTAAAGAAATATAAGAAAGCTAAATTATCTAAAGAATTATGTGAAAAATTAGCAATGGAAGATACTAAGAAAGAAATTGAATCAGGTGTTCAAACATTTAATTACCAAGTTAATTCAATGACTAACACTAATGGTCAAGCTCCATTCTTATCAGTTGCGATGTATTTAGGTGAAACAGATGAATATAAAGAAGAACTTGCTATGATTATTGAAGAATTCTTAAATCAAAGAATTTTAGGTTTCAAGAATGAAAAAGGTGTTTATATAACTCCTGCATTCCCAAAACTTCTATATGTACTTGAAGAAGATAATATTAAACCAAAGAGTAAATATTATTACTTAACTAAGTTAGCGGCTAAATGTACTGCTAAACGTATGGTTCCAGATTATATATCTGAAAAAATAATGAAAGAATATAAGAAAAATGAATATGGTGTAGGAGAATGTTATCCATGTATGGGTTGTAGATCATTCTTAACTCCAGATAGATTTATGAGTTTAGGAAATATTTCTAAAGCTAAGAACTATGTTGAAGGAAAAGGTAAATACTATGGTAGATTTAACCAAGGTGTTGTAACTATTAACTTACCTGATATAGCTTTAACTTCAGGAAAAGATATGGATATATTCTGGAAAGTATTTGATGAAAGAATGGAATTATGTCATAGAGCTTTACAAATAAGACATAAAAGATTATCTAAAGTAACTTCAGATGTTGCGCCAATTCTTTGGCAACATGGTGCACTTGCAAGATTAGAAAAAGGTGAAAGTATTCATGAACTTCTTCATCATGGATATTCAACTATATCACTTGGTTATGCAGGTCTATATGAATGTGTTAAATATATGACAGGTCATTCTCATACAGATAATGGTAAAGGTAAAGAATTTGGTCTAGAAGTAATGCAAAGATTAAATGATTGCTGTAAAAAATGGAAAGCTGAAGAAGATATAGATTACTCAGTATATGGTACTCCTATTGAAAGTACTACTTATAAATTTGCTAAATGTTTAAGAGATAGATTTGGTAAGATTAAAGGTATTACAGATAGAGATTATATTACTAACTCTTATCATGTACCAGTATTTGAAGAAATAGATGCATTTACTAAATTAAAACTTGAAAGTGAATTCCAACAACTTTCTCCAGGTGGCGCTATTTCATATATTGAAACTCCAAACTTAGAAAATAACTTAGATACAGTTATGGAAGTTATTAAATTTATTTATGATAATATCATGTATGCAGAATTAAATACTAAGAGTGATTATTGTCATGAATGTGGATATACTGGTGAAATATTAATTGATGATGATATGGAATGGTATTGTCCAAACTGTGGAAACAGAGATCATGATAAATTAAATGTAGCTAGAAGAACTTGTGGATATATAGGATCTAATTTCTGGAATAAAGGTAGAACTCAAGAAATTAAGGAAAGAGTTATCCATATAGATAATAAAGATGAAGAATAATGAGATATAACAAAATTAGAAAAATGGATATTTCTAATGGTCCAGGTGTTAGAGTTTCTATATTCTTTCAAGGATGTCATTTTCACTGTGAAGGATGTTTTAATCCAGATACTTGGGATTTTAACTGTGGGAAAGAATTTACAGATGAAACAATTGAAAGAGTGCTAGAACTTTGTTCAAAAGACTATATAGTTGGATTATCAATGCTTGGTGGAGAACCAATGCATCCAACTAATATTCCAGGGAGTACTAAACTTGCTAAAGCATTTAAAGAAAGATTTCCTGAAAAATCATTATGGTCTTGGACTGGATTTACATATGAAGGAATAAAAGATAATGAGATTTTTGAATATCTTGATGTACTTGTAGATGGTCAATTTAAAAAGGATTTATTTGATCCTAGATTACATTGGAAAGGATCATCTAATCAAAGAGTTATAGATATTAAAGAAACTCGTAAAAAGGGTGAAATTGTCCTATATAAAGATGAAGAATACTAAAAAAAGATAAGTCTTGATATAGACTTATCTTTTTGCTATAATTTTATTAGGAGGAATAAACAATGGAAAATAATGAATTAGTAGTAGAAATGACTGCTGCAGATGGAGAAAAAGTAAAAGTAGAAATAGTTAATCAATTTGATTATAATAACAAAAAATATGTAATTGCTAATGATCTTAGTAATGAAACAGATTCATATATACTTGAAGCTAAAGCTATTGAAGGAACTGAAAATGTAGAATTAGTAAGTGTAGATGATGAAAATGAATTTAATGAAATTTGTAATTATTTAGATTCAATGGAGGAAGAATAAAAATACTCTAAAAGAGTATTTTTTATTTACTATTATTTTTCTTTTTGCTATACTTAAAATAGGAATGATACTTATGAGAAATAATAAAAATAACATAGTGGCAATTTGGATTATAACGTTATTATTTATTACGATAATACTATTACTTATAAATCAAGAATATAATAGAGAACCTACTATTTCTAAGGTGGTTTATGGTAATAAATATAATAGTGATAGAACAAGAAAAGTAACTCTAAAAATAAAAAGTCATAATTCAAATAATGTATATTGTCAATTTGAAGATGATAAAATTAGTAGCGATTGGATATTAGTTAAAAATGATAAGTGTTCTTATAATGTAAAAACTTATAAATATAAAATTAATTTAAAATATAATGGAGATCAAATTGCGTCTTATAATAAAGATTTTAATATAGATGGAATATTAGGAATAAAGATTAATAATAAAAAGAAATATTTAGCTATATCAGATACTTTAAATTTAGATGCAAAAGTAGATTATGTTGGTAATGTAGATACTAGTATTAAGTATAAATCTAGTAATCCTGATATTATATCTGTAGATGATAAAGGAAATATTAAGGCTTTAAATGTAGGTAAAGCTAAAATAACAGTTTATTCATCAAATAAAATGGAAGATAGTGTAGAAGTAAATGGTACAGATTTAATTAGAGTAGCAATATTGGATAATAATAAACCTATTGTTCCATGTAATGCTCATTCTACAGAACAAGTTAATACACTTGATGATATATTAAAAAGTAGAGTAGAAGAAGCAGGCCCAGGAACTAGAGCTGCAGTTGCAGTAGCAGCTAGATTCTTAACACTAGAATTCCCTTATAAAGTACCATATTTTTATGAAAATGGTAGACTTACTGGTAATGGAGTACAAGGAGAAGGAAGATATTATAAACAAGGTTTATATATAGGACAAGATAGACAAAATCAAATAACAAAAGTAATGGCAGGTCCTGCTTCTTGGGGATGTCCTTTAATGAATTATGAAGATGATGGATATAGAAAACCAAATACATATTACGCAAATGGATTAGATTGCAGCGGTTATGTAACATGGGTATTAGTTCAAGCAGGTTTAGATTTAGGTGATATAGGAGCGGGAGCTTCTTCAGAAAGAGATTATACTGATATAGGTACTCTTAGATATAACTCATATGATTTACTTCATTCTGGACAAGTTAAAGTAGGAGATTTAATAGGTTGGGATGGACATATTGCGATAATAGGAGCGATGTCTGACACTAAGATATATGTAACAGAAAGTTTAATCCCAGGTGTTATTATGGATGAATATGATTATTCATATCCAGGTAGTAATTTTTATAGTAGATATGATTATATAATAGATATGAGTAATAATTATAAAGGTGATGGAAATTTAAAAAATATGTGGTAATTTGTAAAAAAGAGTCATTTTATGAAAAATACATTGTAAAATGATTTTTTTTTATTTATAATTAATTATAGAGGGTGATATGAATGGATGAATATAAAGTAACATCAAAATGTGAAGAAGATACTATTTCTATTGCGGAAAACTTTGAAGCAGAAAAATTCCCTGGAATGGTAATTTGTCTTAATGGTGAATTAGGATCAGGTAAAACTATATTTACAAAAGGATTTGCGGCAGCATGTGGAATAGAAGAAACTATTACTAGTCCAACATTTAATATTATAAAAGAATATTTAGATGGAGAAATGCCTTTATATCATATGGATGTATATAGATTAGAAGATACACCTGAATCAACAGGATTACTTGATTATTTTGATAAAGATGGTGTTGTTATAATTGAATGGGCTAATATGATAGAAGATTATCTTCCAGAAGAAAGATTAGATGTATTCTTTAAAGTAGTAGAAGAAGATAAAAGAGTTATTAAATTTGTACCACATGGTGAAAAATATGAAGAATTATGCGAGGATGCTTTATGATCTCGCTTTTTTTAGATACTAGCTCAAAAAAACTAGTAGTTATTCTTGTTAAAGATAATGAAATATTATCTAAAAAAGAATTAGAATCTATTAATGACCATGCTTCTCATTTAGTACCATTCATAGATGAAATACTAAAAGAAAATAATATGACTACTAAAGATATAGATAAGATATTTGTAGTAAATGGACCTGGTTCATTTACTGGTACTAGAATAGGTGTTACTGTAGGTAAAACTCTAGCGTATTCAAATAATATAAATGTAATACCGGTATCATCCCTAAAACAATATATATTCTCTAAAGAAGGATATGATTATTATGTATCCATAATTAATGATAAGAATAATAGATTATATTATGGAATATATGATAAAGATTATAATGATATTATTATAGATAAATACTCCACCAAGGAAGTATATGACAAAGATATAAGCAAATTATCCGGTAACACCATAATAATAGACGATAACAATCAAGACTTAGATATATTAAAACTTATAGATTATTACAAAGATAAAGATATAAATGCACATGAATTAAAACCAAACTATTTAAAGAAAATAGATGCGGAAAGTATGTTATGATAGAAGAAATAAAAGATATTAAATTAATAGAAAATTTATTTAAAAAATATAAAGAAAAGTATAATCCTATCATAAACGATTATACTTTTATTCTTGTCTTTAAAGAAAATGATAAATATGTTGGTTTTTTAATATATCAATTATTATATGAAGCAGCAGAAATAATAGATATCTTTGTATTAGATGAATATAGAAATAAAGGAATAGGTAAAGCATTAATAAATAAAATGCTTGAAAACAAGCAAATAGAAAAAGTAACTCTAGAAGTAAAAAAAGATAACAAAAACGCAATTATGTTGTATAATAGTCTAGGTTTTAAACCAGTTTCTATTAGAAAAGGTTATTATGAAGGCATTGATGCCATTCTAATGCTTAAGGAAGTGTAAAAATGAATGATGTATATATTTTAGGTATTGAATCATCTTGTGATGAAACAAGTATTTCAATAGTTAAAAATGGTAAAGAAGAAATAGTTACAACAACATTATCTCAAATAGATATACATAAAAAATTTGGTGGAGTAGTACCAGAGATTGCATCTCGTTCACATGCAGAATGTATAACTATTGTTATTGAAGATTGTTTAAATAAAGCTAATATGAAAATGGAAGATATAACTGCAATAGCAGTTACTTATGGACCAGGGCTTGCAGGTTCATTACTTGTAGGTGTAGAAGCTGCTAAAACACTTGCGCTTTGTTATAATAAGCCATTAATTGGTGTTAATCATATGGCAGGTCATATATACGCAAATAATTTAGTTGATACTATGGATTTTCCACTTATTTGTTTAGTAATCTCTGGTGGTCATACTGAAATAATTTATATGGATGAAGATCTATCATTTAAGAAAATAGGTTCAACAATAGATGATTCAGTAGGTGAAGCTTTTGATAAGGTCGCAAGAGTTATAGATGTACCATATCCAGGTGGGCCTGTTATAGATAAATTATCTAAAATAGGTAAAGATACTTATGATTTACCACTTCCTATGGATGATGACTCATATAACTTTAGTTTTTCAGGTATTAAATCTGCAGTTATAAACTTAGTTCATAACGAAAAACAAAGAGGTAATGAAATAAGAAAAGAAGATTTAGCAACATCCTTTGAAAATATAGTTGTTAAAACATTAACTAAGAAGACTATGAGAGCAATAGATGAATATAAAGTAAAAGAATTATTAATTGCAGGAGGAGTATCTGCTAATTCTGGTATAAGAGAAGAATTTGATAAATTATGTAAAGAAAAAGGAATAAAATTAGTAGTACCAAAGCTTACTTATTGTACAGATAATGGTGCCATGATTGCAGCAGCAGGATACTATTATTATAAAAAAGAATTATTTAGTGATTATTCACTAAAGATAAATCCATCGCTAGATTTATAAATATTAAAAGTAGTTTTTACTACTTTTTTTGTTATAATATTTATATCAACCATAAGTTCCTGTTTAAAATATATTAACAGTGGTATATTTAGAACATGAAAGGAGGAAAACCATATGGATTTAATTAAGATTGGTAAATTCATTAGTTTAAAAAGAAAGGAAAAAGGTATTACTCAAAGTGAGTTAGCTGAAAAGTTATATATATCAGATAGAGCAGTATCTAAATGGGAAAATGGTATATGTTTACCTGATGCTGGTAATATGCCTTTATTATGTGAAATACTTGGAATTACCATAAATGATTTGTTCAGTGGTGAAGAGGTTGATATGAAAGATACTGAAAAAAAATTAGAAGAGAACCTATTAGAAATGACTAAGCAAAAAGAACAAAAAGATAGACAATTATTAATGATAGAGGTAGTTCTAGGAGTTATTATTACAGTTATGTTTACTGCTTTATTAATAGTTTCATGTATTTTTGAAATGTCTAATATTGCTAGATGCATATTAATATTAGTAGATACTATTACATTTGTAATTGCGGCTTTCTTTATGTTAAAAATAGAACAAGTCGCAGGTTACTATGAATGCAAACATTGTCATTATAAATATGTACCAACTTACCTTAGCGTTAACTTGGCTCCTCATATGGGAAGAACAAGATATATGAAATGTCCAAAATGTAATAAAAAAAGTTGGCAAAAGAAAGTTATATCTAAAAAATAGTCTTATGACTATTTTTTTATGTTATAATTAAATTGGTGATAATATGAAATTAATAAAAAAATATAGTTTATATTTATTAAGATGGCAGTTAAGTACACCAATACTTGCGATAGTATTAAAATTACTATCTAATATGAATACATTAACTGCGACAATTATTGCTAATCTAATAGGAGGATTAATATTCTTTTGGATAGATAAATTGATATTTAAAAAGAAATCTGATGTCCCTTTATGGGAAATAAAAGATGATGTTAATTGTCATGATTGCCATAAAAAAACTAGAGGATATAGAATAGTTGAATGGGGGAATTATGATAGATCAGAAGATAAGAATCCACAATATAGATGTAAAGAATGTAGTATTAATAAAATGAATACAATTAATAAGGAGAAATAGTATGGCATATTTAGATAAAATTGATTCACTTATTAAAGAATATTATGGGGTATTATCAGAGGATTTTCCAGAGTTTTTAATAGACTATATAGAAACTCCTAGAATGCAAAAACAAGATAATATATCTTGTTCTAGAGGATTATATTATTCAAAAATGAATAATATTGAATTATGGTATTCTTCTCTAGAACATAGTATTGCAGTTGCGCTTGTTATATGGCATTTTACACATGATAAGATACAAACTTTATCAGGATTATTTCATGATATTTCTACACCAGCTTTTAAACATTGTATAGATTATATGAATGGTGATTATGAAAAACAAGAATCAACAGAAGCATTTACTAAAAAGTTGATAGTAGAATCTAAAGAAATAATGTCTTTATTAAAAAGAGATAATATACCTGTAGAGAAAATATATGATTATCATATGTATCCAATTGCAGATAATGATACTCCAATGCTTTCAGCTGATAGATTGGAATATACTTTATCTAATGGTCTAGGTCAAATAAAAAAGATATGGGATCTAGATGAAATAAAGAAAATATATTCTGATATTTCTATTGTGGAAAAAGAAGATGGAACACCTGAAATGTGTTTTAATACATTAGAAATTGCAGAAAGATTTGTAGAAGTAATGAGTGAACTATCTATTTTATATATGGATGATAAAGCTAGATTTGGTATGGAATTAATCGCTGAAATAATGAAAAGAATGTCTGAACTAAAATTAATAACAGTACCTGATTTATATGAATTATCTGAAAAAGAAATGATTGAAAAAATAAAAAAATGTGATGATTATAATATATCAGAATGTTTTAATGCTTGGGCAGAAGGAACTTCTGTTAAAACTAGTGATACTAAACCAGAAGGAAAATATTCGGTTAATGTTAAAGCTAAAAGAAGATATATTGATCCTTTAGTAAAAACAGAAGATGGTCCAAAAAGAATAAGTGAAATATCAGAAACTGCTAAAAATAACATTCAAAAAAGTTTGGATTATTCATTTGATAGATATGTATATATGGATTTTAATTTTAATGATAAAAAGGTATTAAAAAAAGCAATCAAATAGATTGTTTTTTTATTTTTAAGTGTTATAATAATTCTTAACATGGAAAAGGAAGGTATATGTTATGACAAAAGAAGAATTAATAATGTTAGAAACAATTTATAAGAAAGAACAAGAAAAAAGAAAAGAAATACATGGTTTGTTAGAAGATGAAAAAATTACTCGTTTTTTAAGTCTTACTAATAATGGTCAAATGGTAAATGATTTAAAACATCAATATAGTTTAGAACCAGAAGATATATTTAGAGATATTTTATCTCGTATAACATTAAGTGGATCATCTGATATTTATTTTATTGATCAAGAAAGAGAAGATCAAAAAGGTAGAAGAAGATATTATGCTAATTTAGAAAGTTATGATCATGAATTCGATAAAAAAATATTTGAAGATGATATAGATGAATTTGAAAGTACTCACGATGTTATCGATGAACATAATCCTTTATTTCAAGAAGATGGTTGTAGAATTGCTCAAACTAATTTCTTCTTAGAAGCTTTTAAAAATGGACAATCTGCTGCTAAAAAAATGATATTAGAAAAATATGGTAATAAAAAAGACCAAAAATAAAAACAGATATTAATCTGTTTTTTTTATGTTATAATTTTTATAGGTGATACTATGGATAAAAGAAAATCTTATGATTTTATAAGTGATGGAAAACTTGCTTACGGAGTAGAAATAGGTAGATTTATTTTAGATAATAAAATTATATATGCTTTATCTGATTTAATGCATATAGGCGGTTCTGATGTATCTATGTTTTACCAATTAAGAAAAACTGATTATGATAAATTATATTTATTAGCGTCTAAAGGATATGTACCAGATCCTCCAGTATCTAGTGAAATAACAGATAAGTATCATAATATATTTTTATGTGGAGAATCAGCTCATGCTAAAAGAAATGGTTTTACTTTAAAAGATGTTGCGATTAATTTTACAGAAGATTATTTAAATAGTATTACTATTAAACAAAATAATGATGAAATAGTTATTAAAGGTAATAAATCTGATTTATTAGAATTATCTGGTTATATTAAAAGAGTAGCGGAATCAGATAGTGAAAGAGATCATATTCATTTAGATGATTTAACAATAGTTAGTGAAGAATCAGATATTAAAAATTTGATTATAGAAAAAGAAGAGTAGACAAAAGTCTACTTTTTTATTTCAAAATATATTGACAAGTATACTTTGCATGTGATAATATTAATTTGACAAGGAAACTTGGCAAGGAGGATTACATGAAAAAAGAAGAAATTTTAGAAAAAGCAAGAAAGGAAAATAAGAATAAAGACTACGTGACTTTAGAACAATCTTATAAAGGAACTACTTATGCTGCTATAGCAATGGTATTATTAGCATTTGTTTATTTTACTTTTGAAATAATGACAGGAAAAGGAATGAACTATGAATTATATTCATTAGTATGTCTATATAATGCAGTATTAAATGGATGGCTTGCTATTAAAGTTAAAGAAAGTAGAAAACTAAGAATTGCTTCAGTAATTATATGGGGTACTTTAACTATTATGTTAATTCTAGAATATTTTAAGGTGATATAGTATGAAAAAAGAAGAAATATTAGAAAAAGCAAGAAAAGAAAATAAGAATAAAGATTATGCATTAATTGAAACAGAAAATAATGCAGCTAAATTTGCTGGTTTAGCAATATTAATATTATCAACAGTTTATTTTATATCTGGAATAATGATAACTGGTAAATCTAATTATGGCTGGTATTCAATAGTAGCGGTTTATTGTTCAACAGTATTTGGTTTAAAAGGTATTAAAACTCATAAAAAACTAGATCTATTTTGTGGAATAATATGGGCTATTGCTAGTGTAATTATGATTTATTCTTATTTCAAAGAATTAATCAATACTTCTATTATTAGGTAGGTGATGTTATGAAGAATGAATTAGTTTTAAAAAACAAATTAAAAGAAGTAAGGTCTGAGAAAAAATTATCTCAACAAGAACTTGCAGATATGGTAGGTGTATCTAGAAATACTATTAGTTCACTAGAAACTGGTCAATATGAACCAACTGCAAAACTTGCGTATATTTTGTGCATAGCGCTTGATATGAAGTTTGAAGATTTATTTTATTTTTAGTATAATATTATAGAGGAGTATGAAAGATGATAGAAATAAAAAATGTAACAAAAAAATATGGAAATAAAAAAGCTGTGGATAATGTTTCATTTACAGTAAATGATGGAGATATATTCGCATTTATTGGTCATAATGGGGCAGGTAAAACAACTTTAATTAAATCAATTGTAGGAATACATGATTTTGATGAAGGAGATATTTTAATAGATGGTATGTCTATTAAAGAAAAACCAGTAGAATGTAAGAAATTAATGGCATTTGTTCCAGATAATCCTGAAACATATGAACATATGAAAGCAATAGATTATATTAATTTTATATGTGATATGTATGATGTAGATACTGAAACAAGAGAAAAGAATATTAAAAAATATGCTAAATTATTTGATATGGAAGATAAACTTAATGATACTATTGATAGTTATTCTCATGGTATGAAACAAAAAGCAGTACTTATATCAGCACTTGCTCATGATCCAAAAATACTTATAATGGATGAACCATTTGTAGGATTAGATCCAAAAGCAGTATTTGATATTAAAGAAGTATTAAATGAAATGGTTAAGGAAAATAAAATTGTTTTTTATTCAACACATATACTAGATGTTGCTGAAAAACTATGTTCTAGAGTAGCAATTATTAAAAAAGGTGAACTTGTTAAGAGTGGTAGTATGAAAGAAATAAAAGGTGATAAATCTTTAGAAAATGTATTTATGGAATTAGAGGGTTAATATGAAGAAACTGATTTCATTAATAAGAGCATGCATGACTAGTGACATGAATTTATTTAAAATTAGAACTAAAAAAGATAAAAAATCAAATGGTTCTAGTTTAGCAATTGTTCTAGCTTTCTTTTTCATGTTTGCAATTTGGTCAAATGCCAATATACTATTTGAAAAAATGGCACCTATGCATTTACAACCAGTAGTACTTGCATTATTTGTATTTGGTACTTCAGTTATGGTGTTAATAGAAGGTATATATAAAACAGGACCATTAATATTTAATTGTAAGGATGACCAATTATTATTATCACTACCAATAAAAAGAAGAACAGTTTTATTTGTAAGAATCTTTAAGTTTTATGTATTTGAATTATTATTCAATGCATTATTTATAATTCCAATTGTTATAGCATATAACAGATGGGGAGAAAATGTAGGTTGGACATTTTATTTAACAAGTTTAGTAATGTTATTTATATTACCAATAATACCAATTATATTATCTTGTATTATTGGTGCGTTAACTTCAAGTTTATCAAGTAGATTTAAATTTAAAAATGCCGCACAAATAATAACATCTATGATAATGTTATTAGGTGTATTATATCTTTCAATGAATTTGGATAGAATATTTGATTATGTAGCTAGACATGCTTCTAGTATAAATGATCTTATTACTAAAATATATTATCCAGCAGGATTATATTCTACATTAGCGACTAATTTTAACGCTACTAGTTTAATAATCTTTGTATTAGTAAATATAGTAATATATATTATTAGTATTTATATTCTAAGTTTATTCTATTTTAAAATAAATTCTAGATTAAAAAATGTAAGTACTAGTACACATGTAAGTATTGATAAATTAAAAATTAAATCAAATACTAAAAATAGATCTTTAATAAAAAAAGAATTAAATACATTCTTTAAAACACCAGTATTTATTATTAATGCAGGTTTTGGTATGGTATTATTCTTAGTTATGGCAATAGCTTTATGTTTAAAAGCAGATGACTTTTTAGTAGCGTTAAGAATTGTATTTGATAAAGAAGTAATATTGAAAAATTTATCAATGATAGTATTTATGCTTATCGCATTTACAGCGTTTATGACATCTATTACTAATTCAGTTATTAGTTTAGAAGGAAAGAATATAAATATATTAAAATCTTTACCAGTTAAAACTAAAACTATTTTAATGTCTAAAATATATTCAAGTTTACTTTTAACAACACCAGTAATTTTATTAGGTGATATCATATTATTTGTTAAATTTAATATTAATATAGTTGAAGCATTATTATTAGTAGTGTTATCTATTTTACTTCCACTTGCGTCTCATTTTATAGGTATAATAGTTAATTTAATATATCCAAAACTAGATGCTGAAAATAGTGCGGAAGTAGTAAAACAAAGTACTAGTTCATTCTTATCTGTAATGATAGGTATGATGCTTTTAATTGGTACTTTTGCTATTAATATGGGTATGATAGGTAAAATTGATCCAAAAATATTATTACTAATGGTTACTGGAGTATTTATAGTTATTGATACTATACTATATATAATTCTAGTTAGTTATGGAGTTAAGAAATTTAATAAGTTATCAGTTTAGGAGAATAATATGAATGAATTTATGAAAGTTGCAAAAGAATTATCAGAAGAAAATATAACTACAAATGCAGGTGGACCATTTGGCGCATGTATTGTTAAAGATGGAAAGATTATTGGTAAAGGAAATAATCATGTTCTTTTAAATAATGATCCTACATCTCATGCTGAAATAGAGGCGATAAGAGATGCTTGCAAAAATATAGATTCATATGATTTAAGTAATTGTGAATTATATACTTCTTGCTATCCATGTCCAATGTGTTTATCCGCTATTATTTGGTCTAATATTAAAAAAGTATATTATGGTAATACTAAAGAAGATGCGGAAAGTATAGGATTTAGAGATAATTTTATTTATGATTTTATTAAAAATAATAGTTCTGATAAAAATATATTAGATTTAGAAAGTATGGATAGAGAAGAAACAATAAAAGTATTTGAAGAATATACAAAAAAAGAAGATAAAGAAATTTATTAAATTTCTTTATCTTTTTTTAAATTTTTAGAACTGTAAAATTTTATGTAAAATTCAAAATTTGATAATTTTTAAGAAATAAGAAAAGTAGAAAAAAATTAATTTTTCCACAGTGTTATTTCTATTCTAAAAGCTTGATTTTTTTCTTTATTTTTCAATGATTTTTTCTTCTCTAGATATGTCGAAATATGTTGACTTTTAACATCTATAAATTATATAATATTAATATAATAGGATAGTATGTAATAGAGGTGTTACTATGAAAAAAGGGATTAAACAAAATACAATAAAAAAATCAATAAAAGTGTTAATAGCAGTATTAGCACTTTTTCTCTTTAATATAGATGCAAAGGCAGATACTTTATATTCAAAAAACTTTGGTTATACAGGTAATTATCAAACATTTACTGCACCTTATTCTGGTGATTATAAAATAGAATTATGGGGAGCCGGAGGTACAACAGGAGGAAACGGAACTCAAAGAGGTGGAGCCGGAGCTTATACTTCCGGAACAATAAGATTAAATAAAGATGAAACATTATATATTTACGTTGGTGGATATAATGTTGTAAATTTTAACAACTCTCCTACAGATGCAGGAGGACTTGGCCGTGGTGGAGGAGCTACTGACGTAAGACTAGTTTCAGGAGAATGGAAAAATTCCCAATCGTTAGCTTCAAGAATTATGGTTGCTGCCGGTGGTGGTGGTAACGGATGGAGTGCTGCCGGTGGAGCAGCTGGTGGCTTATCCGGTGTATCTGGAAACAATTGGAGATATGATTGGTCAGGTAAAGGTGCTACACAAACAGCAGGAGGAAACGGAGGAGCTAATTATGCTTCTGCTCGAGGATCGTTTGGTATAGCAGGATCATCTGTTGGTGGTGGTACTGGAGGCGGTGGCTACTATGGTGGAGGTTCTGGTTATGGTGTAACTAATTATGACCATGGAGCAGCCGGTGGTGGATCATCATTCATTTCAGGTCATAATGGATGTATTGCTATTACTGCGGCAGATAATTTAACTCCTAAAACAGGTAGTGATGCAAGCGTGCATTATTCTGGTAAGAAATTTACAAACACTGTAATGTATGCAGGTAATCAATCCATGCCAAATACTGCAGGAACTGGAACAATGGTAGGAAATGCAGGCGCAGGTTATGCTAAGATTACATTAAATACAAGTAAAGATATGTTATCTAATTTATCAGTAAATAAAGGTTCAATAGTAGAAGAATTTCATCCTACTAAAACAGAATATACTTGGATTGTTCCAAAAGGGACAGATGTATTTACAGATGAAGATATTAATGCAACACCTTATTTTAATACTTCTCAAGTAATTATTCCGGAAGAAATACCTTTTGAACAAGATGGAGATTCTTTTGATATTACAGTAATTGGTGATGATGAAACAAGAAGAACTTATACAGTTACTATGCAAAGATTTGTATCAAGTGATGCTTCATTATCTAGTATTACAAGTGATCAAGGTATTTTATCTCCAGCATTTGATCCAGATACTACAACTTATTCATTAGAATTTATGAATGATTTAGAAAGTATAACAATTGATGCGGAAGTCAATGAACAAGATTCAACAGTTGTTGGAACTGGAGAAATTACTTTAGATGATAATGAAACAATTCATAATTTAACAGTGACTGCAGAAGATGGAACTATAAGAGTTTATAAAATAAAGATATATAAAAATATGTATCTTCAAAATATAGAAGTACTTGGATTAGAAGATTTAGAATGTGAAGATGATCAATGTTCTTTATCACCAACATTTGATCCAGCAACAGAAGAATATACAATCAATGTTCCTTATGAATATACAGATTTAAATTTAACTTATACTCCTTCATATAAAAACTTAACAGTAGGAATAAGAGTAGATGGAACAAGTTATGTTAAACATCAAATTATTAAAGGTTTAAAACACGTTGCAGTATTTAATATATATAATTCAGATAATGCTATTGTTAGATCATATAAACTAAATATTGTAAAAAGTAGTAGTTTAGTAACTGAATTTGATTATACAAGAAGCGTCCAATCTTTTACGGCTCCTAGAAAAGGTAAATATAAATTAGAAACTTGGGGAGCTCAAGGTAGTAATGGTAACGGTGGTGGCTATGGTGGCTATGCTGTTGGTGAAGTTTCTTTAAATAAAGGACAAACAATTTATGTATATGTTGGTGGTCAAGCAACTGGAACTCCTGGAGGATATAACGGTGGAGGTAATGGATTAGGTTCTGGCCCTGGTGGCGGTGGTGCTACACATATCGCAACAACAAATAGAGGAGTCTTATCAACATATAATTCCTACCGTGGAGAATTATTAATTGTTTCAGGAGGCGGTGGAGCTGGAAGTCCTGGTACTGGATCTGGTGGTGGTATGAATGGTCAACCAGGTGCAGCTCTAGCTCCTGAATGGCCTACTTATCGTGCATCAGAAGGAACACAAACAGGACCAGGTAGAAGTGTGGCAGAAAATGGCGGAGTGGGTGCTTTTGGACAAGGTGGACATGCATTTAACTCTCAATATGGAGGCTTTGGAGGTGGCGGAGGCTACTTCGGTGGTGGTGGTACACCTAGAACACATGCTGGAGCCGGAGGTGGTTCTGGTTATATAGGAAACTCATTATTATTATCAACAGAAGATACAACAAAACATATGGCATGCTATGGATGTGCGACATCTACAGCTGATAGTACTAGAACAATTTCAAATACTTGCTCTAGTGCTGAGAGAACTGCTGATTGTTCTAAAAAAGGACATGGTCATGCTACTATAACACTAACAGAAACAGAAACAATGCTTAAAAATTTAACAGTAGATAACGTTGAAATAGTTGAACCTTTTGATAAATTTAGAAAAAATTATACATGGATTATACCTAAAAATGTAGATACATTAACTGATGATAACGTACAAGCAACTCCTATTTATGAAAGTGCACAAGTTATTATTCCAGAAAGTGTTCCATATACACAAGATGGTGATAAATTTAAAATTACAATTATTGGTTCAGATGAAACAAGAGATACTTATACATTAACAATGCAAAGATATGTCTCAAATGATGCTAGATTAAAATCATTAACTGCAAGTGAAGGTGTATTTACACCATCATTTGATCCAGATACTGATACTTACTTATTAGAAATATTTGATGATGTTGATTCAGTAACATTATCTGGAGAAGTGAATGAACAAGATGCAACAGTTATTGATGGCCTTGGAGAAATTACTTTAGAAGAAAATGAAACTGATCATGAAATAACAGTACAAGCAGAAGACGGTACTATAAAAGTATATTCTATTAGAATAAGAAAAAATATGTATCTAAAAAATATAGTAGTTGAAGGATTAGAAAATGTTGAATGTGAAAGAGAACAATGTGTTTTAACACCTGATTTTAAACCTGAGATTGATACATATAAAATTAAAGTACCACAAGACTATGATAAACTTGATGTAACTTATGTTCCTTCAACTGAAGATTTAACTGTAGGAATCAGAGTAAATGAAGCAAATTATGTTAAAAACATGGGATTACAAAAAGCATCAAATGAAATTAAATTTAATATTTATGATAAAGATAATAAAATAATAAAAACATATACACTAAAACTCGTAAGAGAAAAAATGAATAGCGGCAAGTTAAGAAACTTAGTAGTTAATAAAGGTAGATTAACTGAAGAATTCCACAAAAACAAAGAAGAGTATACATGGATTATTCCAAAAGGAACTGATGTATTAACAGATGAAGATGTAACTGTAACTTTATTTGATAATTTCACTCATGCTGAAATTCCTGAAAATGTTCAATTTACAAAAAATGGTGATAAATATGAAATAGTTGTTACTACATATGAATCATTAGATTATAGTTACGAAGGAAAAGTTCAAGAATTTACTGCACCTTATACTGGAGAATACAAATTAGAAACATGGGGTGCTCAAGGTGGTAATGCTAATAATGGTGGTTATGGTGGCTATTCAGTAGGTACTGTATCACTAAATGAAGGAGATAAAATATATATATATGTAGGTGGCCAAGCTAATGGATATTCTGGTGGCTATAATGGCGGTGGTAATGGATTAGCTGGACCTCAAGGTGGACCTGGAGGTGGTGGAGCAACACATATTGCTACAACATCTAGAGGTGTCTTATCTACATACAATTCATACCGAAATGAATTATTAATTGTATCTGGTGGTGGCGGAGCAGGAGCTGCTGGATATGGTTCTGGTGGAGGTATGAATGGTCAAACAGGTGCTGCATTTGCAGGACAATATCCAAATTATCGTGCTACTGAAGGTACTCAGACAGCTGCTGGTAGAAGTTTAGCTGAAGGAGCTGGTGTTGGTGCTTTTGGACAAGGTGGACATGCATTTAGTTCATTTGGAGGCCTTGGAGGTGGCGGCGGTTACTTCGGAGGTGGTGGAACACCTAGAGGTCATGCTGGTGCCGGTGGTGGATCTGGATATATAGGAAATTCACTATTAAAATCTAATTCAAATATCACAAAGCATATGACTTGTTATGGTTGTGCTAATTCAACAGTTGATAGTACAAGAACAATATCGAATTCTTGTCATAAAGCTTTCGCTACACCAGATTGTGCTAAAGAAGGAACTGGTTATGCTAGAGTAACATTACTTGATACTGATGAAATTCAAATGACTAAAACATATACTTTATCATTACAAAGAGAAATATCAGATGATACTAGATTAGCAACATTAACAACTGATAAAGGATTCTTTACAGAAGATTTTGATAAAGATAAACGTGATTATGTATTAGAACTATATCATCATGATACTAGCGTTACATTTGATGGAACTCCATTTGAACAAGATGCTGAGATAATAGATGGTTTAGGAGAAGTAGATTTACCAGAAGATGAAGTTGAACATGAAATAACAGTACAAGCAGAAGATGGAACTATTGGTGTTTATAATATAATTATTAGAAGAGATATGTATATTGAAGATCTTGGATTAAATGGTCTAGATGATTTATATTGTCGATCATATGAATGTCATATGACTCCAGAATTTAGTCCTGAAATAGAAAATTATGACTATAGAGTCCCACTTGATTATGACATTTTGGATGCATATTATGAACCAGCAAGTGCTGCTCATAGATCTGAAATGACAATCAATGGTGAACCATATGTAGATGGCTATGTTCTTCCTTATACAGGAACTACTGTTGTACAAGTTCACGTATATAATGATAGTGATACAATTGTTAAAACATATACTATGAATGTTATAAAACAATATGAATTACAAGAAGAATTTGATTATACAGGTGATTATCAAATATTTATAGCTCCACGAACAGGTAAATATCAATTAGAAACTTGGGGAGCACAAGGTGGCTCTGCAAGTGGGCAAGTTGGTGGTTATGGATCATATTCTACTGGTGAAGTAAGCTTAAATAAAGGTGATAAATTATATGTTTATGTAGGTGGAGCTGGTGTTGGTACAACTTCTGGAGGACAAGCATTAACAGGTGGCTACAATGGTGGTGGTAGTGTAAATTCTGCTGGAGTTAACCATCAATATGGATCTGGTGGAGGAGCAACACATATTGCTACTAAAATTGGATTATTATCATCATTATCATCAGAGACAGATAAGATATTAATTGTATCAGGTGGTGGTGGAGGATCTAGAACACAACCAAACTATAATGATTATTCAGCTGGAGCTAGAAGAGGTAATGGTGGCCACGGTGGTGGTAAAGTTGCACTTCATTATAATCAAACAGGTGTTAGTTCTTGGTCAGAAGCAACAACTGGAGCTGGAACTCAAACAGGCGGATATGTCTTTGGTCAAGGTGAAACTGCTACAGGTAATGGAGCCGGTGGCGGCGGCTACTACGGTGGTAAAACATATGATGGCTCTGGTTCTGGAGGATCTGGTTATATTGGAAATTCATTACTAAGTAATAAAAAAATGGTAATGTATGCAACTAGTGCTATATTTATGAGTAATGATGAAGCTACTAAGACGGAAATAACTACTAATGCTTCTGAATCACCACTTTCAAATTATGCAAAAAAAGGTAATGGTTATTCTAAGGTAAGATTAGATGAAACCGAAACAATGCTTGCTAGTTTAGATGTTGATAGTGTTAATATAGTTGAAGATTTTGATAAATTTAGAACTGAATATACATGGATAATTCCAAAAGGAGTAGATGACTTTACTAGTGATAATATCGAAGCTGTATTACTTCATCCTGAAAAGGCACATATAGAATGGCCTAGTGAACCTGTCCATTTTAATCAAGATGGAGATAAATTTACATTTAAAGTAGTTGCTGATAATGGAGAAGAAGATACATACACATTAACAATGGTAAGATATAAATCTAATGATGCTAGATTAAAAACTCTAGAAACTGATAAAGGTTTATTAACACCTGAATTTGATCCAGATACTGATCAATATGTTATTGAATTATTTGACATAGAAGATATGATTCATTTAGATGGAGAACCAATGGATATTGATTCTACTGTTGTTGGTTTAGGAGATGTTCCTATTACTTCAAGTGAAGTTACTAGAGAAATTGTAGTAACAGCAGAAGATGGAACAGTTAAAATATATACTGTTATTATTAGAGATGATTCATATTTAATTAACATTGGATTAAATGGTTTAGATAATCTTCCTTGTGTTGAAGATGAATGCTATTTAAAACCTATATTTACTCCAGCAACAAAGAATTATGAAATAAGTGTTCCTTATGAATATACTAATTTAGATGCTTACTATATTATTGCTAATGTAGATAATAGAGTTGAGATAAAAGTAAATGGTGGTAATTATTCAAAAGGACAAGCTCTTCCAGTTGGAGAAACAGAAGTTAAATATTTAGTATATAATTCTAATAATGTATTAGTTAATACTTATGTTATGAATGTAATTAGACAAAAAGGAAACTATGCAACTCTAGAAAATTTAGAAGTTAGCGTGGGAGAACTTGATATTCCATTTGAAAAGGATACAGAAGAATATACATGGATTATTCCAAGTGATGTTAGTACTAATTTAGAAAATTATATTGCATATACTAAGACTGATCCAGGTGCTACTGTACAACTTATACCAAGTACAATTAATTATACTGAAGATGGTCAAACATTTGATATTAAAGTAACAGCAGAAGATGGAGTTACTACTAAGACATATACTATTACACTTCAACAAGATATAATTGAGGATATTGAAGTAGATGAAGAAATGATTATTTTTGTTGGACAAATTAAGAACTTATATATTAATGGTTTACCAGAGGGTTCAGTAGGAAAGTATGAATATGAAATTGAAGACATGTTTATTGCTTCAGTATATGATAATGGTAATGTAATGGGATTATATCCTGGTGATACTAATATTACTATAACTGTTAAGAATCATCCAGAAATTCAAAAAACAGTACATTTAATAGTTATGAGTAATAAAATTAGAAGTAAGGTTTTATCAGTAGAAGATAGAAATCTAGGTAGAATAATAATAGGAGAAAATCCTGAAACAAATATTAATGATTTCTTAGATAAGATAGATAATCCAAGAGAATACTTAGTAGTATATGATAAAGATGGAAATCAAATAGATAAAGATGAATTTGATAGTACAATAGTTACTACAGGTATGAAAGTAAAACTTGTAATAGATGGTACTGAATACGATGAAGTAATCGCTATTATAAGAGGAGATATAGATCAAGATGGATATGTAGATATATCAGATAGTGTTACTCAATTAAATCATATATTATATATAGAA
>CACZXL010000014.1 GCA_902785135.1 uncultured Erysipelotrichaceae bacterium
GTAATTCCTAAAGAAGCAAGAGATATGTTTGATATTAAACCTGGAGATACTGTTGTAGTTTTATGTGATAAAAAGAAAGGAATGGCTATTGTTAAATCTAAAGTATTAGAAGATACTATGGATAAAATAATGCCAAATAATAAATAATATGTATTCTATTGAAACAAAGAAATTAACTAAAAAATTTAAAGATAAGATTGCAGTAAATGGAATAGATTTAAATATTAAACAAGGAGAATTATTTGCACTTTTAGGAACTAATGGTGCTGGAAAAACTACAACAATAAAAATGTTATCAGGATTAATATTACCAACTTCTGGAAGTATTAAAATTCTTGATATGGATATGAAAAAAGATGTATTTAAAATAAAAGAAATATTAAATGTTTCACCGCAAGAAACAGCTATCGCTCCAAACCTAACCGTAAAAGAAAACTTAGAATTTATGGCTGGAGTTTATCAGATAAAAGATAAAGATAAAAAAATAAATGAACTTATTAAGCAATTTAAACTTGATGAAGTACTAAATAAAAAAGCAAAATCTTTATCGGGTGGTTGGCAAAGGAAAGTATCTATTGCAATAAGTTTAATTAATGATCCTAAAATATTATTTTTAGACGAACCAACACTTGGTTTAGATGTTATTGCAAGAAAAGAGTTATGGAAAGTTATTAATTCATTAAAAGGCAAAATAACAATTATTTTAACAACTCATTATATGGAAGAAGCAGAAAGTTTATCAGATAGAATTGGTATAATGGCAAATGGAAGTATTGTTGAAGTTGGAACTTCTAAGGAATTAATCAATAAAACTAAAGCTAAAAACTTTGAAGATGCTTTTGTATCAATTGCAACTGGAGGTGAATTATAATGAGAATGATTAATTTTGCTAAAAGAAATTTTAAGGAATTAATTAGAGATCCTTTAAGTTTAATTTTTGAAATTGCTTTACCATTATTTTTATTATTTATATTTCAACAATTTGATATTCCAGCAGAAAATTACAGGTTAGAAAACTTCACACCATCAATTATTCTATTCGGGTTTTCATTTATTTCATTGTTTACTGCTACATTAATTGCAAAGGATAGAACATCATCATTTTTGATTAGATTAGGAACATCTCCAATGAAATCTAGTGATTATATTTTAGGATATATACTATCGTTATTGCCAATAGTATTAATTCAGAATGTTTTATTCTTTATAACTGCAATTGCTTTAGGATTAGAATTTACAATTAGCATAATACCAACTATATTAGTATCTATGATTGTTTCTATATTCTTTATAACACTTGGAATATTAATAGGTAGTTTAGTTAGTGAAAAAGGAACTGGTGGTTTAGGAAGTATCATTGTTCAATTAGTATGTTTTACTAGTGGTATGTATTTTCCTAAAGAAGTAATGGGTGGAGTATTTGAAACTATATGTAAAGCATTACCATTTGAAGCATGTTTAAATATAATTCAAGGAACATTACATAATGATTTTAGTAATTTAACACTTGTTCATATAATAGTATTTTTAATTTATTTTATAGCAGTTTTATTATTATCAATTATTGTATTCAAGAGAAGAATGGTTAGTGATAATAAATAATTGAAAGATTAAAATATTAGGAACGAAAGTTCCTTTTTTTTTGTGGTATAATTATAAAGGTGATAAAATGAAAAAATTAAATTCAAATCATTTAAAGCTAATCGCAATAATTGCGATGACAATAGATCATTTAACTTGGTTAGCATTTCCAGGATGTCAAAAAATATGGTATGTAATGTTACTTCATATTGTTGGAAGATTAACGGCTCCAATAATGTGGTTTTTCATTGTAGAAGGGTATAATCATACTCATAATTTAAAAAAATATTTAACAAGATTATTTTTATTTGCATTTGTTTCTCATTTTGCTTTTTGTTTAGCATTTGGTATACCGTTTATACCTAACTCTATATTTAATGGAACAAGTGTTATGTGGTCTCTTGCTTGGTCAGTAGTACTTCTTGCTATATTTGATAGTAAAATAAATGAAAAGTTAAAAGTGTTATTAATGATTTTAATATTTGTAATAACATTTCCATCAGATTGGAGTTGTATAGCTGTATTTTCAATATTATTTATGAATAAATATAGAGGCAATTTTAAAAAACAAATGATAATGATGATGCTTGGAACATTAATGTATGCAACTGTTTATTTTATTTTCCTAGATAAAGTATATGGATTGCTACAATTATTTACTTGTTTAACTATTCCAGTATTATATTTATATAATGGTGAAAGAGGTAAAGTAAATCTAAAATATTTATTTTACATATATTATCCATTACATTTAATTATTATAGGAATTATAAGATTAGTAATATATGGAAATATACCAATAATTTTTAAATAATGATTGCTCGTAATATTAAGATATTACGATATGTTCGTTGAGTACAGTACACTCATGTTGAAACAGTTATGATACTAGAAAAGAAAGATGTTTAAGACATCTTTTTTTATGATATAATTATACTCGAGGTGAATTTATAATGGAAGAATTTAATACAATAGAAAAAGTAAAAGAATTATTTAAAAGTATTGATGCTTTAGGAAGTGATAATATATTTTTTGTAGCGTGCCAAGATAAACAAAAAGTTTCTGGTATGGTAGCAGGTATGGAATATCCATATGATGGATTATTAATTAATGATAATGAAAAAGGTATTACTATGTTTTATTTAAAAGCAGGAGCATTAAGTGGATTAATTACATTAGCTAGTCCATCAAAAATGACATTACAAAAAGATCAACATATATTTATACCAGCAGAAGATATAAAAGAAATTAAAATAAAAAAATTTGCTTTATTAAATAATAAAACAAAAAGAATTGAAATAAATACAGTAGATGGTAAATCTCATAAAATATATGCTAATTTAGTAGAAAAAGATTTCCCATATCAAGAAGAAAATTTTGCTAGATTTATAGAAAAATATGAAAATTAAAAGAGTAATATAAATTACTCTTTTTTTGTTGTATAATTAAAATGGTGATTATATGAAAGCAAAGATCTTTTATGATTTATGGGAAATGGAATGTTGTGGAACACCATTTAAAATAGGTGAAGGAGTAGATTGGTTAGTACGCAATATAGATGGAATTAAAGATACAATTGAAGTAGATAATTTAGATTATATATATGATGCGCATAATGATGATTGGGAAAATATTTATAAACTAAAAGGTATAGTTAAAACTATAAATATTTATTATGAAAAATTTAAAATAAAAGAAGTTGATGGTCGTAATATGCTTGTTCCAATTCCAAAAACATCTAAAATAGTTAATACTAATTCTAGTGATGATTATGAAGAAGAAATGGATGGACTAAAAGCAAGTGCATATGTAGTTGAATTAGAAGATGTTACGATAAGACCAGCAACAGAAAAAGAAGTAAAATATAGTTAAAAAATATATGATATAATGATAATAGTGAGGTGTCTATATGAAAAATATTTTTAAAGTTTTATTAGCGTTATTGATATTAGTAGTTATGCCTATATTATTAGGTATTATAGTAGTAGGTGCATTTAGGTATAATAATAGTGTTTTACTTATAATATTATTCTTTTCTTTAATTGCGCTATCGGTAACCTTATCAGTAATTAGATTTGTTAAATATAATAAGCGAGATAAAGAAGAATAAATTCTTCTTTTTTTTTAAAATTTGCATTTTATATTTTTTAATGTATAATAACATCTCAAAAGGAGCTGCTATAATGAAGTTATACAGGTTAATACCAGATCAATTTTGTAACATAAGAATGGTTCGTTTTCATCCTGAAGAAGCATTATACCAATTAGGATATTTAGGTGTTACTGATCATGGTAGTTATTTTGGATATATAGATCCTTTAGATCGAGATTACAATCCTTTATATGATGAAGGAGGAGCTGGAATGTTTTTCTATACAAATCCATGGGATGCAGTACACTGCTCAAATAGTATTAATGGTTCTAAGGCAATAGTTAGAGTACATGAATATGATTTTTCTGATGATATAATTAATAAGTCAATTCAAGGACAAGGAGCAGGATATAATGGTATACGTTTTAATGAAGTAAAAATTCCTCATTCAGTAATAAAAAACTTGGATGGATATATAGAAACTCTTACTCCTCAATTAATTGATGAAATATATGAAACGAACAAAAAAATATATTTATCATCACAAGAAGCATATAGAAATAGTGGCATTGAAGAGACTGAAAAAGTTATTAAAACAATTCTTTTAGATGAAAAAAAGATTGAATTATTTCATCAAAAATGTTTAAGAAATTTTTTATTTGCAGTTAAAGGTTCTTATGTAACTGGAAAAACATTTAATATAAATAGAGTTTATGATCTTGGTAAAGGTGGATGGCAAGATATTGATTATTTAGACTTAGTTGATAATTCAAATGATGTATTAACTTATGACAATATACCACAAGAATTAGTAGAATTATATGACCGTCTTAGTAACGATAATAATAATTATAAAAAACTATTAGAAAAAATCAGATGATAAATCTGATTTTTTATGTTATAATTACTCCCGGAGGTTAAAATATGGAAAATGTAAAAATAGATGGAATTAAAGATATTAACACTGTTAAGGAATTATTTTCTAGTGTTAAAGGTTTAAAAGATGATAATTGTTTTTTAGTAGTATTAAACAGAGATTATGTAGCATCAAGTGTTGAAAATAATACTTTTTATAAGAATAATGCTGTAAATGTTGCAGTAGAAGGAGTAATTAAGGAGTTTAATGAAAAATTAAATGATAAACAAAAAATAGTATTTAGTAGAAATGTTTATTGTGGATATTTAATTAATGTAGTTAGTGATGGAATAGGAGTTATACCTCTAAAAAATAGTGGACAATTAATTCCTAAAATAAAAGATTTTATAACTGATATAGATAATTATATATTTATAAATAATGATGAAATAGAAAAAATTGAAATAAAAAAATTACCATTACGTTCAAAAGTAAAGAGATTAGCTGTTTATTTTAAGGGCTTAGATGGTGCTAATACACCTTGGACATTACCAATCAAAGATAAATTAATTTCTTATCAAGAAGAAAACTATAATAAATTAGCTTCAAAATTATCATAAAAAAGATGCCTATTTGACATCTTTTTTTATTATTTGGGTATACTAAAACATATATATGTGGTATTATGGTATATATAGTAAAATAGTAAAGGTAGTAGCGTTTATGAAAAAGAAAATATTATTTATATTACTTTTTATATTTTTTATTTTTCCAGTAAATAAAGTATTTGCTGCTAATGTATGTAAAATAGGTACAGATGAATATAGTAAAATATCTACATGTATTTCTAAAGCTGATGATAATATACAAACTACAATACTATTAATACAAGATGTAGGTGAAAATTTTACTGTTCCTTTAGGTAAAAATATTATATTAGATTTAAACGGATATACTCTAAGTAATAATGGAAATAAAACTGTAATTGAAAATAGAGGAATATTACAAATAACAAATGGTACTGTAACAACTGATGCACAATCAGGTATGATTAATATTTATAAAGATGCAGTTTTAAATATTAGTGATGGAAATTATTTAGCAGTTTATAATAGACAAGTTTTATATAATAACGGAGGAACTGTTAATATATCTGGCACAGCTAATTTAGTATCAGAATCAGATGTAAGAGCAGCAGTACATAATTTAAATAATGGTATTATGAATATTACTGGTGGAAATATAATTTCTAATAATGGATATGCTGTTTATAATGAAAAAGGTACTTTAAATATAGGAACTTTAGATGAACAATATGATACAACTTCACCTATAATTCAAGGTAAAACTTATGGTATAGTTGCAAATAGTAAATATAATGTTTATGACGGTATTATTAAAGGATCAACATATCATGTAGGAAAAACATCAAATACAGGTAATACTCCAACAGTTTCAGATGATACAAGTGAAACTAAAGTTGAAGGAATTGAAGAATATAGTGAAAAAAGAATAAGTGAAGAAGAAATTGGTGGAGTTTTATATAAAACATTTACATATGATTTAGATCCATCAAGTATAGTTAAAATTACATTTGATCCTAATGGTGGATCTGTTTCACCAACAACAAAGAAAATTATAATCGGAAATGAAATAGGTGAATTACCAGAACCAGTTAAAGAAAATAATTCTTTTGATGGTTGGTTCACTTTAGCAACTGGTGGAGATAAAATAACTGAAAATATAAAACCAAGTGTAAGTACAACATATTACGCACATTGGACTTATGTTGATCCTAATTCAGTTGCATATGTAGAAGGACATGGATTTATGTCACTTGCTGATGCACTTGCTACTGGTGGTAATATAAGATTAGAAAAAGATGTAGTAGTAACAACTCCTTTAGCTATGAATGTAGCAGCAAATTTAAATTTAAATGGTCATACTATTACAATGGGTAATAACACTCTTACAATTAATAATAATGTAACAATTGATGATTTATCATCTAGTAAAAATGGTAAAATTACATCTAAAGCTCCATTTACTGTTATTGTATCTGGTACAGGTAATCTTACTCATAAGGGTGGAACTATTGAAGGTCTTGGAACTTATGGTGCAATTAATAATGGTGGAACATTAAAAATAGATGGTGGAACAATAACTAATACAAGTAATATGTATGCAGTTTATAATGATGGTAATTTAGTTATGAAATCAGGAACTGTTTATTCAAGTAATGGAACTTGCGTTCAAGTAGGAGCTAATTCTACTTTTGAATTAGATGGTGGATTATTAAAATCTGATGGAATAAATGAACAAGCTGTTAATCTTAGTGATAATAGTACTACTACTATTAATGGCGGAATTATAGAAGCTATAAATGAACATGGTGCAGCAATAGGATCTTTTGGTGGATCTACTCTTACAGTAAATGGTGGAACTATAAAAGGTTATGATATGGCTGTTACTGGTAATGGTAATGAAAATAATGGTAATGTTAATATTACTATTAATGATGGTACTTTAATAGCTACTCATGGTGTAGGTATGTACTTACCTCAAAGAAATAGTATTACAACAATTAATGGTGGTAGTATATCAGGATCTACTGGTATAGAAATAAGAGCAAGCAAACTACTAGTTAATGGAGGTACTATTACTGGCACTAGTGATACTTATAGTATTACAAAAAATGATAGTGGTACTACTTCTAAAGGAGCTGCTATCGCTGTTTCTCAGCATAACACAAGATTACCAATAGAAGTAATAATAACTGGAGGTAATCTAAAAGCAAAAGTTCCAGTAGCGGAAGGTAATCCACAAAATAACCCACAAGATGCTATAGACCAAGTTTCAATAACTATAAAAAAGGGTGATTTTGAATCTACTGGTGACAAAGTAATCGATGCTGAAAATCCTGAAACAATTGTTCAATTAGTAACAGGTGGAACTTATACTTATGATCCCTCTCAATATGTTCAAGATGGATATGGTGTAGTTACACTTCCAAATAAAAAGTTTGAAGTTACAAAAATTCATAATATTACAATAGATCCAGATTATACTGATATTGTATCTGTAGATAAAGATAAGTATCCATATAAATCAACAGTAGAATTAAACATAAAAACAAAATCAGGATATGAACCAGTTATAGAAATAGAAGAAGCTAATGGCAGAAAAACTAAAGTAAGAGGAACTAAGTTTATGATGCCAGATGATGATGTAACAATAAAAGTATCATATGAAAAAGTACTTCTTAATCCTATAACAGGTGATAGAATATCTTCATATGTTCTATTGTTATTAATAAGTATTATAGGTTTATTAATTACAAAAATATATAATAATAAAACAAAAGATATCAAATAGATATCTTTTTTTATTTATTGTGTTATAATAATTGAAATTTATGGAGGTTTATATGAATAAAAATAATCTTAATGAAATTGAAACAAAACTAAAAAGAATTAAAGAACAATCTGATTTAAGAACTCAGTATTTATCTTTAGTAGAAGAAGTATTAAAGCAAAAAGATATTAAAGAATTTGGAAAAAGCAAAAGAATCAAAATGATGGAATTAGAAATAAAAAGTAAAAATTAGTATTAATATTTGACATATTCTCTTTTATGCGTATAATATTTTTTGTTTTGAAAGGGGATTATTATGAAAAAAGAATTAACAAGAGAAGAAGAAAGACAAATATTAATTAATAGGGAAACTAGATTAGTTTTATTAAAGAAAAGAAATATGCTTAGAAATCTTCCTAAACAAATAATAAAAAATGTAGAAGAAGATAAAAAAAGAAAATTAATATAGTTTTCTTTTTTTATATACAAAACTATAATTCGTGTTATAATACATTTAAGGAGGACTCTATGGGAAAATTCAAATTTTTAAAGAAAAAATATATTGTTACTATTTTAAATAAAAGCGGAAAAAATTGTTTTAAAATGTATGAAGGGGATACACTAAGATTAGAAAATAAGGTTGCTATACAGATACCTTCAAATAGTGGAGAACTACCTAACAATATAGAGATAGAACCATTAACAAAGTATAATAAATACAAATTAAAAAAGGTAAAAAAATTAACAAAATAAATAAAATGTAGTATAATAGTTAACTCGAGGGTGATAGAATGGCATCAAAAGAAAATAGAGTTAACTATTTTTTACCTATATTTATAGGATTAGTTATTAGTGTGTTTTTTGGAAGTTTACTTATATCTGGTTTAGATAGAATTAATAAATCTAGAAATAGTGAATATCATTTAAATACATTAATAAAAAAGAATATTGATAAAAACGGAAAGAAAACATATTTAAAAATAAAATCTATATCAGCTAAAATAGCGACAAATAAAAGTAATAATGGATATTATATAGTATCAGATGATAAATATAATTATATAGTATTACTAACTGATAAAAAGGCTAATGAATTAATGAATATGGATTTAGAAAAGAATCCAGTTAAAATTTATGGTATATCTAAAGAAATAAATAATGATTTAAAAAAAATAGTTATAGAAAAATATAATAATGGATTTGATGAAAATGATAAGATAAAAATCGAAGAGTATTATAGTTATTTTGGAGATGTTTATCTTGATCAAACATTAGCATTAAAATAATATTGTAAATATAAAATAAGATAGTATATAGAAACTATCTTTTTTTATGGTATAATTATGGAAGAGAGGTAGTATTATGAAAAAGAAAGTAGTTTTAATTATAATTTTATTAATAGTTTTAGGAGCAATTAATTGCTTGTTATATCAATTTGATATTAAACAAAAAAGTACAGATGCATATAAGTTTAAACAAGAATATGAAGAATTAAATGGAGAAAAGAGTCAAAGTGGAAAAAAATATCGTGAATTAAATATTTCTAAAAACAATAAGATTAAATATAGTACAGCAAAAGAAATAGTTAAAAAAATGGATAACGGAGAAACATTTGTTGTTTATTTTGGATTCGCTAAATGTCCTTGGTGTAGAAGTATGATAGAAAATTTATTAGTTTTAGCAGAAAAAAATGAAACAGACATTTATTATGTAGATGTTTTAGATATTAGAGATATTAAAGAAGTTAAAGATGGAGAAATAGTTGAAAGTAGGATTGGAGACGAATACTATTTAAAACTATTAGATAAAATGAGTAATGTATTGGATAATTATGATTTAGAAGACGAAACTGGAAAAAAATATGATACAGAAGAAAAAAGAATTTACGCACCTAATGTAATCGCAGTTGTTAATGGTAAAGCAGAAACAAAAGTAGAAGGAATAAGCAAAGATCTAAAAGATCCATATGGAAAGATTACAGATAAGATGAAAAAAGATTCTATTAGAGAATTAAAATGTATTTTTAAATGCTTAGAGAAAGCAGGAGTTTGTACTAAACCAAGTTCTTGCTAAGGAGGATATATGGAATTAAGTAATATATTAAAAGGTATTAATGCTAAATATGATAATGATATTAATATTACTGGCATTTCTATTGATTCTAGAGAAATAAAAGAAGGTAATATGTTTATAGCTATTAATGGATTTGAAATGGATGGACATAAATTTATTAGTAGCGCAATAGATAATGGAGCTAAAGCAGTTCTTATTGATGAAGATAGATATGATGAATTTAAAGATGTTAATGCAGAAGTAGTAACAGTATCTAATACAAGAGATGTTGTTCCTTTTGTTGCTTGTAATTTTTATAATCATCCATCAAAAGAATTTAAATTAATAGGTGTAACTGGAACAAAGGGTAAAACTACTACTACATTCATGATAAAGAAAATTTTAGAAGAAGCAGGTAATAAAGTAGGTTTAGTAGGTACTGTTGCAAATTATATAGGTTCTGAAAAACTAGAAGATGCTGATAGAACTACACCAGAACCAATTAAGTTACAAGAATTATTTAGAAAAATGGCTGATGCAGGTTGTGATTATGTTGTTATAGAGGTTTCATCTCAAAGTTTAAAAATAGGTAGAGTAGATGGAAGCACTTTTGATGTTGGTTTATTTACTAATTTATCAGAAGATCATATATCACCAAATGAACATCCAACAATGGAAGATTATTTCTTATCAAAAGCCAAATTATTTGATATGGTTAAAACAGGTTTTGTTAATATAGACGATCCTAAAGGAGAAGAATTAATTGCTTTAAAACCAGAATGTAGTTTTAAAACTTATAGTGTTAATAAACCATCTGATAAGAAAGCAAGTAATATAAGTATTAATAATGTAGAAACAAAATTTAATTGTGAAATAAATAAAAAAGAAGAATTAGTAGAAATAAATGTACCTGGTAATTTTACTGTGTATAATGCTTTAGGTGCAATATCTATTTCTGAGTATTATGGAGTAGAAAATAAGTATATAATTGAAGCTTTAAAGAAAGTATCTGTTCCTGGAAGATCAGAATTAGTACCAAATAAATTAGGACTAGCTTTAATGATTGATTATGCACATTCAGAAGAAAGTTTAGCTAACATATTAAATGCTGTTAAATCATATACCAAAGGAAGAGTTATATCTGTATTTGGATGTGGTGGAGATAGAGATTCTAGAAAAAGACCTAAGATGGGTGAAGTATCTGGAAAATTAGCTGATTACACGATAGTAACATCAGATAATCCTAGAACAGAAGATCCAGAATTAATAGTAAAGGATATAGTAGAAGGAATATCTAAAGTAACTGATCAATATGAAGTTATAGTGGATAGAACAGAGGCTATCAAAAAAGCTATTGAAATTGCGACACCAGAAGATTTAGTTGTGTTCGCTGGAAAAGGACATGAAACATATCAAGAAATAAATCATGTTAAACATCCATATGATGAAAGAATAATAATAAAAGAAATTATAGATAAAATGTAAGTTAAGTTTATACTTAACTTTTTAGTATTAAAGGAGGTACTATGAAAGAACATATAGTAAAAGAAGAAATGATTCTTATTGATTATCTTAGAAAAGAATTTACTAAGTTATCTAAAAATAATATTAAATCACTTCTTAGTAAAGAAATGATAACAGTTAATAATTCTGTTCAAACTAGATATGATTATTTAGTTAAAAAAGGAGATAAGATTGTTATTAGAGATACTAAGATTAAAGTAAAAAGATACCAAAAAGATATAAATATTATTTATGAAGATGAAGATATTATTGTTATAAATAAACCAGCAGGTTTACTTACTATCGCCACTAATAAAGAAAAAGAATTTACATTGTATCACTTTGTATCAGATTATGTAAAAAGTAAAAATAAGAATAATAAAATATTTATTATTCATAGATTAGATAAAGAAACTAGTGGAATAGTTATATTTGGTAAAAATCAAAAAACAAAGAATCTATTTCAAAACAATTGGGAGAAAAATATAATATCAAGAAATTATTATGCAGTAGTAGAAGGAACACTAGATAATAAAGAAGGCACTATTAAATCATATTTAACTGAAAATTCTGAATACATGGTTTATAGTACTACTGAAAAAAATGGTAAACTTGCGATAACAGATTATAAAGTAGTAAAAGAAAATAGAAACTATTCTTTATTAGATATAAATATTAAAACAGGTAGAAAAAATCAAATAAGAGTACATATGAAAGAAAATGGTAATGTTATTGTAGGTGATAAGAAATATGGTTCTAATGTTAATACAATAAATAGAATGGCTCTTCATGCATATAAAATAGAATTTTATGATCCTAGAACAAATAAAAAGGTGTCATTTAAAACAAGTATGCCAACTATATTTAATAAGTTAATAAAAATATAAATTAATTACATTTTTTTTATTATAATATTTTTATAAATATATTCTTTATGTTATTATGTAGTTAGTATAGGAGGAAAGTATGAAAAAAATTAAAAGAGTATTTGTATTATTACTAGCAGTAGTATTATTAGCGGGCTGCAGTATGAAAGAAGATTTTAACCTAAAAATTAGAAGTGATAAAAAAGTTGGATTTGAAGTTAAATTATTAATGGATAATGAAATGATTGATACTATGATTTCAATGAATGATAGTACTTCTGAAGAAGGTAAAACTTATACAGATGAAGAAAGATGGAAATATTTAGATGAAAGTGACACATGTAAATCTGAAGAAGGTTATACTTGTGAAAAAATAACTGAAGGTGATTATAAAGGATTTAAGATGATTATGTCTCCTACAGATATAGATTCTATGACAGGAACTGGAGATAAAATTAATCTAGCTGAAATGAATAATTTTAATGGTTCACTATTTACTAAGACTGATGATGTATATTCATCTAATTTTGAATTTAATTTAAGTGGTGAATCAAATGAGTATAGTAGTTATATATCACAAATGGATGCTATTAAACTATCTTTTGTAGTTACTTTACCAAATCCAAGTATTAGTAATAATGCTGACAAAGTATCAAGTGATGGATTAACTTTAACATGGGATTTATCACCAACTGCAAACAAGAGTATTGATTTTTCCTTTAGTTTTGATAAAAATGCAAAAACTGTAATAAGTCCAAAAAAAGAAGAAAATACAAATACTGATAAGAAGTTGATTAAACCTGTTGAAAAAGAAGGATTGTCTTTAGTAACACTAGTATTAATTGGTGCATGTGGTTTATTAGTTATAGTAGTAATCATATTAGTTGTTATTTTATTAGCAAGAAAACCTAATAAAAAGAAAGTAGAAGTAGCAAAAGAAGATCCTACAAAAACAGAATAATCAATAAAGGTAAAATTAGAAATAATTTTACTTTTTTTTCTATAAAACTTGTTGACAAATAATTTTAGTAATGGTAGAATTTTAATTGTCAACGAGGAATGCTTGATTAGCTCAGTTGGTAGAGCATCCGGCTGTTAACCGGCAGGTCGTAGGTCCGAGTCCTACATCAAGCGCCAGTTTGATATTTAGAGAACAGATAGTTCTCTTTTTTCTTGCATTAAACGACCTGCCGTTAACATTGGATGCGATTCATAACTCGTTTTATGATATAATTAATATGAGGTGTTAATATGGGGTTTAAAAAAGATGAATCATTATATGTTAGTGGACTAGTTAAGATGGCATCAACTGGTTCTAAAAATTTAGGTTTATCATATGTAGATGCATATTGTTTTGATAGAAATAATTATTTAACAGAATTTTCTTCTTTTTTTGAAATAGATGAAATTGAAATAGAAAAATCTAATATGTCTGATAAAGAATTATTTAATAATTTATTTGACGATAATAAAAAAACTGATTCACTAATACATTGGTTAAATATACTTGATGGTAATTGCGATAACGTAAAAATTATAAAAGAAAAATATTTTTCCAAAACAATTGAATCTTTAAGTAGTTATTCTGGTGGATTAACTATGTTTTATACTGTTGAAGATGTTTATTTTTTAGAATATAAAACATTAACAATTGTTCTTATAATAGGAAATGACGAATAATTGTAAATATACTAAGTAAACATTGACTTTAAAAGGGGTTTATGTTAATATATTGTTGTCAAAAACGAAGAAAAGGACGAGTAATTTAACGAGTCATATAAGAGAGTCCTAGATGGTGAGAATGGATTATGATAGTTTTATGAAAGAACACCTTGGAGTTTATTAACTGAAATTAGTAGGTTAATACGTTAACTTGCGTTAATAGTCAAAGGTCATAGAAATATGATGAATTTGGGTGGTACCACGGATGTTAAGAAGCAGTTCGTCCCTTAGTAGGGATTGATGCTTCTTTTTTATATTTTAAAGGAGGAAAAAATATGAAAGCTAATATTTATAGAACTCATACATGTAATGAGTTAACAATGGATGATTTAGGTAAGACAGTAACACTTTCTGGTTTTGTTGGATCTATTAGAGACCATGGAGGAGTGTTATTTGTTGATTTAAGAGATGGAGAAGGAGTTACACAAATAGTTGTACATAATGAAGATCTATTAAAAGGAGTTTCAAAAGAATCAGTTATTACTGTAACTGGTAAAGTTGTTAAAAGAGATGAAGAAACTATTAATGAAAAAATTAAAACTGGTTTAATAGAAGTTGAGTCAGATTCACTTGAAGTATTATCTCACGCAAACAATATACCTTTTGAAATAGAAACTAGTAAAGAAGTAAAAGAAGATACTAGATTAAAATATAGATATATTGATATAAGAAATTCAAAAGTATCTAAAAATATTAAATTAAGAAGTGAAGTTCTTCATTTCTTAAGAAATAAAATGTATGATTTAGGATTTACAGAAGTACAAACTCCAATTTTAACAGCTAGTTCTCCTGAAGGTGCAAGAGATTTTGTTGTTCCATCAAGAATATTTAAAGGAAAGTTTTATGCATTACCACAAGCACCACAAATATATAAACAATTATTAATGGTAGGTGGATTAAATAAATATTTCCAAGTAGCACCTTGTTTTAGAGATGAAGATGCTAGAAAAGATAGAACATTAGAATTCTATCAATTAGACTTTGAAATGTCTTATCCAACTGAAGAAGATATTATAGAAGTTGGTGAAGAAGTATTCTATGATGTATTTAGTAAATTTACTAATAAAAAAGTTAGCCCACGTCCTTTTAGACAAATTGCTTATAAAGATGCAATGGAAATGTATGGTACTGATAAACCAGATTTAAGAAACCCTTTAATCATTAAAGATGCATCAGAAGTATTATTACATACTACATTTAAACCATTTGCAAATTCTACTATAAAAGTAATCGTAGTAGATGATATTGGTACTAAACCAAATAGTTGGTTTAATGAAATAGTTGATTATGCATCAAGTATTGGTATGCCAGGTATTGGATATATTACATTAATGGAAGATGGAACTTTAAAGGGACCTATTGATAAATTCTTATCAGAAGAAGAAAGAGCAAACTTAATTAAAGAATTTGATATGAAAACAAATTCAGTTATGTTCTTTATCGCAAATAGAAATAAAAAAGTTGCGCAAAAATTCGCAGGTCAAATAAGAGATGAATTAGGAAGAAAAATTGGTCTTATAGATGAAGATAAAATAGAATTATGTATTATTAAAGATTTTCCAATGTTCGAATATGATGAAAAAGAAAAGAAATATGATTTCTGTCATAATCCATTCTCTAAACCATTTGATGAATATAAAGATTATGATAAATTTGAAGATTTAGAAGAAATACTTGCGCATCAATTTGACTTTGTATGTAATGGTTTTGAAATGGCATCAGGTGCGATTAGAAATACTGATTTAGATTTAATAACAAAAGGATTTGTTAAAGTTGGTTATACTGAAGATGTAATTGAACAAAGATTTAATTCTATGTTCACAGCGTTTAAATATGGTGTTCCACCTCATGGAGGTATGGCTCCTGGTATTGATAGAATTCTTATGCTTATTCTAGATGAACCAAACTTAAGAGAAGTACAAACATTCCCAACTTCTTCAACTGGACAAGACGCTATGATGGGATCACCAAGTACTTTAGATTCTAAACAATTAGATGAATTAGGATTAAAAATAGTAGAGGAGGATTAATATGAGTGAAAAGTTTACCAAAGAAATGGTTGATGACTACGCTGATAAGTTATTAATTGGTTTAACTCCAGAAGAAAATAAAATGGTTTTAGACGAATTTGATATTATTGATGAACAAATAAATATTATTAATGATATACCTGGAATAGAAAAAGTTGAACCTATGACTCATGCTTTAGATGATTTTGAATTTGAATTAAGAGAAGATGTTGTAGAAGAATCTATTCCTATAGAAGAATTATTACAAAACTGTAAAGATAGTACTGGAAGAGAAGTACAAGTACCAAAGGTGGTGGGCTAAGATGAAATATATGAATAAGTCACTTTCTGAACTTCATAAGATGCTTAAAAACGGAGAAGTTACTTCAGAAGAATTAATAAAAGAATCATTAGAACTATCACATGAAGTACAAGATAAATATAATGCGTTTGTTACAATATTAGATGACGCAAAAGGTACAAAAATAACTGATAATGTTTTATCTGGTATACCTTGTGGTATTAAAGATAACTATTCAACTAGAGGAGTACTTTCTACTGGATCATCAAATACATTAAAAGACTATGTACCTTTCTTTGATGCTACTGCTTATGCTAAATTAAAAGAAGCAGGAGCAGTAATGGTTAATAAAACTGTTATGGATGAATTTGGTATGGGTGGAACAGGAACAACTGGTCACACTGGTGTAGTATTAAATCCTTGGGATCCATCTAGAATGTGTGCAGGTTCTTCAGCTGGTTCAGCATGTGCTGTAGCAGCAGGAGTTTATCCATATGCAACAGGATCAGATACTGGTGATTCTATTAGAAAACCAGCTGCATACTGTGGTATAGTTGGATATAAACCAACATATGGAATGATATCTAGATATGGATTATTCCCATTCGCATCTTCATTAGATCACTTAGGAGTACTTACAAGAAATGTTAAAGATGCTGCTATTGTAGTTGATAACATGAAAGGTATAGATAAATATGATATGACTTCATGGGATTCATCTAAGATTCATTTAGCTAATTCTCTAACAGGTAATGTTAAAGGTAAAAAATTATGTTATATAAAAGAAATATGTGATATTGCTGAATACGATAATCCATCAGATGAATTAAAAGAACACATGGATAATTTCTTTAAAGCAATAGATAAATGTAAAGAGTTAGGTATGGAAGTAGAAGAAGTATCAGTTGATAGAACACTTCTTAATGCTTTAGCATCAGTTTACGTAGTTATATCATGTGCAGAAGCAACTTCTAACATGTCTAACTTAACAGGTATTATATTTGGACCAAGAGGAGAAGGTAAGACTTGGGATGAACAAACTAAAGATTATAGAACTAAAGGATTCTCTTCGTTAATTAAAAGAAGATTTGTAATTGGTTCATATGTTTTACAAGCTAAAAACCAAGAAAGATACTTTAGAAATGCACAAAGAGTAAGAAGATTACTTGTTGATGCTTGGAAAGATTTATTTAAAAAATATGATGCTGTTATATTACCAGTATCAAGTGGTCCAGCTAAAAAATTAGATGGAGATAAAGATATTCTTTCTAAAGAAACAGTAACACTTGAAGAACATTTACAAGTAGGTAATTTTGGTGGATTCCCATCAATTACTATTCCAGATGGATTTATAAATAATCTTCCTGTTGCGTTAAATATAACAGGTAATTGTTATGATGATGAAAATGTACTTAATATCGCATATGCATTAGAAAATGCAATGGATTATAAAGATCAATTAGCAAAGGAGGTAAAGTAATATGGGTTATATAGCAATGATTGGTTTAGAGATGCACTGTGAAGCATCTGAAACTAATACAAAAGTATTTTCTTCAGCTAGAAACGCATATTCAGTAACTCCAAATGAAAATATCAGACCATATGATATGGGATTCCCTGGAGTACTTCCTGTAGTTAATAAAAAGGCAGTTGAATACGCAATTAAGACATCTATGGTTTTAAATTGTAAACAACCAGAATATATGTATTTTGAAAGAAAAAATTATTATTATCCAGATATGCCTAAAAACTATCAAATAACACAAGAAACTAAACCTATACCAGTAGGTATTTATGGTTATGTTGATTATGAATGTGAAGGGGAAGAAAAGAGAGTAAGAGTTAATAATATTCACTTAGAAGAAGATGCTGCATCATCTGATCACTTATATGATACAACTGTTATCGATTATAACAGAGCAGCTAATCCATTACTAGAATTAGTTACAGAACCAGATTTTAGAACAGGTGAAGAAGCAATGGCATTCTTAGAACACATGAGAACAGTATACCAATATTTAGGTGTATCTGAATGTGATACTAAAAAAGGTCATATTAGATGTGACGTAAACGTATCTATTATGGATGAAAGTTTAGATCCAGAAGATCCTTCTAACTGGGGAACAAAAGTAGAAATGAAAAACGTTAACTCATTTGGTGGAGTAAGAGATTGTATTAAATACGAAATAAAAAGACAAACTAAAGCCAAAGAAGATGGAACTTATGATACTGAAGTTATTCAAGAAACAAGAAGATGGGATGAGGAGACTCAAAGTACTATTGCGATGAGATCAAAAGTAGATGCAGTTGATTATAAATATTTTGTTGAACCAAATATTCCTAAATATAAATTAACAAAAGAATGGTTAGATGAAATCAGGGCATCTATTCCAGAACTTGCTTATGATCGTAAAAAAAGATATATGAATGATTATGGATTATCTGAATATGATTCAAATATCTTAGTTAAAGAAAAGAAAATAAGTGATTTCTTTGAAGATACAGTTAAACTAGGAACTGATCCTAAAGAAGCATGTAACTGGGTAAATGGTATGATTTTATCATATTTAAATTATCATATGATAACAATAGATGATATATATATGACACCAGATATGCTTAGAGATCAACTAATAGATGATAAAACTATATCTAGTAAACAAGCAAAAGATGTATTTAATAAAGTTCTAGAAGAAAAGAAAGAACCAATGCAAGTAGTTAAAGATGAAGGTATGATGCAAATAACTGATGAAGGATCAATAGAAGGAATTGTTGATGAAGTTCTTGCTGAAAATCCACAAGCAATTGAAACTTATGATCCAGAAAATCCAAAAGCATTAGACTATTTTATAGGTCAAGTTATGAAGAAAACTAGAGGTAAAGCAAACCCATCTATAGCTTATAAAATGATGAAGGAAAAACTAGATAATTTAAAAAAATAAAAAATGAGAAATAATTGTTTCTCATTTTTATTTTTAGTGATATAATACGTTTAGTGCAAGGGGAAAATAATAAAGAATTGGGGAATTAATAATGGGCAAAGATTATAGTGAGATACCTTTTGAAAAAATTGTAGAACAAAACAAAAGACTAAGACTAATTATTAAATTAATAATTCTTTTTTTGCTGCTTATTATTATTGTATTATTCTATTTTAAGAAAAATGTTATTTTTACTGATTTTTATTTAAAGGGTGACCCAACAGTAATAGTTAATTATGGAGATACATATAAAGATGAAGGTTTTGTTGCTAAATTATATAACAAAGATATATCTGATCAAGTAAAAGTAAACGGAAAAATAGATTATAAAAAATTAGGCAGTTATAAAATTACATATAAATTAAAAGTAAAGTATTTAAATATAGATAAAGTATTAATAAGAAAAGTTAAAGTAGTAGACAAAGTTCCACCAGTATTAGAAGTATCATCAGATGAAACAGTCTATCTTGATGAAAATGATACTTATGTAACTCCAGCATATAAAGCTAATGATAATGTAGATGGTGATTTAACAAATAAAGTAAAAGTTGAATCAAATTTAGATGTTACTAAAATAGGTGAATATAAAGAAACTTTTACAGTTATAGATTCTAGTAAAAATGCTTCTAAAAAAGAAATAAAAATTGTAGTTCAAGAAAAGTTTAAAAATACATATATAAGAGTATCTATTTCAAATCAACAATTAGATTATTATGATCATGGTAAACTAGCTTTAAGTTCTCCTGTTGTTACAGGCTATGGAGGAGATACTCCTTATGGTAGTTATTATATTAATTATAAAACTACCAATGCTAGATTAGTAGGTGCGAATAATGAATATGATACTGTAGTAAATTATTGGATGGCATTTATAGGAAATTCACATGGATTACATGATGCAACTTGGAGACATAATTTTGGTGGTAATATTTATACTTATGATCCAACTCATGGATGTGTTAATATGCCATATGATCAAATAGAAGCTTTATATTGGATGGTAGAAGAGGGAACACCAGTATATATAGTAGAATAAAAACAAGGATAATACCTTGTTTTTTATTTACTTTGATTACTAATTTTGTTATGATTAAATTGAAAGTAGGAATAATATGTATAATATTAGTAAGTTTGAAATATTAATAAAATCAGATATGACATCAGATGAAGTTTTATATGAAATTTTGATGAATAATTACCTAGTCAAAACTAAAAAGAAATATAGTAACGATGAAAGTGAGCCTTTTGCCATTTATGAAGGCGGAATAGGTAGATATGATTATGTTACTGTCAACAATAGACTTTATCCCTTAAAGATGAGTTTTGATTCTAAAGATATTTATACTAGATATATTGAACAGTTAAGAAAAAGAATAAGTGAATCAGATGAATCATTTCGAGATTTAGTTTTTACTGTTATTAAGGAATATTCTAAAGATTGTTTTTATATGGAAGAAACTCCTATAGAAAAGAAGCATGCGTTATTAGCAAATTTCTATAAAGAAAAATATAAAACATCGGCACAACAAAGAGATAGTTATGCTTTTGATAGAAATGTTGGAACATTTAATGAAGAAAAAGGAGAAACCGTATATAATATATCCAGTTTTATAGGGACAGGTGATTTAGCTCAATGTGTTGAAATAAATTCAGTAGCGTGTAATTTATTATGTATAAGTGGTTATCCATCTGTTTTAGCACAAGGATATTTTACTAATTATAAAAATGAAAGTGGTGAACATACATTTACATTGTATAAAGGAGAAAGTGGGAAATACTGTTTATTTGATTGCACTTTAAAACTATTCAAAGAAGATATAATGGATGGAGATATTAATTTTGAAGAGGGAATTAATTTACAAATTCCATGCAAAGTTACATATCCTGATGGTAAAGTAGAAGAATCAAATATTAAATATAGTGTTTCACCACAAAAATTATGTTTTGATTCAGAAAAAAATAAAAAAACTATTTAACAATAGTTTTTTTTATTTAATTGGTGCTCCAGGTCGGACTCGAACCGACACTCCTTTAAGGGGAAATAGATTTTGAGTCTATCGCGTCTACCAATTTCGCCACTAGAGCACAAAAAAATTATAACATATTTTTAATAATATTAGAATAATTTGTGATAAAATATTTATATGATTGCCCCTTGGCCAAGCGGTAAGGCTCTGGACTCTGACTCCAGCATGCGTAGGTTCGAATCCTACAGGGGCAGCCATGCTAGATTAGCTCAATTGGTAGAGCAACTGAATCGTAATCAGTAGGTTGTGGGTTCAATTCCTGCATCTAGCACCATTATAGGAGTGTTAAAATGAAAACATTAATATTAAGTTTTAGTAATAATATAGTTAATGAAGAAAGTTTTGTTCCTAACAAAATTGGATTAACTTTCTCTTGCGTAGAAACATGTGAAAATATATTAAAAGAAAAAAATATAGATGTAGAACATATTTGTATGAATAAGAAAAATATAAATAAGTGTTATGCATGTGGTGCAAGAGGTTGGGGAATATGTAAAGATAATCATGTATGCATTCAAAAAGATGATTTTAATGATATTTATCACTACATGGAAGAATTTGATTCTTATATCTTTATAACACCTGTTTATTTTCATGAGATGAGTGAATCTGCAAAAACTTTTTTTGATAGATTAAAAAGATGTGATTCTTTTAAAGATGATTCAAAAATAAAAGAAAAGAATATTATATGTATTGCGTGTGCTGGTGGAAGTGGAAGTGGTACAGAAGAAACATTAAATTCTTTTGATACACTAAATTATTTTTTAAGAACAAATATGGTTGGTAGAATACCAGTAACTAAATTTAATTTTAATGAACAAAAAGAAGAAATAAAAAAAGCAATTGATTTATTATAAGGAAGTGATAATATGATAGGAGTATTTGATTCAGGTATTGGTGGAGTAACAGTTCTAAGAGAGTTAATTAGAATTCTACCTAATGAAGACTATTTATATTATTCAGATACAATTAATAACCCATATGGTGATAAGACTAATGAAGAAATTATTAATATTTCAGATGATATAGTTAATAAATTAATTAATATGGGATGTAAGATAATAGTAATTGCGTGTAATACTGCTTCAGCAATATCTAAAGAATATTTAAGAAATAAATATAATGTACCTATAATTGCAATAGAGCCAGCTTATAAATCAGTAAATGATGAAAGTACATTAGTAATGGCAACAAAAGCTACTATTAATAGTGATAAATTTAAAATACTTTTTAATACTTATGATAATCATAAAACTATTCTTTTATCTTGCTCAGGACTTGCGGATCTAATAGAAGAGGGTAATAAAGATAAAATTATAAATTATTTAGAAGATAAAATAGGTAAGTATAAAGGTGTTAAAAATGTAGTACTAGGCTGTACTCATTATCCTCTTATTAAAGAAGAGATAACTAAAGTATTAGGTCCTGTCAATTTTTATGATGGTAGTGTAGGAGTATCTAAACATACTAAAGAAGTATTAGAAGAAAAGAATTTATTAAGTAATAATACTGGTAAAATTACATTTATAGATTCAAGTAATAATAAAGAAAAAGAAGATTTATTTTATAAATTGTTGGAGGAATAATTATGCATGAAATGAAATTAAATAATGGTCCATTTGAAAGTATTAAAAATGGTACCAAAACAATTGAATTAAGACTAAATGATGAAAAGAGACAACTATTAAAAGTAAAAGATAAAATAGAATTTACTAATAGAGAAACAGGTGAGAAACTACTTGTAGAAGTAATAAACTTACATCATTATGATTCGTTTACTGAATTATATAAACATTTTGACAAAGTATCAATGGGATATAAAGAAGATGAAGAAGCTAATCCAAAAGATATGGAAGAATATTATACAAAAGAAGAACAAGATAAATATGGAGTTCTAGGAATAGAAATAAAAAAAATATCACAATAGTGATATTTTTATTTTTGTAGTATATCTAATATATGTCTTCCCGCCCCTAAAAGTTCTGGTCTTTCACAAGTACTTAAATGATAGTTAAAATAAGTATTGAATTCTTCATCATTCATTTTATTAATAACTTTTTTAATATATTCAGTTGGTCCATCTTGAGATAAAATTTTAACTCTTTTTAAATTACATTTATCTTTTAAATAATTAATATCTTCTAATCTTACAAATGAATATAAATCATCATCTTTAGGAGTTATTTTATAATCCTTATCTATCAAATTATTATTAATAGATTCTTTTATATTATTATCAATAAAACCATGAGTTATAACTGCGTATTCATTCATGCAGTAACTTATAAATATGTATCCATTTTCTTTAGTAATCCTTTTTGCTTCTTCTAAAGCTTTTACTTTTTCTTCAGTTGATATTAAATGATACATTGGTCCAAATAAAATAGTTATGTCAAATGAATTATCTTCTATTTTTTTTAAGTTGGTTGCGTTTTCTTGAATACATCTAATTCCTTTTTTTTCTATTTCTCTTAAATTAGATTTACATAGTTCAACAGCGAATACATCATATCCTTCATCACTAAGTGCTTTAGAGTATTTACCAGTTCCAGCACCTATATCGATAATTTTATCATTTTCTTTAATATAATCATGAATATATTTCATCGCAGTTAGATATTCTATTTGACCATGTTTAGTATCTAATCTTTTATCTTCATTAAATTTATTATAATAAGTTTTTAATTTTTCTTCGTTCATAAACATCACAAAGATATTATACAATAATTTAAAAAATAAGGGAATTATAATATTATATGGTGAATAAGATTATTGGAACATTCAAAAACTTAAGTGTCTACCTGCATTCTAAAAGGAAGGAGGTGATATGATGAAAAAACGTATTTACGTTTGTAAGGTATTAAAACTGATATCAATCATCTTATTCCTTCTATTACTAATAATAGTAGAGATAAAAAAATGACACTTAAGCTTATAGCTTAAATGTCTAACCATCTTTAAGGTAGACATTCAGGTTAGTGAATGTTCCTCTTTTATTATATGAAGTTTCCTTCATTACATACATATTAACATAATAAATATATTTTTTCAATGAATCTTGTATTAAAATAATAAATGTGTTATAATCATGGCATAAACGTTGATGAGAAAGTAGTAATATAATAAGTGCTTTATAGAGAGTTAGAAATGGTGGAAACTAACAAGTAACATTATATGAATTCATTCTCTAGGTTCTATAATTAAAGTTATAGCGTGTAATTTGCGTTAAAAATAAGAGAGTATAGTAAATCTATAAAGTAAGGTGGTACCGCGATGAATCGTCCTTACATTTATAGATTTTTTTGTTTGAAAGGAAGGATAATATGAAAGAAAAAATTACTTTATTACAAAAAGAAATTGAAGAAAAATTAAAAGAAGTAAAAAATCTTGATACTCTTAATGAACTTAAAGTTAAATATTTAAGTAAGAAAGGACCTGTTAGTGAACTTACTAATAGTCTTAGAGATTTATCTATTGAAGAAAAGAAAGAATTTGGTAAATTAATTACTGATTTTAGAAATGACATTTTTTCTAAAGTAGAGGCATTAAAAGAAAAATATGAATTAGAGGAATTAAATAAGAAGTTAGAAAATGAAAAAGTAGATATTTCTATGCCTGGATTAGATATAGAATCTGGATCTCCATCATTTGTTGAAAAAGTAATAGATGATGCATCTGATTTCTTTATTAGTTTAGGTTATGATATATATGAAGGACCTGAAATTGAATTAGATAAATATAACTTTGAAATGCTTAATTTACCAAAAGATCATCCAGCAAGAGATGCTCAAGATACATATTATTTAAAAGATGAAGATTTACTATTAAGAAGCCAAACTTCACCAGTACAAGTAAGAGTTATGCTTGATGGTAAAGGTGAAACTCCAATAAGAATGATATGTCCAGGTAAAACTTATAGAAGAGAAGATATTAACGCAACTCATGAACAAGAATTTACTCAAATAGAAGGATTAGTTATTGATAAGAATATTTCTTTAAGTGATTTAAAAGGTACTTTTGATGCATTTGTTAAACATACATTTGGTGAAACAACTGAAGCAAGATTTAGACCTAGTTATTATCCTTTTACAGAACCTAGTGTAGAAATGGATATGAGCTGTATATATTGTGATGGTTCTGGATGTAATATGTGTAAGCCAAAAGGATGGATTACAATCGCTGGTGGAGGAATGGTTCATCCAAATGTTCTTAGAATGTGTGGATATGATCCAGATAAGTGGCAAGGTTTTGCATTTGGTATGGCAGGAGAAAGAATTGCGATGCTTAAATATAATATGACTGATATGAGAACTATGCATGAAAATGATTTAAGAGAAACAAAAAATTTTGATAGAAAAGAGGTGAAGTAACATGATAAGTATGAACTGGGTAAAAGATTATATAGATATTAAAGATGAAAATCTAGAAGAATTAGCAGATAAAGTTACTAAAGCCGGAATAAATGTAGAGCATGTTGTTAACACAGGTATTAATAATGTAGTAGTAGGTGAAGTTAAAGAATGCATTGATCACCCTGATTCAGATCATTTACATGTATGCCAAGTAGATGTAGGTACTGATACAAGACAAATAGTATGTGGGGCACCTAATGTAAAAGCTGGTCTTAAAGTTATTGTGGCACTTCCTGGATCTAAATTACCTAAAATGGAAATTAAAAAAGGTTCTATTAGAGGAGAAGAATCTAATGGAATGATATGTGCTTTATGTGAACTTGGTTTAGAAGAAGACAATGAAGAAAATTATAAAAAAGGTATTCATGAGCTACCAGAGGATGCACCTGTTGGCATGGATGCATTTGAATACTTAGGAGTTTCAGATACTTTATATGATTTAGATGTTCATAAACATAAAAATAATGACTGTAGATATCACATTGGTTTTGCATATGAAATAGGTACTATTTTAGGTAAAAAAGTAAAATTACCTGAATCTAATTATTCAGAAATAAAAGATAATATTAATGATCAATTTAAATTAAAAGTAGATACTGATAGATGTACTTATTATAAAGCTAAAATGGTAACTGATTTAGTAATAGGTGAATCACCAGAATTTATCAAAAATAGATTAATAAGCGCAGGCATGAGACCAATAAATAATATAGTAGATATATCTAATTATGTTATGCTTGAATATGGACAACCACTTCATTTCTTTGATAAAGATAAACTAGGTAATGAAATAGTTGTTAGACAAGCTAAAGATAACGAAGAAATAACTACTCTTGATGAACAAGAAAGAGTTTTAACAAATGAAGATATAGTTATTACTGATGGAAATAAAGCAGTTGCAATCGCTGGTATTATGGGTGGACTTAATACTGATGTTGATGAAAACACTAAAACAGTATTAATAGAAAGTGCTATATTTAATCCAACTAATATAAGAAAAACTGCTAGAAGATTAAATCTAAGAAGTGAAGCATCTCTTCGTTATGAAAAAGGACTTAATTTTGAATATACTGATGCTGCACTTGATAGAGCATGTTACTTACTAGAAAAATATGCTTCTGGTAAAGTATTATCTGGTAAAGCAGAATACGATAATGAAGATAAGAAACAAAAAAAGATAGAATTTACAACAGAAAGAATAAATTCGCTTTTAGGATTAGAATTAACTGATGAGGATATTGAAACTGAACTAAAAAAATTAGATTTTGAATATGAAATAAAATCTGGTAAGTTTATAACTACTATTCCAAGAAGAAGATTAGATATAGAAGAAAATGTTAATGATATTGCAGAAGAAATAGGTAGATTATATGGTTATCATAATCTTAAAAATACTATGCCTGTTCTTCCTACAAGAGAAGGTAAGTTTGAACATAGCTTTGGATTTAAGAAAAATATTAGTAAGAGAATGAGAACTCTAGGTCTAAATGAAACTAGAACTTATTCATTAGTAGATCAAAAGACTGCGAATATGTTCTATAAAGATAGAAGTACTATTGTTATTCCAAATCCAATGAGTTCTGATAGAAGTGCTTTAAGAAAAACAATGATTCCATCTATGCTTGAAGTAATTAAATATAATAAATCTAGAGGATTAAAAGATATTAATATATATGAAACTAGTAAAGTATTCTATGATGATTTTAAAGAAGAAAACCATTTAGCAGTAGCGTTATATGGAAACTATATTTCTAATTTATGGCAAGGGAAAGTTGTTAAGAATGATTTCTATGTTCTTAAAGGAATAGTTTCTAATTTGCTTGATTATTTAGGATTAAAGAATAGATATAGTTTTGTAGAAAGTACTGAAGAAAATTTACATCCTGGAATAAGCGCAGATATATATTTAGATAAGAATAAAGTAGGGTTCTTTGGTAGAATACATCCTATTGTTTCTAAAGATGAAATATATGTACTAGAATTATCTATAAATGATTTAGATGTTAAAACTAAACCTGTTAAATTTAAACCAGCTTCTAAACTTCCTTATATTAAAAAAGATTTAGCGTTTGTTATGCCAATGAGTATGAAGAATGAAGAAGTTATTAAAGTAATTAAACATGCTGGTGGAAGATTACTTACAGATATATCAGTATTTGATTTATATGTTGGAGAAAATATAGGATTAGATAATAAATCTATCGCATATAATCTTACATTTGAAGATCCAACTAGAACATTAACAGATGAAGAAGTAATGGAAGTATTTAAAAATATAATTAATGAAGTTGAGACTAAATTAAATATAAAATTAAGAGATTAAAAAAAGGATTATCTAAATAATCCTTTTTTTCTTTCTCTTATATTATCAATAAGGTATCTTTTTTTGTAATCATCATTTATATTTTTTAAGCTTTCATATAATTCATTATTTTCATCATTTCTTATTCTTTTTGGTAATCCTTTTTTTTCTACTTCATTATTAACGTTCTTTAATACTGCAACTAAATTCATTAAATAATATAATGTTAGATAATTAAAACAATAATTATCTACATTTTCTTTTTGTGAAGAATGTTTTTCAAATTTACTAACAAATGTATCTTTAAAGTCAAAGTCATATTCTCCAATTCTATAGTTATCTAAATCAAATAGTTTAATACCGTTTTCTATAATTCCAAAGTTAGAGGGATTAAAGTCTCCAATATATATCCCTTGTTCATTTAATCTCTCATCTCTATCTCTTAATCTTTTAAGTAAATCAATTTTTTCATCAATATTATGACTACTTCTATATATATTTAAACTTTTATAAAAATCAATTTCCATAGTATAACCAACAAAGTTTCCATATTCATCATATACTAAATCATATATTTTTACATCATTGCTAAATTCTTTAATTTCAGGTATAATTTTTATCTTTTTTTCTTTGTTATCCATTGTTTCTTTTGTAACTATAGTTTTATTTCCAAAAGGGTCTTCTATTTCTTTTTTGAAAAATTTAAGCGCAACTAAACCAGCATTTGTTTTATATAAAAAAATAAATGCTTCTCTTCCTTCGTCAATTTTTTTTATGATATTATCTTTATT
>CACZXL010000015.1 GCA_902785135.1 uncultured Erysipelotrichaceae bacterium
TTTGACTCTCACGAAATTTTATAAGTAAATCATCTTTAGACTCTAACGCTACAGATAGATTATATATAGCTTCCATCTCATATCCTCTATCTGGATAATAATGTTTTTTCATTTCATCTATATAATTCTTTAAAATTTCTTCATTTATTTTCTTTTTAAAATCATTATCTATGGAAGATATAAATTCACTTAATGGTTTACCTCTATGTTTTAAGAATAAAGGATATAAATACTTTAATTCTAATCGGACATTATTATTTTCTTTTTCTATTTCATCCACTCTACCTTTACAAATTTGAGCCATTTTATTCATAATTATCACCTTTTTCGCCGAATAAGTGTATATTAACATAGAAATAAAAAAAGTTCAATTAATTTGAACTTTTTTATTGATTTAATGTATCATCTGTAGAATTATCTTCAGTAATATCTTCTTCAATAGTTTCAACTGGTTCTTCTTCAGTAACTTCTGTTAATTCAGGAACTGTAGGTTCTTCAATCATAGGTTCTTCTTGAATAACTTCTGTTTCGTCAGTTGCTTCAGAATTTACTGGTTCTTCTATTACAGGAACATCATTAATTAACTCTTGATTTTCAAATAAATCATCAGCATTTTCTTCTACTGGAGTATTCTCTGTTTCAACTTCAACTGGTTCCTCTTTAACTTCTTCAGTCTTAGTTTCAACCGGTTCTTCTGCAGTCATAGCTGCTTCTTCAGTTACTACACCAGGTGCTGGAACAGTAGTATTTTTAATATATTCATCATAAACATCTGCTTGTGAGAAACTAGCTACTTCCTCTGGCTTTTCTGAAACTTTTTCTTTCTTATTTTTTAATAAGAATAATACAAATGCAGCAATACCACCAACTAATAGAATTCCTAATATTGAACCTAGAATAACTACACTTGCACTAGTTTTCTTCTTAACTGTTATTTCATAAACAGATAAGTTTCCATCTTCTGCTGTAACTTCTATTCTTATAACACTATTATTAGATAAATTATCATTACCTATAATAACAACATTAGAATTATCATTACTTGGAGTATAACTTATATCTAATTGTTTTTCTCTATTTATTTTAACTGTATATTTAAATACATTTGGTTTAAAATCAATTCCATAACCATTAATACTTAATTGATTTAACTTAGAATCACTTGATAGTTTTTCTTTAGCATCTTTTCTAGTTACATTTATAAGATATATCTTTTCAGAACCATCTTCTGCTGTAACAGTTATCATAATTGTATTTTTACCAACTTGTATATCATTATTACCAACAATTTTAACTTTAGCTTTATCTGATTTAGCCTTAGCATCTACTTTAACACTAGTAACATCATATAAAACAGTATAATTATAACTGAAGTTATCATCAGTTAATGTCATCTTATTTCCATCAACTACTAACTCTTTTAATAATGCATTACTATCTTTACTACTAGATGTATTAGAACTTGTACCATTAGAAGGTTTATTAGAATTAGAACCACTGTTCTTATCTCCTTCTCTAGTAATATTAATACTATAAATCTTTTTGTTACCATTTTCTGCAGTAACTTCTATATTAAATGTATTATTACCAACTTTTAAATCTTTTTTACCAGTACCTTGTACATTAGCTTTGCTATCAGTTGGAGTAGCAGATATTGTTGTACTAGTAACGCTATTTTTAACTACATATGTATAAGAATATACTGTAGATGAGAAATTACTAGATAAATTAGTACCTGATGCACTTAATCTTGATAGAGAACAAACTGAGCTTTGAGAGCTTCCTCCTCCTCCACCACTACTAGATCTTGTAATTTCAACTGTATAAGTTTTAGAATTACCATTTTGAGCTTTTACATTAATAACTAAATTGTTCTTACCTACATATAATGTTTGATCTCCTAAGTTACCACTTATTGTAGCAGAATTATCTGCTGGTGTAGCAGAAACATGTACACTACCTACACTATTTGCTACAGTAGCAGTATATTTAGTTTTAGTAGGACTTACTGTTCCTATATTTACTGGAGTATTACCATTCATTATAGTAATAGAACCAATATTATTGTTTGAACTAATAGTACCTGAAGCTCTATTAATAGTTATTACATAAGTTTTTGAAGTACCATTTTGAGCAGTACATACAACATTAAATACATTGTTACCTTCGTTTAATGATTTTGTACCAGTACCTTCAATAGTTTGATTAACTTCACCTTTAGTAGCAGTAATAGTTACACTTGTTACTGAATTAGCTACAGTAGCACCATATGTAGTTCTACTTGGATCAAATGTTCCAATATTTGCACCAGAAACACTTAATGACCCTAAATTATTATTCGAACTTGGTTGTGGTGTAGGATTACTAATAGATATACTAGCAGATCCTTCAATATTAACTAATGTACTTGGATCACTTGAAGCTACATAACCACTAAATGAAACAGTACCTGTTCCTGCTTGTGAAGCAGATAAATTAATAGTTGCAACAGCTACATTTTCATTAGGTGTAACATTAAGACCATAATAAGCTATTCTAGCTCCATTATTACCTTGTCCATCAATTAATTTAGTAACACTTGATACTGTAATACCATTTCCTGTAACAGTACCATCAATCATTTTCATTGTATCAGAATAGTTAGCGTATAATGTACAACTTGTTGTACCACCAACTTCTAGCGAAGAATTGCTACATACAATACTTGCTGAACCAGTATATACACTACCTTTTATTTTATTTGTATTTACATTTAAATTCTTAAATAAAGTTAGACTAGCGAATGACAATAAGAATACTGCCATCACTGATCCTAAAATTATGCTTACTTTTTTCTTATTCATATCATTCGCCTCCTATAATCCTAAATACCATTCATACAGAGCCTGTACATCAAATAGATTTACTGAATTATCTTTATAATAATCTCCAGCTTTTAATTTAGCTTCGTCATCAGTAGGAATAGTTCCTTCTACATAATCTGTATATAATGCGTTTATATCAAATAAATTTACATTGCCATCTTTATAATAATCTCCTAATAATGATATTGGATAATCATGTCCACCAATTCTTAGGAAATCTCCTGTTTTTACTTTAGAAGTATCTTCTTTTTCATTTTTATCTTCATCTAATATTATAGGATTATAAGATACTCCTGCTTTTTCTTTTATTTGACTAACATTCATTGGTTCATTAATTACTGCTATTCCATTATCTATATCTAAATCATCAAATTCAACATTATCTAATCTAGTTACTTGAATAGTATATCTATTAGCTGTTCCTCCAGGAGGTGTTACATCAATATTTATTGTATTTTGACCTACAATTAAATCATGATTACCATCACCAGTAATTGTTAATGGTATTTGTGTATTATTTTCTGCTACAACAAATATGCTTTCTACTTCATAAGGTACTGTAGCAGTATAGTTATTAATATCTGGATTAAAATTAGGAGATATTGAATAACCGTTTATTGCTAAACCACTTAATTTATTTAACGATGGTCCTTCTCTAGTTATAGTTAAAGTATATTTTGTATCAGTTACACTTGCTGCAGAACAAGTGATTTCTAAAACATTATCACCGATATTTAAAGTATTTTCTTCTCTGTTATCTGTCCAATGCATTTCTACAGAAACATCAGAATCAACAGTAGTAGCTTTAATTGATATATTATCTACATCATAAGGAACAGTTACAGCATACGATGTAGTATCAGAATTAAAGTCTGGTGTTAAATTGTATTCTGTTTGTTCATCATCACCATTAACAACTGAAAGTGATGACAATTTAGTACTTACTATAATATTCCTTGATATAAATATTTCATAAACATTTGTATTTTCTCCATCTTCAGATACTACAGTAATATCATATTCCATTAGTGGAGATTTACAAGTATAAATTGAAGCAGGAGTAACTGTTACAGTTTGTCCTGTTTTAGCTTCATATCCTATTTGTATATTACAATCAGCATCATCAGGTAATGTTATATCATAATGCATCTCAGTAGAATCAAATTCTACTCCATAATCATTAATAGGATGTTCATTAATAATGATATCATTTAATTCCGCATTATCTGATTTAGCTCTATTAACTGTAAGTTTAAGATAATAAACATTTTCAGGTAACTCTACACCTCTCACTCTAATAGTATATATATTTTCACCAAAAATTCTTTGTGCAGGTGGCTCAATTGTAACAGAAGCACCATATAATTCAGGTATAGCATAAATGTATGGGGAGTAATCTGAAACTACATGTTGTTCATCTCCCTCATCATCTTCTTCAATAGTAGCTCTATATGTATTTACATTAGGATCAAATGTAGTTGGATTATTATCATTATCATATAATTCAGATCCACTAACCGATAATCTACTTAATTTGTTACTATCAGCATATAATTTATTAATTGTAATTGTATAATCTTGAGTAGCACCAGATTCAGCCTCAACTCTAATTATGAAAGTTGTAATTCCAGGTTTAATTCTTATTATTTCTGCATCTGTTACGTCTTCTCCATTAATTTTATACAAGAAATATCTAGCGTTTGAATCTTCTTTAACGGCGTCAAAGGTAATATTTTGTACATTCGAATCAGCATTAATCGTATATTCTAATGTATTGGTAGACGGATTATTAAAAGAAGTTAAAACAGTCGAACTTGTTACTGTATAATTGTATAACGTAATACTTGTTAAATTATTGTTTGAACTAGGATTAGAAACATCTCCTTTTAATTTTTTATTATTACTAAAAGAAAAATTAAATAATTTAGCATTACTTAATATTCTTGTTTTAGATATTGTTAAACCAAATACCACTAATGATAAAACAATAACTGAAATTACAAGCACTAGAGTACTCTTATTTTTTTTATTCATATACTATCACTCCTACACTAATCTACTCTATTATTAAACTATTATTAGTATAACATTATTTTTTATCATAATCAATAAAAATATGTCATTTTTATTTCATTAATTTTTGTTTTACCAAACTTATTAAATTATTTATTCTAGTTATTGCATCTTCATGGTTTTTATCATTTACTATGAAATAAAGTTTTATCTTAGGTTCTGTTCCAGATGGTCTTACCATAAAGTATTCATTATCATTAATAATAAACTTTAATGCATTTGTTTTTAAATCATCTTTTCTTGTACTATAATCTATTTTTTCTTTTTCATTAAAAATATTTTCATTTCTAAGCTTATCCATTATTTCTTTCATTTTTTCAGTACCATCTATACCTTCATAAGTGATACTATCAGTTATTGTTTCATAATATCCAAATTTTTCATATATTTCATTAACATACTCTTCTAAAGTCATATCTATACTCTTTAAATAACATAAAATTTCTATTAAAAATATTGTACTTGAGAATGAATTCTTATCATTAATATTTAAATTAAACATATAACCAAGTGATTCTTCAAATCCAAATAAATAGTTTTCTGGATCTTCATCTTTAACTTTTGCTATATTTTTACAACCTGTTAGAACTTCTACTACTTTAGCATTATTATAATCTGCTATTTTATCAACTAAAGATGTAGAAACAATACTTCTAACAATATAATTACCTTTAACTATTTTTTTATTATTTAATAAATAATATGCGAATACTGCACCAATCATATTACCTGAAAGAATCTTATATTCTCTTCCAGATTTATATAATACGCCCATTCTATCTGAATCTGGATCAGAAGATAAAATAATATCAGAGCCTAATTCTTTTGCATATTTTTTAGCTAAATCATAATTAAATTCATATTCAGGATTTGGCTCAGGTGCATATGTAAATTCTGGATCTACCTTACATTGTTCATTTACTAAATTATATCTAATACCAAACTTTTCAAATATAAATGGTATAACTTTTATACCAGTTCCATGTAATGAAGTATAAGTTATCTTTAATTTGTTTGAATATTTTTCAATTAAATCTCTATTAATAATAACTTTTTCATTTTCTTCATTAAATTCTTCATCAATTGTCTTATCTAAATAATTAAATAAAGGATTATTTAATGGTGCTTGTTTAACTAAATTATAATTAGTAATATTATTTACTTCATTTATTATTTCAGTATCTTCTGGATGAACTATTTGTCCTCCTTTATTGTTATAAACCTTATAACCGTTATATATTTTAGCATTATGTGAAGAAGTGATAACTATTCCTGAAGAAGTCTTTAAATATTTAACCGCAAAAGATACTTCTGGTGTAGAAGTAATATCTCTAAACACATAAGTTTTAATACCTTCATGGTTTAATACTAATGCAGTTAAAAATGCATATTCTCTTGAATTATGTCTTGTGTCATAACCTATTACTACTGATGGATTAGCATAATGTTTATTTAAATAATTAGCAAGTCCTAGTGTAACTTTACCTATATTATATTCATTCATTCTATTTGTACCAACACCCATAATACCTCTTATGCCTGCAGTACCAAATTCTAGTGTCTTACAAAAAGCCTCTTCTATTTCTTCGTCAGTCATATCTTCAAGTATTTTTCTATCTTCTTCTGATATAAAATCACTATTTAACCATTCATTATATCTTTCTAATATTTCTTTATTCATAAATCCTCCTATTATCTCTGACTCCTTGGATGAGCTTCCTCATAATTCTTTTTAACATAATTATTAGAAACATGTGTATATATCTGTGTAGTTTCTATATTCTCATGACCAAGCATAGTTTGTATCGATCTTAGATCTGCGCCATTATTAAGTAAATGTGTCGCAAAACTATGTCTAAGTACATGTGGTGATATTTCTTTTTTTATGCCTTTTTCTAATGCAATTTCTTTTAATATTTTAAAAAATCCTTGTCTACTTAATCTATTCCCTCTTGAATTTAAAAATACTAAATCAGTAATATTATTCTTTACTAATGTATTTCTATATATATTTATATATTCAAATAGATATTTAGTTGCGATATCTGATATAGGTACAATTCTCTCTTTAGAACCCTTACCAAATATTCTTACTAAATTCATATCTAAATCTATATTACTTATAGTTAAATTCAATAATTCAGATACTCTTAAACCAGAAGAATACATTAGTTCAAGCATAGCTTTATTTCTATATGAATATGCATCTTTTAAATCTATATCTAACAATTTATCTATATCTTCTACTGATAATACTCTAGGCATCTTTTTAGGTGTTTTAAGACCTGTTATATCAGTACATGGATTAACACTTATATAATTATTTCTTTCAAGATATTTAAAATAATTCTTAATAGATACTATATGTCTATTAATAGTCTTCGCACCAACTTTTTTATTTAAATAAGAAATATAATTAATAATGTCATTTTTATCAATATTTTTATATTTCTTATTAGTATATTTATAAAAATCTTCTAAATCTCTCTTATAACCATCAATTGTATTAGTACTTAGTTGTCTTTCTAAAGATAAATAATTTATATAGTCATTAAGTTCATTCATATAAATATCTTTCATATTTTCACCTTAATAAAATTATACAGTTTTTTAAATAATTTGACAACAATAATAATATAAAACATTTATTTAATGATATAATATTTATAGGTGATATTTATGAATGAACCATTAGCAATAAAATTAAGACCAACTAAAATAGAAGATGTTATTGGTCAAGAACATTTAGTTAGTAAAGATGGCCCTATTTATAATTTTATTAAGAATAAAAGAATATTTTCTATGATACTATATGGTAATCCAGGTATTGGTAAAACTACTATTGCATCTGTTATCGCAAATAGTGTTGATATGAAATATAGAATGTTAAACGCTACTACAAATGATAAAAAAGATTTAGTTACAGTTATTGAAGAAGCTAAACTATATGGTGGTTTAATACTTATACTTGATGAAATACATAGATTAAATAAAGATAAACAAGATATATTATTACCAGTACTTGAATCTGGATTAATAACTTTAATAGGTCTTACTACATCTAATCCTTATCATAAAATAAATCCTGCGATAAGAAGTAGATGTACTATATTTGAATTAAAACCTTTAACAACAGATCACATTATAAAAGCACTAAAAAAAGCTACTAAAACAGATTATTTAAAAGGAATAAAAATAAGTAATAAAGAAATAGAAATGATTGCTAAACTATCATCTAATGATTTAAGAAGTGCATATAATTTACTTGAAATATGTTACTACTCTACTAAAGATAAAAATATAACTAAAGAAGTAATAGAAAAAATTAATTCTAAACCGGTATTCTTTTCTGATAAAGATGAAACAGGTCATTATGATTTATTATCAGCATTTCAAAAATCTATAAGAGGATCAGATGTAAATGCTTCACTACACTATTTAGGAAGATTAATAATGCAAGAAGATCTAGATAGTATATATAGAAGAATGACTGTGATTGCGTATGAAGATATAGGACTTGCTTCTCCTAATATGGGGGTTAAAGTAGAAGCAGCTATTGCAGCCTCAGAAAGAGTTGGTTTACCTGAAGCCAGAATAATACTAGCTAAAACAGTAACAGAAATGGCTTTATCTCCTAAATCAAATAGTGCTTATGTAGCGTTTGATAAAGCATATCAAGATATACTAAATGGAGAAATATATCCAGTACCAGATACTATAAGAATAGATTCTAAAATATATAAATATCCTCATGACTATAAAGGTAGTTATGTTAAACAACAATATTTACCAGATAATCTAATTAATAAAAAATACTATAAAGCTAAATTAACAAGTAAATATGAGAAAGATTTAAATGATATTTATGAAAAAATAGAAAAAATAAATAAGACAGATAATTAAATATCTGTCTTTTTATTTTATAAACATCGCATCTCCAAAACTAAAGAATCTATACTTTTCTTTTACTGCTTCTTCATATGCATTCATAATATAGTCTTTTGATGCGAAAGCACTAACTAACATAACTAAAGTAGATTTAGGTAAATGAAAATTAGTTATTAACGCATCTATTGCTTTAAATTCATAACCAGGGTATATAAATATATCTGTATATCCAGAACACTCCTTAAATTCATTATATAAGCTCATAATAGTTTCTAATGTTCTAGTAGTAGTAGTTCCAACAGATATTATTCTTCTGCCTTCTTCTTTAGCTTTATTTAATATATCTGCAGTCTCTTTTGTCATTGAATAAAACTCACTATGCATCTTATGCTTAGTAACATCCTCAACACTTACTGGTCTAAAAGTACCCAATCCAACATGTAATGTAATTTCTTCAACTAATACACCCTTATCTTTAACTTTTTGTAATAATTCAGGAGTCCAATGTAATCCTGCGGTTGGCGCAGCAGCTGAACCTACTTCTTTCGCATATACAGTTTGATATCTATCTTTATCATTTAATTTTTCATGAATATATGGAGGAAGAGGCATTTCACCTAACCTATCCAAAATTTCTAAGAATATACCTGAATAAATAAATTTAAAATGTCTTATTCCTTCTTCTCCGATAAAAGTACATTCTGCCTTCAACTCATCAGAAAACTTAACAATTGTCCCAATTTTAACTCTTTTGGCAGGCTTGCTAAGACACTCCCATGTATCATTACCTAAATCTTTAAGCATAAGAACTTCTATAACAGCATTTGTATCTTCTTTAACACCGATTATTCTCGCAGGTAATACTTTTGTATTATTAATAACTAAAACGTCACCTGAATTAAGATAATCAATAATATCAGAAAAATGTTTATGTTCTATTTCACCTGTATTCTTATCAAGTACAAGCAATCTAGAACTATCTCTTTTTTCTAATGGTGTTTGAGCGATTAATTCTTCTGGTAAATAATAATCAAAATCATCTGTTCTCATGTTTTATCATCTCTTTCTATTATCTATTTTTAAACTTAAATAATGCTCTATATCTTCTTCATCAAATTCTGTTATCTGAGCTCCATGATCCAAATACAAAGCAGTTAATTTAACAACATCAAATATTTCTTCATCTATATTGTGCTTTTTAATAACTTTTTTCATAATATCTAAATAAATACGTTGATATTTTTTACTAAAAGTTTTTATACTAGGCACTTGTTCTAATATCTCTTCTATTATTTTGTGTTTATTTGTAGCAGTTTCTAAATCAATATATTCTGAATCATAATAAAATCTTAATTCTTCTTGGGATAGATAATAATCTTTAATTCTATCTAAAGTAAGTTTACCTTCTTTTAAATTATCATCTTCCGGATAATCCGCATCATATAAAGCTGAAATTAGTAAAGGATTATATCCTTTTTTCATACCATCAATTATATCGTTCATTTTAGCTAGATCCAAACAATCTTTTACATCAAACTTACTTTTAATAATTGGTTTAGTAACATCTTTTAAAATACTTGCAATTTTATTTTTATCTGATAGTTTTAACTCTTTACAATTACCTATAATACCAGATATAACTAATTCTATATAATATTTATCTTCATTTAGAATAGGTCCATATAAATCACTTATATAAATAAAATGACCAATAAAAGTATCTACAAACTCATCTTTTCCAAAACTATCTTTAAAAAACATATAATGTTTTAGAAACTTATTTTCTATTGGCTCTGGTTTCCAAGATTTATCTTTAGTTCTTATTTCTAGATCACTAATATACCCTTCAAGAAAATCTAATGATTCTAATTCATAATCAGGTATATCTTTATTATTAGTTTTATATTTTTTAATACCAATTACTGAATCATGAAAAATTTTATTAATCTCTTCATTACTACCTTTTAAATACTTTTTTAATTCAATAACTTCTGCCATAATAACACATCCAAGATAGATTATAACACAACAAAAAAGAATCTACAATTGTAGACTCTAAAATAAACTACCTTGATGAGATATACCTAAATGCTCATAAGCTTTCTCGGTAACAATACGTCCTCTATTTGTACGCTTTAAATATCCATTTTGAAGTAAATATGGTTCATATACATCTTCTATAGTTGCTTTTTCTTCACCAATAGAAGAACTTAAAGCGTCAATACCAACAGGTCCACCATTAAACTTATATATAATAGCCTCTAATAACTTATGATCAGTTTCATCTAATCCATCATTATCTACTTTTAATTTATCTAAACTTGATTTAGTAATATCCATATCAATCATACCTGAACCATTTACTAAAGCAAAATCTCTAACCCTTTTTAGTAAACGATTTGCGATTCTTGGTGTACCTCTACTTCTTTTAGCTAGTTCTATCGCAGCCATTTCATCTATTTCTATATCAAATACTTTAGCAGTTCTTTTTACTATAGTAGTTAAATCTTCAATAGAATAATAATCTAAATGAGAAATAATACCAAATCTATCTCTTAATGGAGATGATAAATCACCTGCTCTTGTTGTTGCACCTACTAATGTAAATGGTGGTAGATCAATTTTAATACTTCTACTAGATCCATCTCCACCGATAATTATATCTAATGTAAAGTCTTCCATTGCTGGATATAATATTTCTTCTATAAATCTAGGCATTCTATGTATTTCGTCAATAAATAATACATCACCTGGCTCTAAAGAAGAAAGAATCGCTGCTAAATCACCAGACTTTTCTATACTAGGTCCAGATGCAGTTTTTATGTTAACTCCTAGTTCATTAGCAATAATAAAAGCTAAAGTAGTTTTACCTAAACCTGGAGGACCGTATAATAAAACATGATCTAATGATTCATCTCTCATTTTTGCAGCTTCTATAAATACTTTTAAATTATCTTTAACATCACTTTGACCAATATATTCTTTTAAATACTGAGGTCTTAATTTTTCTTCATATGCTTCTTCTAGTTCTTCTGTTCTTACAATGCTTTCATCTTCCATAAAAACCTCCTATTTTAAATCTTCTTTTATTTTATCAAAATCTATATTTTTCACTTCTTTTAAATAACAATCTTTACATAATGGAACATACTCAACATTTTTAACAGAACCATCTATTAATATTTCAGGTCCATCTACTTTAAATACTCCATCCTCTTTTCTACCTACAAATCTCGCAACATTTCTGCATTTACATAAAGTAACTAATTCATCTAGAGAATCCGCAACTTCAAATAGTTTTTTACTTCCTTCAAAAAGTTCTCCTCTAAAATTAACTCTAAGACCATAACAAATAACATCTATATTCATAACTTTAGAAATAATACTTAAATCTTCTATTTGTTTTTTACTAAAAAATTGTGCTTCATCTACAAGAATAACATCAATATTATCAAGTTTTCCTTTAAATAGTTCAAATAGATTATCATCATAGCACACTAAAAAATCAACTTTTCTTTCTATTCCTAATCTGGATGATAATTTATTATTTCCTTTTGTATCTACTTTAGGCTTAATAATAATTACTTTCCCATTATTTTCTTCATAATTATATGCTGTTCTAAGTAAATCCATAGTTTTTCCAGAATTCATAGTTGCATATTTAAATAATAATTTAGCCATAAGTCCTCCTATTTTAATAATAGTTTTAATGCTTCTTTTATTTTATCTTCAATAGACAATTCACTACTGATTTTAGGTATTATTTTATTAATATCACCTTGTTTATAGCCTAATGCTTGTAACGCTTCAGATAATTCATCATCTTTTATAGCAACATTATTTTCTTTAGATACAAGTTTTCCTTTTAAATCTAGTATAATTTGTCTAGCGACTTTATCTCCAATTTTAGGAAACTTTTTAAGATAAAGTATATTTTCTCTTTCAATCGCATCAATAATACCATCTAAAGATCCATTAGAAAATAGTGGTAATGCCATCTTAGGACCTAATCCTTTAACATTTATAAGTTTTAAAAATAAATCTTTCTCATCTTTTGTTTTAAAACCATATAAAGTATTTTCATCTTCTCTTATATGTTGATAAATGTATATCTTATATTCTTCCTTTTCTTTAAAACTATATGGGTTTGAAACATATATCTTATATCCTATATCATTATTATCTAAGACAATAAAACCAGGAGTTATTTCATCAATTTTACCTTTTATATATTCAAACATAAGTGCCTCCGTATTCTTACATATTAATTATATCAAACAAATGTTCTTTATTCAACAATAAAACAAAAAAAGTAGTTAAAAACTACTTTTTAATATCAATTTGATCATGTATATTTACACATATACCTTCACCAGGCTTTTTGCCTTCAATATATTTTTCATCAACAGCTTTACAACTAGATTTAGTAATAAAATCAGAAGCATATCCTCCAAATTTAAATACTATTACAAAAAATAATATTGCGACTAAAGATATATATACAATATCTTTTATCAATTGACTAGTAGTCATTTTCTTTTTTCTTTTACTCATATTTATCAATCCCTTATTATCAATTTTGATTATACATTTATTTGAGTAAAAAAGCAATATTATTCAGTATATTCAAATTCAAAATCTAATATTTTAACTGTATCTCCTTCTTCAGCGCCCATCTTTTTAAGTTCTTCATCAACGCCCATTCTGCGAAGTTTATTAGAGAATCTTCTTATACCTTCATCAGTAAATTTTGTCATTCTAAATAATTTTTCTATTTTTTCACTATGAACTACATATGTATCATTTACTTTTTCTATAGTAAATGGTTTTTCTTCATTAAATTTATAAAGTATATGACTTTCAAAATTATCTTCTTCATATATATCTTCTTCAGGTAATTCATCTACTTTATCCGCTAATTTAATAAGTAACTCATCTATTCCTTGATTATTAATTGCGCTTATTTCAACTATTTCCTTATCTATTTTCTTTTTAAATTCTTCTAAATTATCTTTAGAATCAGGCATATCCATTTTATTCGCAACTATAATTTCTTCTTTATTTGCTAATTTATCACTATAATTCTTTAATTCATTTCTAATAACCATATAATCTTCATAAGGATCTCTACCTTCTAATCCAGACATATCAATTATATGACAAATAATTTTTGTTCTTTCTATATGTTTTAAAAATTTATCACCTAATCCTGCGCCTTCAGATGCACCTTCTATTAAACCAGGTAAATCTGCCGCAACAAATGATCTACCATCAACTGTTTTAACTACTCCTAAGTTTGGATTTAATGTAGTAAAATGATAAGCACCTATCTTTGGTCTTGCTGCACTAATCTTAGATAATAAAGTAGATTTACCAACTGAAGGAAGACCTACAAAACCTACATCTGCTAGAGACTTTAGTTCTACCTTTAAAGTTTTTTCTTCACCTGGTTCTCCATTTTCTGAAAAGTTAGGAGCAGTATTAGAATGTGTTTTAAAGGCTGTATTACCTCTTCCACCTCTTCCACCAGCTGCTACTACAACTTCATCATTTTTCTTTGTCAAATCTGCTATTATTAAACCTGTATCAATATCGATAACAGTAGTACCTAATGGAACTTTAACTATAATATCTTCTGCATTCTTACCGTTTCTATTAGAGCCTTCTCCATTAGCACCCTTTTTACCTTTAATTTCTTTTTGAAAACGAAGGTCAAGTAATGTTCTAAGACCTAAATCTACTTTAAATATTATAGAAGCACCTTTACCACCGTTACCACCATTTGGTCCACCATTTGGTATATATTTTTCTCTTCTAAAACTTGTACAACCATCACCACCGTTACCAGCAATAACTTTTATTACAACTTCATCTACAAACATTATCTCACCTTCCTTTCATTAATTTTTATAAACAGCATCTAAATAATATATTTGTCTATGTTCTTTTACATATTGTTTTTCGAAGTCAGTCATTATATTTTCTATTTTTCTTTCATCTTTATATAAATCTAAACTAACTCTATTAAATGAATACCAATACTTACTTAAACTTTCTAAACTAGATTGAAATAATATTTTATTATCAGTCTTTAAAACTATATGTTTATCTTTTTTAAATACTCTATCATATAATCTTAAATAACTTTCATGAGTAAATCTTTTTCTTTCATCTTCCTTTTTAGGCCATGGCTCAGAGAAAGTTAAATAAATAGTATTAATTTCTTTAAAGAAAATATCTGCTAAATCTCTTGCATCAGCATGAATAAGTTTTAAATTAGTAATTTGATTACTAATAATACTTTGTGCAGCATAACCAATTTGATTCATATCTAATTCTAAACCTATAAAATTTAAATTTGGATGAGCAAGAGCCATTTTAATAATAAATGCACCTCTTCCAGAACCTAGTTCTAACATTATTGGTCTATCATTACCAAATACATCTTTCCATTTACCTTTATAATTCTCAGGATTTTTAATAACATAACTACTATCTTGAATTGAATTTTTAGCATTTTTAACTTTATTATATTTCATATACTTCTCCTTTATAGAAAAAATATCACCAATTAGGTGATATTATTATGCTTCATAAACGCTAGCTTGTTTCTTATCTCTACCTTTTGATTCGAACTTAACAATTCCATCAATTTTAGCAAATAATGTATGATCTGTTCCCATTCCTACATTATTACCTGGATAAATTTTAGTTCCTCTTTGACGATAGATAATTGAACCAGCTGTAACAAATTCACCATCTGCTGCTTTAGCACCAAGTCTACGTCCTGCAGAATCTCTACCATTATGAGTAGAACCTTGAGCCTTAACGTGCGCAAATTTTTGTATATTTAAAATCATTCTAAACATGAGACTTACCTCCTTATTATTTTTATATAATCTTTATAGTCTTTTTCAAGACTTTCAAGTAGAAGTATCATATTATTAATTAATTTATTAACAATATCATCTTCTTTTATAACTCTAATAACAATCTTGTTATCTAAATCACTATAATCAATTGCTTCATTATCAATTTCTATTATTGCATTAATAGTTGTAATAACAATTGAACTAACTGAAGCACATACTATATCTTTACCAATTTCTTCATATCCTGAATGACCAGATATAGTAATAACTTTATCTTTTCTTAAATCTACCTTTATCATAGAATCACCTTACTTGATTGAAGTAATTTTAACTTTCGTATATGGTTGTCTATGACCTTGTGTTCTGTGGTAGTTAGTTTTTTGTCTATACTTAAAAATTCTAATTTTTCTTTGTTTTCCTTGTTTAACAATTTCACCAGTTACTTTAGCTCCTTCAACATATGGATGACCAATAACGTCACCAAGAACTAAAACTTTATCGAAAGTAACTTTATTTTTTTCGTTTCCATCTAATTTTTCTACGAAAATTTCTGCACCTTCAGTAACTGAATATTGTTTACCACCAGTTTCAATAATTGCTTTCATACTTTACCTCCTTTTAATAAATCTTAAGACTCGCCTTTAAGGTACTAATAATTAGTTTTTAAACCTATTTCAGTGCGGTTGTAAGCCATGAGGCATACAAACATATTAATTTTAGCATTTAAACCCTTTATTGTCAATGGTTTTTATAACATTATTAACAATTAAAAAAATGACTATTTATTGTCATTTTTTCTATTTAGATCTAATTTTCTAACTTTATTTTTAAATAAATTTTGCAATTCTGTTCTTATATAAAGTCTTACTTTTTCTAAATTAAAATCTACTATACCATTACTAGATATAAATGGTAAGATTTCAAGCTCTCTTCCATAGAATTCTTTATCTAGACCTAATCTTTTTACTTCTTCTAATTTAATAATATCTATTTTTTCATCTAAAAGCATATCTTGTTCTTCTAAATAATCTATTAGTTTTGTATTAAAAGTATCTACTTTATTTCTTGTGTCATTTAAAGCAAATTCATCAAAATTATCCTTTATTTGTAGTAATTTAATCTCGCCATTTTTTAATAATTCTGGTCTTACTAATACAAATTCATATAATCCTTCATCAAACGATTTAACATAATCAGATAATACAGTATTAATTTCAACACTATTTAAAACATCTAATGATTGATACTTTTTATGAATATAGTTTTCAAAGTCATATTCATAGAATAATTTTTCTAAATAATGTTCCGCAAAGAACATTTGTGTTTCTTTACTATCATTATAAAAGTATTGCATTATAGAAAAACCAAAGAAATTCTCTTTTTGATATTTTTCACTTTGATCTTCTAAGAAATAATCTATTTTATCTTGCTTTATTTCAAAAAACCATATAATTTTACTTTTATATAGCATAAAATAAGTTATATCAAAATTATTATTAAAATTCTTTAAATATCCATTTATTTTATATAACAATTCAGGATATTTAGGATCTCTTTCATCACAGTATCTTGTATATCCATAAATCATACTGAACAAAAGATTTAAATCATCTTCAAATATTCTTGTTAAAAATAAAACAAAATCAATATCTCTTTTTAAATTATCTGAACATAAATTATAGTAATTAGGATCTCTTGTTTTAAGAATTAGTAATTTCATAAAACTAGAATCATTATATAATTCATTTAATGTATTACTATTAGATATTTTACCATCCAAATAATCTTCCAATAATTCCTCTCTTTTTTTCATATACAAAGCATTCCTTCTGGTGCAATACTTTACCAAAATGTATGAAAAAAGTCAAATAAAAAGGGATATTATTCCCTTTCTGATTCTTCTAACATATTTGTAATAAAGATACCATAACCTTTCTTACAATCATCAACAATAACGTGTGTTACTGCACCTATTATTTTATTATTTTGTATAATTGGTGATCCACTCATTCCTTGTACTATACCTCCAGTTTTACTAAGTAATTCAGTATCTGTTATTTCAAACAAAATATTCTTCATACTATCATTATAATCAATGCTACTAATATTAATTTCATATTCCATTACTTTATCTTTATCTAAAACTGTCATAATTGTGGCTTTACCAGTTTTTATTTCATTTGGTTTACCTACTTCTATTAATCGTCTATCTTTAAATTCTTTTTCATAAGTACCAAATATACCTTTTTCAGTATTTTTAGATACAATTCCATATTTATCATCTATATTTGATTCACCTACTTTTTCACCGGGTGAACCATTATCAGATTTATTAATACCTGTAATATAAGAAGAATAGATTGAACCAGAATCAATATTTATAACTGAATTAGTAGTATTATCTAAAACAGCATGCCCTAACGCTAAAAATCTATTATCTTCGGGATCTATAAGAGTTAATGTACCAATTCCACTAACTGAATCTTTAACATATAAACCTGTTTTATATTCATCATTTTCTTTTTCTATTTTTAATGAAGTATTATGTATCTCTTTATTTCTTTTATATTTAATATCTATATTTTCTTTATCAGGATCTTTTTCTATTTCTTTAGATAAATCATCTATAGAATTAATATCATTATTATTAACGCTAATGATATAATCTCCTTTTTCTATTCCTGAAGATGAAGCTATAAATGAATTATTAACTTTATATAAGCCAATAACTAATACACCTTTAGTTTTAACTTCAATACCGATATTATCTCCTCCTAGGTATACCTCTTCTGAGTATCCTAAAACTGTTAAAGGAAATAATAACATTATTAAACTAATATATATTTTTTTCATAAATACCTCCATTTATAGTATTTACAAATAATAAAAAATAATACCTAAATAGGTATTATTCTTGAACTTCCATTTCTTTAAAATCTTCTAGTTCACCATTTTCATTAAGTATCTTATTTACTGCTTTAGTAGCATTATCTAGTTTTTCAGAACATTCTTTAGCTATTTTCATAGCTTCTGTATACTTATTTATCGCATCATCTAAGTCTACATTTCCTTCTTCTAGTTCTTTTACTATTTCTTCTAAATTTTGTAATTTTTCTTCAAATTTTACTTCTTTAGCCATATTATTTCTCCTTTTTCTTATTTCTT
>CACZXL010000016.1 GCA_902785135.1 uncultured Erysipelotrichaceae bacterium
AATAGAATTTGATACAAATATAGAGCCAACAGACTTACCAACTGAAGCAACTACATTTGATTTAGATTATCAAATGTTATATGTACAAGATAATTAAAAAGCATGTTATAATGCTTTTTTTTTATTAATAAATATGATATTATATATATAATAGGTGATTATATGAATAATGATTTAAATAAGGAAACAAAACAAAATAATAGAAGTAGATTTTTTTATTCTTTTTCTTTTATAGTAGTTTTAGTTTTAATATCAATTATATATGCTTCTTTAGCAATTAATGTTGGAGTAAAGATTAATAATAAAAAGTCTTTATCTCCTCAAACAACGCCAGTAGAAGAAAAGAAAGAATCTTTAATATCAAAGGATTATAAACCTCCAAAAGAAGGTAAAACTAAGTATAAAGGAAAGGGTAAGAAACCAACACCTAAACCTACACCTGTTATTCCTGTTATTGTACCTGATGATATAAACTGGAAAATAGTATTTAAAAATATAAATATAGATAATGGTTCAGTAAGAGCGGTTAGTGATGCGATGATTATGCCTTCAAATACTGAAGTAGAATATGAGATTGTATTAAGAGAACCAGGCGAATATTATTCATTTACTGTTAATGTAGAAAATGATGGGAATGTAGATGCTAAAATTTATGATATTGTTAGAAGTGGAATAACTACTGAACAAGAAAAGTTCTTAACTTTTGAAGTAACTTATTTAGATGGTACAGCTATATCTAAAAATGATACTTTGTTAAAGGGACAATCTAAAACAATAAAAGTAATGACTAAATTTAGAGATGATGTTTCTGATGATGATTTACCAGCATCTAGTCAAACTCTAAAACTTGTATATAAATTAATATACATACAAAAGTAGGTGAAAAAATGGATTTTTTAAAGAAAAAGAATAAAATTATTTATACAGCATTTATATCATATATTCTTTTATATTTTATATTAATTATAAGATGTTTATATGGATTTACTTCTTTAATAAATGCAGTATTTATATTAACGGTTGCAATATGTTCTAAGATTTTATATGATTTTAAAAAATCAGATCTTACTAACATTGATAAAAAAATAGTAAAACTAGTATTTTTCTCTATAGTTATTTATTTTACAGTTATATATATATTAGGATTATTTACTGGCTATGGTAGAAGTGTATATTCTATAAGTTTTGTTAATATAATTAGAAATACATTCTTACCATTAGTATCTATAATATCACTTGAAATATTTAGATATATTTATTTATGTAATAATAAAGAAAAGAGTAGAGTTAAATTTATTACATTTTTAATTATATTATTTGATGTTATACTAAATTTTTATATATTTGATATAACTATGTCTAATGTATTTATTTTTTTAACAGTAACTATTATTCCATTAATATTTAAAAATATAATGCTTACATATATATCATCAAAAGTAGGTTATTATCCTTGTTTAGTATATGTAATACCTTTATGTATATATAATTATGTTATTATATATAAACCTAATCTAGGTTATTATTTAAGTTCTGTTTTAAGCATTATTTTACCTGCATTAATATATATTAATTCATCTAGAATAATTACTAATGAACTAAAAAATGAAAAGAGTATTAATTATAAAAAGGTATTTAGAACTATTATTATAGATATACCTTTATTATTGTTATTTACTATATCTATTGGATTAATATCTGGTTATTTTAAATATCATATAATTGGTGTTCAATCAAGCACTATTAAGTCTATAAATAGGGGAGATGCGATTATGATTGAAAGAGGACGTTTATACGAAGATTATAAAAAAGGAGATATTATTGCGTATAAGAATGGTAAAAAAATAATAATCGATAAGATTACTAAAAAGACTAAAGATGAATACGGTTATATAAAACTATATATTACTAAGGTAATAAATAAGGGTGGAAAGAATAAATATAAAGAAATAGATGAAGATGCTTTATTAGGAAAATATGTTGATTTTAAAATAAATAAAATTGCTAAACCTACAGTTTGGTTTAAAGAACATGTTACTAATATAAATTAAAAAAATATCACATAAGTGATATTTTTTTATATTTCTACAACAACGCCTTCTTTATCTAACCATTCTTTAAATGTATCTCTAAAAACAGGTAATTCTTTTTTAATAACATCATCATATACTAGATTTGTATTTTTTATAGCTTGATATATATGTTTAAATGTTACTATTTTAGAGTTTTCATATCTAGCGAATGTAAAACATTTAGAAAATAGTGATAATGATACATCAGGGTATCTAGATCCATTTTCATAAACTCTTTTATATTCAGATGTCATATTTACTATAAACTTACATACTTGTTCTAATATCCAATCAGTATATGGGAATGTAACACCAGTTGATACTTCAATTTTTCTTTTTGTACCCATAAGTATTTTTACTGTAGTAGGTTGATCTGGTTCTTCAACTTCAACTTTTTCAAAACGTCTTAAGAATGCTTTATCTTTTAATAAGTATTCATTAAATTCTTGAGTAGTAGTCGCACCAATTATTTTAATGTCACCTCTATCAAGTCCAGGCTTTAACATATTTAAGAAGTCAACGCCACCACCATTTCTAGAAGCAGTAACTAATGTATGAATTTCATCTATAAAAAGTATTATGTCTTTTTTACCCATAATTTCATTAATTAACATTTGTAATTTTGATTCTTCAATTCCATCATGTTCATATTTTCCAAGTAGAGAAGAAGTATTAATTTTATATACTTTACTATTTATTAAAGCGTCAGGAACATCTCTATTTTTTATTCTATAACTTAATCCTTCTACAATACTTGTTTTACCTATACCAGCTTTACCAGTTAAAACAACTGATTTTTCTGGACTTAATAGGATAAGTATCATTTTCTTAATTTCTTCATCTCTTGCGATTGCAGGATTTGTAATATATGTTTTAGATACTAGTTCTTCAGAGTAATTTTTAAGAACACTAAAACTACCATTGTTTGTTGTATCACTTTGATCTTCTACAAATGGTATATCATCAATAGTATCCGATTCATTATTAAAAGGTATTTCGTCGTTACTACTATCGGTAAAAATGTCCATAAAGTTACTAGTCATATCATCCATAGCAATCCCTCTTTCTATATTTAAAATTATATCAAAAATTAATAAATTTTTAAAGTAAATAAGTGTCAAAATTTTAAAAAAATTATTAAATCATTATATTTTATATATCATAATTTTAATATGCTAAAAAAAAGTAAAAAAAATTAAAATTTTGGGTAACAAAATTCGACAAAATGTGGTACTATTATTTTAGAAGAAAAAATAACCAATAAAATAAATTGTAGGGAGTGAAATAAAATGTATTTAAACATGATAAATTATTTAAACAATATGGATAAGAATAGTAGATTTTTGCTCATTATAATTGGGGTTATTGTTTTTTTATTAATCTTAATTTTTATTATTAATTATTTAGGAGATAGAAAAGTAAGATTACAAAGATCAAATAGAAAAAAATTAATTGCAGAAGTAAATAAAGAAGCAATGAAGATAAAAGAGATTCCTAAGAAAGTTGTTCAAAAGCAAGAACCAGCTCCAGCTGTACAAACTATATCTGCTAATGAAATAGAAAAACCAAAAGAAGAGGAAGAAGAAATAATAGAAGTATTACAAGAAGATAATGAATCTGATGTAGATAGAATTTTAAGAGAAATAAAAGAAGCGTCTAAAGAAGAAACTATTAATTTAAATGAATTTGAAAAAGAACAAGAAGAAACTGCTATTATAAGTTATGATGAGTTATGTAAAAGAGCAGGAGTAAAAAAGAAAATATATAAGGCTGCTACTGAAGAAGTTCAAAAAGAAGTTGAAACTATTGTTAATAATAGTGATGATAAGAAAAAATATAAACCATCTACATTTGTATCTCCAATATTTGGTATTCAAGATAAACAAGTAGAAGAAGATGATTTAGATAAAACATTCTTACAAAATCTTAAAGAATTTAGAAGTACACTTGATATGTAAAGAACATGTATATGTTCTTTTTCTTATATTTATAAAAACAAAATGTTTGATATAATTATAATAGATATAAACTAAGAAAGAGGTGTGATTATGTTAGATATAAATGAGGAAACAGCTCCTATAATTGTAATTATTGCTTTAGCAATATTCTTTGTTACTGGAATTATGTATGCTTTATATTATGTTAATAGTAATAAGAGAAAGGCTGCAACTAAGAAAACTGCTACTAAAAAAGTAACTACAAAAAAAGCTCCAGTAAAGAAAACTACAACTACTAAGAAAAAGTCTACAAAGAAAAAATAGACTTTTTTTCTTTTATATAATATAATACTTTTCGTAGAAAAAGGAGGGATTAGATGAAGGCAGCATTTTATACTTTAGGTTGTAAAGTAAATTCTTATGAAACAGAAGTTAATATTGAAGTGTTTAAAAATAATGGATATGAAATTGTACCTTTTGAAGAAGAAGCAGATGTATATGTTATTAATACTTGTTCTGTTACTAATACTAGTGATCAAAAAAGCAGAAAAATTATTAGAGAAGCTGTAAAAAGAGGTAATAACGCTATTGTAGTAGTTATGGGTTGTTATAGCCAAATTAAGTATATGGAAGCTTCTAAAATCCCTGGTGTATCTATAGTTATAGGTACTAATAATAAATCTAAAATTTTAGATTTAATAGAAGAATATAAGAAGAATAAAAAACAAATAGTAAAAGTATTTGACTTAAAAGATATTAAATTTGAAGATATGAATTTAGATAAATTTGAAAATCATACAAGAGCGTTTGTAAAAATACAAGATGGATGTAATAATTATTGTTCTTTTTGTATTATTCCTTATTCTAGGGGTAATGTTAGAAGTAAAGAAAAGAACTTAGTTATAAAAGAAATAAGTACATTAGCAGAAAATGGATATAAAGAAGTAGTTTTAACAGGTATTCATACTGGTCATTATGGATTAGATTTACATGATTATGATTTTTCTGATTTACTTAGAGAACTAGAAAAAATAGATAAATTAAAAAGAATTAGAATATCTTCTATTGAAAGTGTTGAATTAAACGATAAATTTATGGAAACTCTAAAAAATAGTAAAAAGATAGTTAATCATATTCATATTCCATTACAAAGTGGATCAGATACAATTCTTAAAACTATGAATAGAAGATATAATATGGATGAATTTAAAAATATTATAAATAAGATTAGAGATATAAGACCTAATATAGCAATTACGACAGATGTTATTGTAGGTTTTCCAGGTGAAACAGATGAATTATTTATGGAGACATATAACTCTATAAAAGAAATAGGTTTTACTGAATTACATGTATTCCCATATTCTCCAAGAATAGGTACACCTGCTGCTAAGATGCCTAATCAAGTAGATGGAAATATAAAAAAAGAAAGAGTAAAAAAATTAATTGAACTTAGTTCTGAATTAAAAAATAACTATTATAAAGGTTTAATAGGTACTGAAGAAGAACTATTAGTAGAAAGATATATTGATGGATATTTAGTAGGTCATCTTACTAATTATGGTCTATGTAAAGTTAAATCTGATGAAAAGTTATTAAATGAAATATTTAAAGTTAGATTAAATAAATATGAAAATGATTGCTTTATAGGAGAAATTATCAAAAAATAGTTATTTTTGCTTGAAAATACATATCTAAAGTGATATAATCTTTTTAGCAACCTGAAGGGAGGGGACAAAATTTGACAAAAGTTGTAGTTAGAAATGGTAACATTGATGGCGCATTAAAGAAATTTAAACAAAAAGTTGCCAAAAGTGGACTTCCTTCAGAATGTAAAAAAAGGGAACACTATTCTAAACCAGGTATTCAAAGAAGAGAAGCAAAAAAAGCTGGTATTAAAAATAGTAGAAAAAGACAAAGTAGAGAAAGAGATTAATAAAGTAGGTAACTACTTTATTTTTTTTGTTATAAATGTTAAAATTATTATTGAAAGTAGGTGTGTTATGAAATTTTTAGTTACAGGTGGCGCAGGTTTTATCGCTAGTAATTACTTACATTATGTTACTGATAAATATCCAAATGATTATTTTGTATGTCTTGATTCTCTAACATATGCAGGTAATTATAATAATATAAAAGATTTAGAAGTAAAAGATAATTATAAATTTGTATATGGAGATATAACTGATAGAGATTTTGTTTATGATTTATTTTCAAAAGAAAATTTTGATTGTGTTATAAATTTTGCGGCAGAATCACATGTAGATAATTCTATTAAAGATCCAGAAATATTCTTAAGAACTAATATTATAGGAACAGAAGTATTAATGGATGCATGTTTAAAATATAAAGTTAATAGATATCATCAAGTATCAACTGATGAAGTATATGGTGATCTACCATTAGATAGACCTGATTTATTATTTAGAGAAGATACTCCGATACATACATCAAGTCCTTATTCTACAAGTAAAGCTAGTGCGGATTTATTAGTTATGGCTTATTATAGAACATATGGATTACCAGTTACTATATCTCGTTGTTCTAATAATTATGGTCCATATCAATTTCCTGAAAAGTTAATTCCAAAAACTATATCTAGAGCGTTAAATAACGAAAAGATACCTGTTTATGGTAAGGGTGAAAATGTTAGAGATTGGATTCATGTTATTGATCATAATATAGGTGTAGATTTAATAGTAAGAAATGGTAAAATTGGTGAAGTATATAACTTAGGGGGACATTCTGAAAGACAAAATATAGAAATAGTTAAGATTATATTAAAACAAATGGGTAAATCAGAAGATTTAATTGAGTTTGTTGAAGATAGAAAAGGTCATGATTTAAGATACGCAATTGATTCAACTAAAGTAGAAAAAGAATTAGGTTGGGATAGAACTTATACTTTTGAAGAAGGTATTAAAGAAACAATAGATTGGTATTTAAATAATGAAGATTGGATAAAAAATATTGAATCTGGTGAATATAAAAATGCATATAGAGGTGATAAATAATGTTTGATAAAATTCAAAGCGATTATATCGCTGCGTTTAAAGCAAAAGAAACTATTAAGAAAGATGTACTAGGATTATTAAAAGGCGCTATATTAAACGCAAAAATAGATAAGAAAGATGATCTAACTGATGAAGAAATAATTAATTTAGTAGAAAAACAAATTAAACTTAGAAAAGATTCTAAAGAAGAATATATTAAAGCTAACAAGATGGATGTAGTTGAACAATTAGATCAAGAAATATCAGTTTTAATGGAATATATGCCAGAACAATTATCAATAGAAGAAATTAATAAAATAATTGATGATGCTTTTGATGTAGTAAAACCTACTTCACAAAAAGAAATGGGTCTTATTATGAAAGAAGTTACACCTAAACTTAAAGGTAAAGCTGATATGAAAGAAGTTAGTAATATTATTAAAGATAAACTAAGTGAGTTATAAAGAAGAATTTAATTCTTCTTTTTTTCATATATATAATTAGGTGATTTATATGAGATTATTTAATAATATTAATAATTATATTGGAGAAAATAATTTTAAAATTATTATTAGTAATAATAAAATAGATATTATTAATTATAAGTTAATAAAAGATATTAATTCTAATAAAATTATTATTGATAATTATGTGATTGAAGGTAAGAATTTAGAACCTATTAAATTATTTAGTAATGAGATACTAATAGATGGAGAAATAAATAAAATATATATAAATGAATAGTTATTTATTTGTAAAAGTTGATAGTAAAAATATTAATAGATTCTTACTAAAGTGTCATAATAATAATATAAATATTATTAAAATAAAATATTTATCATATAAATCTATTGTTATATTAATTAATTCATATGATTTAAAAAAGATTAATAAAATAAAAGGTATTAGTAAAATTAGAGTATTAAATGAGAAAGGTCTTATTAAATATAAAGATTTAATTAGGAATAATCTTATATTTATAATATCTTTTTTTATAGGAATTATTGTTTTATTATTTTTATCTAATATTATTTTTGATATCAGAATAGAAGGAGATAATTATAAATTAAATAATAATATTAAAAAAGAACTTAGTAATTATGGTATAGATAAATATAAGTTTAAGAAAAGTTATAATGATATTAATATTATTAAAGATAAGATTTTAAAGAAATATAATAATAGTATTGAATGGATAGAAATTAAAGAAAATGGAGTTAGTTACATTGTTAATATAGTTGAAAGAAAGATTAATAAAGATAAATCTACAAACGGTATATATTCTATTGTCGCTAAGAGAAACGGTATTATTAGAGGTATTTATACCTATAAAGGTATATCGTTAGTAGAAAAGGGTAATTATGTAACAAAAGGGGATATTTTGATATCATCTGATCTTATGTTAAATGATGAAGTAAAAGATAGAGTTAGCGCTGAAGGTAAAGTGTATGCGGAAACATGGTACAAAGTAAATATTTCTTATCCATTAAATTATTATGAAAAGAAGTATACTTCTAAAAAGAAAAAGATTATTTATTTGAAAATAGGAAATAAATACTTTGAACCATTTAAATATAATTATTATGATAGAAATACTATTATTAAATATAAATCTAATATATCAGGATTAGAATTTGGTATAGAAGAAATAAGAAATATAAATATAATTAATAAAAAGTATTCAGAAAAAGATGCATTAAATAAGGCAATAGATAAAGCTAAATATGAACTTAAATTAAAATTAAATAAAGATGAAAAAATAATAAATCAAAATACTTTGAATTTTTATACTAAAGGTAGTAAAATAATAGTAGATATATTTTTTTCAGTTTATGAAGAAATTGGTGAAAAGAAAATTATAGAAACGGGTGAGGCAAATGATACAGAAAACATTGGAGAACGCATTCAGTGAAAATTATCCTATGATAATAATATTTACTATTGTTATTATAACAATGAGAATAGTGTATTTAATTGTGCATAAAGAAAAATTTGTTTTTTATAAAGAAATGTTTGTTTTTGCATTTTTATTATATTCATTATTATTATTTTATGTAGTAACTTTTCAGGATGTAAATTATGGTACAAATAATTTTATACCATTTCATGAAATATTTAGATACGAATTTGGATCTGTTTATTTCCTACATAATGTTTTAGGTAATATTATATTATTTGTTCCATTTGGTTATTTTGTTTCTCATATAATGGCAAGTAAAAAACCTTATGCAATGTTTATAATAGCTATTATTACTTCTGTAGTCATTGAATTTACTCAATTAAAAATTGGTAGAACATTTGATGTAGATGACATAATTTTAAATCTTATAGGAGCATTTTTAGGATATATAGTATATTTGTTTATAGATTTATTAGAAAGAAAACTACCACCATTCTTTTCAACTAATTTGGCAAAAAATATATTTGTAATTGTTATGATTGTATTAGTGTCTTTACTATATACAAAATTTACTTTTTGGGGGATTGTTAGATGATAGAAATTAATAATTTAACTAAAGAAAAATTAAAAGAAATAGATGAACTAAATGAATATGGTACTTATTTGTTAGACTATATGAATATAGATGCTTCTTTTTCAGTAATTATAGTAGATAATGAAAAAATACATGAAATTAATAAAACTTATAGAGGTATAGATAGACCTACTGATGTTATATCTTTTGCTTTAGAAGAAGATGAAGATTATGAAGTAAAAGAAAGATTATTAGGTGATATTTATATATCTATTGATAAAGTTTATGAACAAGCTAAAAGCTATGGACATTCTGTTAAAAGAGAATTATTCTTTTTAGTGACTCATGGTTTTTTACATTTATTAGGATATGATCATATGGAAAAAAAGGATGAAGAGGTTATGTTTCCTTTACAGGAAAAAATATTAAATGAGTATGGAGTGAAAAGATTAGATGAAGAAAGTTAATTTACCTGTAGTATATGGTTTAATGCCTATTAAAGATTATGATAAGGTTATTAGTAATATAGTTATTAATAATGATAGAGTAGTTGGTTATGCAGTAAGTAAATGTTATTTAATTAGTGAAGAAAAACGTTATAATTTAGATGGAACAATAGAGCAATCTTATAGAGTAGTATTTCCATTTAATGAAGTCTTTTTAGACGAAAAGACACCTGATTCATTAAACGAAATGGAAGAATATGAATTTACTAGTGCATTAACAAATCAAGTGTTTGATAGTGCGGAAGATGCGAATAAAGCTTGTAACAGTTTAAATTTAGCGTGTATATTCGCTGAAAAAAAGATAAGAGAGAAAAAAGGAAAATGGAATCAATATGTTTTTGATTTTGAGAAAAAGAAAAAATCTATAGAAGAAGAATCAGATATGATTATGTCTGAAATGCCAATAAAAAAATATATTTATGAAAGGGATTAATTATGAAAGTAGGAGTAGTATCAATAGTAGGTAGACCTAATGCAGGAAAATCTACATTATTAAATTCAATTATTAAAGAAAAGGTTGCGATTACATCAAACAAGCCTCAAACAACTAGAAATAATATTCAAGGTATTTATAATGATGAAGATTCTCAAATTATTTTTGTTGATACTCCCGGTATTCATAAACCTAAGAATAAGTTAGGTAAATATCTAAATAGAGAATCTTATTCTTCACTTGAAGGAGTAGATTTAGTACTATTTATGATTGATTCTAGCGCACCTTTTGGTAAAGGTGATGAATTCGTATTAGATAAGATTAAAGAAGAAAATATTAATACTTTTCTTATATTAAATAAAGTAGATAAGATTAAAAAAGATGAATTATTTAATATGATACTAGAATATAAAGATAAATATGATTTTAAAGAAGTTATTCCTATAAGTGCATTAAAAGAAAAGAATATAGATGAATTGTTAAAGACAATTAAAGAATATTTAGATGAAGGAGAAAGAATTTATCCTGAAGATTATTATACTGATAAAAGTATTAAATTCTTAGTATCTGAACTTATAAGAGAAAAAGTTTTAAGAAAAACAAGAGAAGAAGTTCCACATGCCGTAACAGTAGTTATAGAAAACTTTGAAGAAAAGAAAGAATCTATTCTTATAAATGCATGTATTATAGTTGAAAGAGATGGAATTAAGAAAATATTAGTTGGTCATAATGGAGAAATGATTAAAGAAATAGGAATAGATGCGAGAAAAGATATAGAAGAATTAGTAGGTAAAAATGTATATTTAGATTTATTTGTTAAAACTGTTAATAATTGGAGAGATAGAGATAAATATCTTGTAGAATATGGTTTTGATGAAAATAATTTTGAATAATTAATAAAATATCACTCATTATAATAATGGTGATATTTTATGACAAAAGAAGATTTATGGATATTATTTAAAAAAACAGGAAACTTATCTTATTATTTAAAATATAAAGATATGTGTTATAAAGGACTTGATAAAATTGGAGATAACAAAAGTTAAAGGAATAATAATTAGTGAAAAACCATATAAAGAATCAAGTAAACTATTAAATATGATTACTGAAGACTATGGTGTCATTAGTGTTATTGCTAAAGGTAGTAAAAGATTAAAGAGTAATTTAAGAAGTATTACTTCTAAATTAACTTATGCTGAATTTCAAATTAATTATAAAGAAGGAAAATTATCTACGTTAATATGCGCAGATATTATTAATCCGTTATTTAATATTAAAAAAGATTTATTAAAAATAAGTTATGCATCTTATTTATTAGATTTAACTAGTCAAGTTCTAAAGGAAAATAATAATAAAAATATATATAATATATTAGTATCTTCTTTATTAAAAATAGAAGATGACTTTGATCCTGAAGTAATTACTAATATATTAGAACTAAAATATTTATCTTATTTAGGAATTAGTCCTAACTTTGATACATGTTCTATATGTGGTAAAAGTAAGATATTAACTATATCAGTTGAAAAGGGTGGTTTTATTTGTACAGATCATCATACTAATGAAAGAATTGTATCAAATAAAACTCTTCAAATAATAAGAATGCTTTATTATGCAGATATAGATAAAATAACAAAATTAGAAGTAAGTGAACCTGTAAAAAAAGAAATATATGAATTTATAGATGAATATTATGAATCATATACAGGTCTATTTATGAAAACTAAAGAATTTTTAAAAAATATTAAATATAAATATATATGAATAAAGGTTTTAAAAACCTTTTATTTTTTTGACAAAAAATAGTACTTTTGTTATAATATGGCCTCGTGAAAAGGGAAAAATATGGGTACAATTGAAAATATTAATTACAATTTAATTTATTCATGCAATGATATAGATTTCTTAATAAATCTATTCTATGAACAAGTAAATACAAACCCTCCGTTTGATAGTTTACCAATGTGCATTAGAATAGTTAATAGAATAAAAGAATTAAAAAAAGAATATTCTGATGAAGAATATATATTATTTAATGAATTAAGAAATTTATATATATTTGTTATTGCTGATGTAAATAAAAATATATTTCATTTAAAATATGAAACAGATACTACTTTATTACCAGAAGAAATAGATAAAAGATTTTATTTGGGTTTTAATATGATTTCAATTAAAGAAAAAAATGATAAAGTAGTTAACGATTTTATCGCAGAAAATATGATAAATGATATGTTTCATAATACCTTTCCTAATCACAACATAGATATAGAAAAAGATATACATGAGATGTTTTCTAGCAAAGAACAAATAGTAAAAAATGGAATAAATAAATCGTTTATAGATGTAATAAGAAAACATGATCCTAATTTATCTGATTATGTATCATGTAATACAAAATTATTAAAAGGGGTTACAGATAAAGATGACATTGTTAATAATTATGATAGTTACGAAGATCGTAATGAAGAAAACAGATTCAGATTTATAATATCTGATATAAGAGATTTTTGTAATGAAAAAAATATGATATTTGATGAAACACTACTTAGATTAGCGGCTGAATATCATATAATTGATAAAATTATTAAATATGGAGATATGTATGATGAAAGTGATTACTGTAAAATAAAAGATATAGTAATCTCCGCAACTAGAAATGAAATAGATTTTAATTATGAATATCTAAGAAGATTAGTTGAAAGATATTTGAATCAAAGAATAGTAACAGAAAGAATAAGTATTTTTGATAAAAATTCTTTAAAGACTAAACTAAATGAATATATATCTACAGAAGATAGAAGTATATTAAATGATATATTTGATAATATAAAAACTGATGAAGACTTTGATTATGCGATTAAATATTTGGCTGATAATCAAAGCAAAACTAAAATTATATTAAATCTTATTAATAAAAAAAGAGATATGTAATCTCTTTTTTTATACGAAAAAATTTAGGCCGTTATTATTTTCTGGTGTTGTTTTTATAATAGGATCTTTATTAATATTATTAAAACCTTTCGCAACTTTAAATAATGTACTAGCGTTTTTAACAATAGGTCTTACTTCTTTAATTATAGGTATAGTTTGATTAATGATATTTAATGTTTTTTGAGTATTATTTAATAGACTAGAAAAATTAAATGATTTAGGTGAATTTCTAAATAAATAAGGATTATATTGATTAAACATATGTAAACCTCCTTAAAAATATTATATGTTTAAAATAAAAAAAGTTTAATTTTAAAATTTTATGGTATAATTTATTATAGTAAGAGGGGATAGCTATGTACGGATACTTAATTTTATTTTTTGTACTTGGTCTAATCTTTGGTTTTATATTTACTAATATTGGTTATAGATTACCAATAGATAAAAGTTTATTAGAAAAATCAAAGTGTGATTGTTGTAATCATACTTTATCATTTAAAGAGAAGATACCTGTAATATCTTATTTTCTTCAAAAGAGAAAATGTAGGTATTGTTTACAAAAAATATCTGTTATGTATATTATATTTGAATTATTAACGGGCATATTATTTGCGTTAATCTATCTTAGATTTAGTAATTATACCAATACATATATTAATATAGCTTTAGCACTAGTATTTATATCTACTTTAATAATAATAATGTTTAGTGATATAAAATATATGCTTATACCAGATGAATTACTTATTGTTTCTTCATCATTAGTAATAGTTTTAAGAATATTCTTAGGATTTATAAGTGAAGAAATAACTGGTTTATTAGATGCTGGTTATATGATTATGTTTATGTTATTAGATGCAGCAATTATGTTTGTTATTATGTTTATAATAAAGAAATTAGGGGATATTTTATTTAAAAAAGAGTCTCTCGGTGGAGGAGATGTTAAAATGATGGCTTTTGTATCTCTTTTAATAGGATATAAATTATCTATTATAGTGATATTTCTAGCGTCATTTATTGCTTTACCATTCTCTATATATAATGCATATAAAAAGAGTGAAATAATGCTTCCATTTGGACCTTATTTAGCGATTGCGACAATTATTCTATATATATTTAATATTGATATGAATACCATTATAGAATTAATTCACTAATAAATAATAATAATAAATAAATAATAATACTAATTAATACATTAAGTATTCTAAATATTAGAAACTTAATGTATTTTATTTTATTATTTAAACAAATACTTTGAAAATGAATAGATATAGATCCAAAAGTAATAATAATTAGTATTAGAAATCCTTTTAAATATATACTTATATTTAAAAATGATATTTCATATATACCTCTAGAAAATTCTAATATTCCAAGGATTATACTTTTAATAAAATTATCTTTAATTATTAAACTTATAAGAGTTGTTAATATAGACATAAATAATAAATTAGAAAATACTATTTTTAAAGTGTTAATAGTATTATTTAATGAATTACTATAAATATTATTTGTTATTAAATGATTGTACTTACTAGATTTATATCTGTATTTAAATATTAATAACATAATTATATTAGATAGTATATGAGATAAATATATTAATAATGTTATTCTTATATTATGTAGATAAATAGAACCCACTGTTATTAATAAGAATGTTGGATTTATATAATTAGATACATAATTAAGATATTCATTTTCTGATTTTTTTAATAATCTAATATTATTTGGATATCCTGAAAATAAAGATATTAAAATGATACTTAATTCATATTTAGATATATTTAAATAATCACATATTTTTTGTGTCATATATTTGTATAAATCTGAACTTATTAATAGATTAGATAAAAATATTTGAAAAAACATTGTAGGCATTAAAGTATATAATATTAGATTAATAGTTAAAGTAAATTCTTTAATAATTTCTTTTGAATACATTAATAAAAATAATTCTAAGAATATGACTATTATTATTAATATCTTTTTCATAGTAAAATATATGTAAAAATAAAGCTTTTAAGACCTTTTTTGTATTTTTCTATGATAATATTAGACTAGAGGTGAAAGAAATGGAAAACAAAAAAAGTAACAAAGGTCTAATAGTATTAAATGTAATATTGGTATTAATTGTATTAGGATTATGTGGATTCATCGCGTATGATAAGTTCATTAAGGAAGATACATGTAAATGTACAAAATGTGATGTGAAGGAAACAAAGAATGAAGATACTAAAGTATCTAAGAAAGATGCATCTAAAGAAATTGTGTATGATGATGGTACAAATCAATATAAGAGAGTACCAATAATTAATATTGATTCTACTGATGCGAATAAATTAAATAAAGAAATAAATGATTATGTAGATAAAATGAGTTCAGAAACTGATTATGGTGAAGCATATGCTTTAACATATGATTATTTTGAAAATAATGATGTATTATCTATAAAAATGACTATTACAACTTTTGGATCTTCTAGATATTATAAAACTGTTAATATTAATTCTAAAACAGGTAAAGAAGTATCTAATTATGATTTAATTAAATCAAAAAGTATTGATGAAAACGAAATAGGAAATGCAATATTTGATATTTATACTAAAGAAGCAGAAAAAAGTGGAAGTTTAGATGTTTATAAAACTCAACATATTTATAGTGATGAATATACATCTGTATATGATGGTACCAAGAATTTAGTGACTAATAAAAAATATGATGATTTTGATATGTATTTAAATTCTAAAGGTGAATTATGTGTAATATCTGATGTATATTTGATTGCTGGACCTGAAATGAATTTTTATGTATTTAATTTAAATTCATATTCTTATGAAAAATAAGGCTTAAAAAGCCTTTTTTAATTTACATAAATATATTAAAATGTTATAATTTTCTTAGGTGAAGTATATGAGAATGGCAGATGTAGATATAACAAAAGTTTCTCCTATGATGAAACAGTATATTGATGTTAAAAATGAAAATTTAGATACAGTTATATTTTTTAGAGTCGGAGATTTTTATGAAATGTTCTTTGAGGACGCAATTAATGTATCTAGAGATTTAGAACTTACTCTAACAGGTAAATCATGTGGTTTAAGTGAAAGAGTTCCTATGTGTGGGGTCCCTTTTCATGCCGCTGAAATATATATAAATAAGTTGCTTGAAAAAGGATATAAAGTTGCAATTTGTGAACAAGTAGAAGATCCTAAGACTACTAAAACTTTAGTTAAAAGAGATATTATTCAAGTTGTATCATCTGGTACACAAATGAATAGTGAAATGCTTGATGAAAAATCTAATAATTATATTGGTAATATATTAGATTTAAATTATGCCTATGTAGTTAGTTATTCAGATATTTCTACTGGTGAATTTAATGCGTTTGTAATTGAAAAAGATGATGAGAAATTAGTTAATGAAATTATAGAAAGAAATATAAAAGAAATAGTTATCAAAACTGATTTTAATAGAATTATATTAGACGAAGTAAAAAGACATTATAATTTAACTATATCTATATATAACAATACTAATATAAATGGTGATTATGAAAAGATTTATAAAGATATAGAAGATGAAAGAATAATAGAGTGCGTTAAGCATTTATTATCTTATTTAGAATCTACTCAAAAGAGAAGCTTATCTCATTTAAGAAAAATAAATATTGTTAATGAGAATTCGTTCTTAAGAATGGATATTAATACTAAAAGAAATCTTGAATTAATAGAAAATATAAGAACAAAAGAAAAGAAATATTCTTTATTATGGTTACTTGATAAGACTAAAACCGCAATGGGCGCAAGATTATTAAAAAAATGGATATTAAATCCATTAGTTAATAAAGAAGTAATTGAAAGTAGATATGATAGAATAGAGAAATTAACTAATGAATTTATTATTAAAGACGAAATTAGAGATGCTTTAGATAATGTATATGATTTAGAAAGATTAGTTGGTAAAGTAGGATTTGGTTCTGCGAACGCTAGAGACTTATTACAATTAAAAACATCTCTAAAAGAATTACCTAAGATAAATGATAATCTTAAGAAACTTGGCTTTGATGAAATAAATACATTTGAAGATTTATATACTTTAATTGATGATTCAATATATGAGGATGCACCTGTATCATTAAAAGAAGGATATTTAATTAAAGAAGGATATAATAAAGAACTAGATGAAATTAAATTAGCTAGAAAATCTAATAAAGATTTTGTTTCTAGATTAGAACAAGAAGAAAGAGAAAGAACTGGTATCAAAACTTTAAAAGTTGGTTTTAATAAAGTTTTTGGTTATTATATTGAAGTTAGTAAAGGCGCTATTAAAGATATTAAAGAAGAATATGGATATGAAAGAAAACAGACACTTTCTACTGGTGAAAGATTTATAACACCAATTCTAAAAGAAAAAGAGGCTTTAATATTAGGTGCTGAAGAAAAGATTATTAATTTAGAATATGATTTATTTGTTAGTATTAGAAATAAGATTAAAGAATATATATCTAAATTACAAGATTTATCTCTTATTTTAAGTGAGATAGATGTATTATGTTCTTTAACTGTAGTAGCTGAAGAAAATAATTATGTTAGACCTATATTAAATAATGAACATATTATTGATATTAAAGATGGTAGACATCCTGTTGTTGAAAAAGTAATGACAGAAGAGTATTCTCCAAATGATATTAAATTTGATAAGAATACTACTATTATGCTTATTACAGGTCCAAATATGGCAGGTAAATCTACTTCTACATTTATGGTAGAAATGATGGAAGCAAATAATGCTATTACTAAAGCTACTGAAAATAGTTTAATACTATTTGATGAATTAGGAAGAGGTACTGCTACTTTTGATGGAATGTCTTTAGCTGCAGCTATAATAGAATATATTCATAATAATGTGGGCGCTAAAACATTTTTCTCAACTCATTATCATGAATTAACAGATCTAGCAAATACATTACCAAATTTAAAAAATGTTCATGTTTCTGCAATTGAAGAAAATGGTAATATAACATTCCTACATAAAATAAAAGATGGATCAGTTGATAAGAGTTATGGATTACATGTTGCTAAACTAGCTAAATTACCTGATTCATTAATTAAAAGAGCAAATGAAATTTTAAAAACTTATGAAAATAAAGAAAAGAAAGAAAAAATAGTGGAATTAGCGCTTCCTTTAGAAGAAGAAAAGAAATCTATAGTAGAAGAAAAAATTAAGAATATGGACATTCTTAACATGACTCCAATGGATGCGTTAAATACATTATTTGAATTAAAAAAAGATATAAATAAAAGGGATTAATTATGAAAAAGAGTATATTAAATATTATATTTTATGTATTAGTAATTGTTTTATTATGTATAACTGTTAAATTAAATAAAGATTATTCTATTATTAAAAATAGAGCAATAATTAACAACAAAGAGAGTATGAATAGTTATAAAGATTATAAGTTTGTAACACTAGATTTATCAAAGAGTAAAGAAACAAGATTTGCAATTAATGATAAAAATAAAGTTAAATCAATTATATATACAGTTAGATATGGTAAAAAGGATTATTTAATAGAGTTATTACCATCTACAGTCACAACTAGTAAAGTTAATTTGATGAAGATGGAAGATAATGATGATATTTCTCTTTTAAAAGGAGATCTTGCGACTGAATCAGATAATAAATTAAATTTTGGTGCGGATTATTATACAAATGTTAATATTAAAGATAATGAAAAAATTATTAATATAAAGTACATTTTTACAAAAGTATTATTATGTGTTTGTTTAGGAATGATTAGTATACATTTAATAAAATTATTAGTATCTATATTATTTAAAAAGAGTAGAGTTTAAGAATAATACTCTTTTCTTTACGTTTTTTGATAAATTTTAAATATTAGAATTCAAAAATATTTATTTAAATGTTATTATATATATAGAAAGATAAGAGGTAGTATATGGCAAAAAGAGTTAAAAAGAAAAGAAAAATATTTAAATTCTTTGCATTCTTAATTGTAATGGGTGTTTTAGCTGGTATTGGTTTATGTATATATTGTGTTAGTCCAATTACCAAGGATAGTGAAAGAGTATCATTTAATGTTGAAGCAGGAAGTTCTACTACTAAAATAGTTAATGAACTAAAAAAAGATAATTTGATTAGAAGTAGAAAATTTGCATTATTATTTATAAAAATAAATAATATTGATACTATAAAAGCTGGACAATATGATTTAGATAGAAATATGGGATTAAGAGAAATATTTTCTATTATTACAGATACAAAACATATAAAACATGATTCTATTACAATTACTTTCCCTGAAGGTAAGAATATGAGAGGAATTGTTAAAATAATTACTGAGAATACTAAAATTACAGAAAATGATATTTATAATACATTAAATGATAAAGAATATTTAAAATCATTAATGGAAGATTATTGGTTCTTATCTGATTCTATTTTAGATTCAAGAATTTATTATTCGTTAGAAGGATATTTATATCCTGATACTTATGAATTTGATAAAGATGTAGATATTAAAGGTATATTTAAAAAGATGCTTGATAGAGAAGGAGAAATCTTAGATAAGTATAAGACTACAATTGATTCATCTAATACTACAGTTCATAAAGTTTTAACAATGGCATCAATTGCGGAACTTGAAGGAAAAACTTTAGAAGATAGAAAGAATATTATTGGTGTATTCTATAATAGATTAAATAATCATTTACCTTTAGGTAGTGATGTTACTACATATTACGCCGCTAAAGTGGATATGGGTGAAAGAGATTTATATCAAGCTGAAATAGATCAGCATAATAATTATAATACTAGACCAATGTCATCAGCAGGATATATACCAATTGGACCTATTAGTAATCCTTCTGATAGTGCTATTAATGCAGCTATTAATTATAATAAAAATGATTATTTCTATTTTGTGGCTGATAAAAATGGTAAAGTTTATTTTAGTAAAACTGATGCAGAACATATATCAACTATTCAAAAATTAAAAAAAGAAGGACTATGGTTCAATTATGATTAAGAAATAGGTATCTATTTCTTTTTTCTTTTATTTATGTTATACTATTTAGGTGTAAGAGGTGAATTTTATGGATTTTGGAACAACCAATATTTTTGATTCAAGAGATTTTAACAACATATTAGTAAAAGATACTCTATCAGAAGCGGTTGAAGCTTTAGAAGAAAGGGGATATAATTCGGTAAATCAATTAGTTGGTTATCTAATTAGTGGAGATCCAGGATATATATCAAATTATAAAGAAACAAGAAAGAAAATAACTAAATTAGATAGAACAGATATAATTGAAATATTACTTCGTAATTATTTAAATAAGTAATGAGATATATAGGTTTAGATTTAGGAACTAAAACTTTAGGAGTTGCAATCAGTGATAAATTAGGTATGATTGCTTCTTTTTATAAAACAATTAATTTTAAAGAGGAAGAATATGAAAGTTTACTTACTCCTTTAAAAGAAATTATAGATGAGTATAAAATAGAAAAAATAGTATTAGGATTACCAAAGAATATGAATAATTCAATAGGTTTTGCTGGAGAAAGAAGTATAAACTTTAAAAAAATATTAGAAGATAATCTTAATATGGAAGTTATATTAGAAGATGAAAGATTATCTTCTGTAGAAGCAAATAATATTATGATTGCTTCAGATTTATCTAGAAATAAGAGAAAAAAGAAAGTAGATGCTTTAGCGGCTACTATTATTTTACAAAGATACTTGGATAGAAAGGATTAAGACTATGCCAAAAAATGAAAAGAATAATTATTTTACTTATATTGATAATGAAGGAAATAAAAAAGAATGTAAGATATTATATACATTTGATTTAGCAGAAGCAAATAAAAATTATATTGTATATACAGATGAAACACTTGATGAAAATGGTAAATTTAGAACATATGCTTCTACATTTGATCCAAATAAAGAATTAAGTGATTTAGGACCAATAGAAACAGAAAAAGAATGGAAATTAATTGAAGGAATATTATCTAATTTAACTAAAGAAGAAAATGAGTAATATAGATAGTATTATAAGAGAGATAGAAATTTATGCCAAAGAAAATGATGTACCTATTATGGAAACAATGGGCATAAATTTTTTATGTTCTTTAATTAAAGATAATAATTATAAAAACATTCTTGAAGTAGGTACCGCTATTGGTTATTCATCAATTATGATGTCTAATATATCTAAAGATATTAAAGTAACAACAATAGAAAGAGATGAAGTTAGATATAAAGAAGCTATTAAAAATATTAAAAGATGTGATAAAGAAGACCAAATAAATGCTATATTTGGTGATGCATTAGAAACTGAAATTGATGGTAAATATGATCTAATATTTATTGATGCAGCTAAAGGACAATATATAAAATTCTTTGAAAAATATTCAAAAAATTTAAATAAAAATGGTGTTATTGTTTCAGATAACATGTCTTTTCATGGTTTAGTTGAAGAAAAAGAAAGAATAAAAAATAAGAATTTAAGACAATTAGTAAATAAAATTAAAAAATATATAGTATTTTTAAAAGAAAATACGGAGTATGATACTGAATTTCATAAAATAGGTGATGGAGTAGCAGTATCTAGAAAAAAGGAGGATTAATGAGCGAAATATTTGTACCACTTCCTTCAAAAGAGTATATATCATTATATTTAGAACAAAGTTTTGATGGCTTTCTTATAGGTATAGAAAAATTTAGTTCAAATTTTAATTATTTATATAAAATAGATGATTTAAAAGATGTGATTAATGATTTAAAAAAACATAATTTAAAATTATATGTATCTTTTGATAGATTGTATTTTAATAATGAAATAGAAGAATTAAAAGAAACTATAACTGAATTATTAAAACTTGATATAACTGGTATTTGTTATACTGATGTAGGATTATTAAATATTCTTACTGAATTAAATACTGATAAAGAAATTTTATGGCTTTCTAATCATATTGGTACTAATTCTAAGACTATTAATTATTTGAATAAAAGAGGAGTAAATAATGTACTTTTATCTAATGAAATTACAAAAGATGAAATAATTAAGATAAAAAATAATACTGATAAAAATGTTAAAATTGGTATTCAATTATATGGTTTTTTAAATATGGCAACTTCTTCTAGAAAGTTACTTACTAATTATTTTGAATATATAGATAAGAAGAAAGAAAAAGATTCTTATTATATGAAAGATAAAGTAAAAAAAGGAACATATAAGGTTGTAGAAGGTTTTAATACTAATTTTTATACTGGTAAAGTACTAAATGGTATTAAATTTTATCCTGAATTTATTAATAATAATATTGATTTTATAGTATTAGACGATTATATGCTTAATGAAAATAATTTTTATAATATAATTGAAGCTTTTTCTTCTTTAAGAAGAGCACATAATGATCTAGGATTTGTTGATAAATTAGAAAAGGTTGTTGACGCTAATACGTATTATGATACATTTTATGGCTTTTTAGATAAGAAAACTGTATATAGGGTGGAAGATTATGAATAAAGTGGAATTATTAGCTCCAGCTGGAGATTTAGAAAGATTAAAATGGGCTTGTTTATATGGCGCTGATGCAATATACCTAGGTGGTCAAAAATTCTCTTTAAGAGCGAATGCAACAAATTTTTCTTTAGATGAAATTAAAGAAGGTGTTATATATGCTCATAATCATAATGTTAAAGTATATGTAACTGTTAATATTGTTTTTCATGAAGATGATTTTGAAGGTTTAGTTGATTATTTAAAAAAATTAGAAGAATATAATGTAGATGCTATTATAGCGTCGGATATGTTCATATTAGATATACTAAAAGAAAATAATATTAATCTAGAATTTCATTTAAGTACACAAGCTTCTTGTTTAAATAAAGAAACTGCAAAATTCTTTAAAAAAGAAGGCGTTAAAAGAGCAGTACTTGCTAGAGAATGTTCTAAAGATGATATTAAAAGTATTATTGATGAAACCGGAATTGATACTGAAGTATTTATTCATGGTGCTATGTGTATGGCTTATAGTGGTAGATGTACATTATCAAATTATCTAACTAATAGAGATTCAAATAGAGGTGCTTGCGCCCAAATATGTAGATGGGTCTTTGATTTATATGATGAAGATGAAAAAATAAATGAAGATACTGATTTTTCATTTTCACCAAAGGATTTATCATTATTAAATTATATTCCTGAACTCATAGATATTGGTGTTAAATCGTTTAAAATAGAGGGTAGAATGAAATCTATTTATTATGTTGCGACATTATTATCTGTTTATAGAAGAATTATTGATTCTTGTTATGACGGTACATATAAATATAATAAAAATGATGAATTAGAAGTATATAGATGCGCTAATAGGGAAACATTACCTCAATATTTTAATAAGTTTCCTGGCGTAAATGAACAATATTATATAGGAAGACAAGAAAATACAAATCAAGACTTTTTAGGTGTTGTATTAGATTACGATGAAGATAAAAAAGAAATTATTCTAGAGCAAAGAAATTACTTTGAAGTAAATGATAAAATTAATATATTTGGACCTAGAAAAGATTCATTTAGTATTAATGTTAAATATATAAAGAATGAAGATGGAGAGTTAGTTGACGCTGCTAGACATCCTCAAGAAATTTTAAGAATCCCATGTGATAAAAAAGTAGAAAAATATGATATAATCAGAATTAGTTTTATTAATTAAACAACGGAGGTTTTATGGAAAGTTTAAAAGATTATATTACTAAGTATTTATCAAATTATTCGCTTAACAAACAAGCAACTATTAAATCTGTATTATATACATTAGATTCAGAAAACATATCAGCTTCTGAATATTGTAAGAATGTGTTTGGAAAGGATATTATGGAAGTTAATCCATTATTACTTATTAAAGATATGGTTTTAAATAGTCCTTTTGGTTATAGTTATAGAGAAGAAACTATTAGTTCAGAACAAAAACCAAAATCAAAAAATAAAAAAATAGTTTTAAGTAAAGTTAAATATGATGATGAAGAAAATGCTGAAGACGAAATATACAATGTATAAAAAATAAGCTATGTTCGTTGACAAACACCTTTTTTTGTAGTATCATTTTTAACTGTTATAGCATTGATGAGGTGAAGAAAATGAAAGGTGCAAAAAAAGAAATATTTTTAACTAAGAAGGGTTTGGAAGATATTGCTTTAGAATTAGATGATTTAAAGCAAAATGTTAGACCAGAAGTTATTAGTCAAATTAAAGAAGCTAGAGCTCAAGGAGATTTATCTGAAAATGCTGAATATCATGCAGCAAGAGATAGACAAGGTCAAGTTGAGGCTAGAATAAAAGAATTAGAATACTTACTAGATAATGCCGTAATTATTGAAGAAGGTAAAAAAGGAGAAATTACAGTTGGTTCAACTGTTGAAATAAAATATATAGATGATGATGAAACTGAAGAATATACTATAGTAGGTAGTACTGAAGCTGACCCATTTAACAATAAAATATCTAATGAATCACCAATTGCTATTGGAATTATGGGTAAGAAAAAAGGAGATATTGTTACTATAGAAAGTCCTAACGGAAGTTATGATATACAAATTGTTTCCATCAAATAGGAGGATTTATGAAAAATATTCACGAAATAGAAGCTAAAATTGAAGGAAAAGAATGGAAAGAAGCCGTTGATAAAGCTTTTGAAGAAGAAGTTAAAAACGCAAAAGTAGATGGCTTTAGAAAAGGAAAAGTTCCTAGAGCAGTTTATGAAAAAAAATATGGCAAAATATCATTATTCTATTCTGCTATTAATGGTTCTATTGGAACATTATATTCTAAAGTATTAAAAGATAATAAATTAGAACCTATAATGGATCCTAAAATTGATATAGTTGAAGTTGATGATGATAAAGTTGTTATTAAATTTACTATAACTACTAAACCAGAAATAAAAATTAAAAAGTATAAAGGTTTAGGTGTTAAAAAAGAAACTGTTAAAGTTACTAAAGAAGAAATAGATACTGAAGTAGATAATTTAAGAAATAGATATGCTGATTTAGTTATTAAAGATGGTAAAATTGAAAATGGTGATATAGCTGTTATCGATTTTGAAGGATTTATAGATGATAAAGCATTTGAAGGTGGTAAAGGTGAAAACTATTCATTAACTATTGGAAGTAATACTTTTATACCTGGATTTGAAGATGCATTATTAGGTCATAAAGCAAACGAGGATGTAGATGTTAAAGTTACATTCCCTAAAGATTATCAAGCTAAAGAATTACAAGGTAAGAAAGCTGTATTTAAAGTTAAAATTCATGAAGTTAAGACTAAAAAATTACCTAAATTAGATGAAGATTTCTTCTTAGATTTAGAAATGGCTGATGTTAAAGATGAAAAATCTTTAAGAAAAGTTTGTGAAGATCAAATTAAAGCTAGAAAAGAATATGATATTGAAAATAAATATATAGATGATTTATTAGATGCAGTTGAAAAGAATACAACTGTTGAAATACCTAATGAATTAACTGAAGAAGAAATAGATAGAATGGTTCATGAATATGCTCATAATTTAGAACATCAAGGTATTACATTAGAAATGTTCTATCAATTTACTAATTCTGATGAACAAGCTTTAAGAGAACAAATGAGAAATGATGCTGAAAAGAGAGTTAAGTATAGATTTATGCTTGAAGAAATAGCTTTATTAGAAAATGTAAAAGTTACTGATAAAGAAGTTGATAAAGAAGCAGAAAAACTTGCTAAACAATATAATGTATCAAAAGATGAATTCTTAACTCATTTTGGTGGAGTTGAAGCTCTTAGATATGATTTAACAATTCAAAAAGTAGTAGATATAATTAAAGAATAGTTTTAAAACTGTTCTTTTTTTTGACTTTTTTTAAAATTTAAGTATAATAATTGCGTTTTAAAAAAAGGGGGATTTTTATGAGGGGGTTAAATGCATCTATCACTGTAGATAGATTACTTTTTGATGAAGCTTTAGATATAGACTTAAGCTTTATTTGTGCTGGAAACAAAGATTTAGAAAAAGTATTAAAAGATACATTTAATAAGAATGAAAAACAAGTAATATTTTATGATTCAGAATATGATAAAATCTCAAAAAAGAACCCAGGTAACACTAAATGTAATATTAATTTATCTAAGTTAATAAAGAATAATGATAATTATATAGAGGGTTTTGAGGTTCATTTATTAAAAACTGATGATTTAGATTCTATGATGCATAATCAAGCACATGAAATATTTCATGTTTTATCAGGTTTAATTCCATCAAAAATAGAAAATAATAAGAAGTTTTTAATGACAAATACTGATATATACTATGATGGTATGGGTTGTATAGGTTTATTCTCAAATAAAGGTAATAAGTATTATGGAACTATGTATAAAGAAACCATAACTGATTTACTTGCAACTGCAGCTTTAACATATAATAAAAGATATTCTAATAATAATATTTCTGTTAATACTATATTTAATGAAAATTATAAAAATTGGAATAAAAATGTTAATGGTTATAGTAAATTTACTACATTAGCAAGATTATCCATTGCGGCATTTTCTAATAATCCTGATTTAGATTATGAAGGTATGTTAAATAATGGAGAAAATATATTTATAAGTAGTAGAAAGGCTGATAATGGAGAAATAATAATGAATAATGATTTATTATATGGTTATCTTGCTGATCCACTTCATATTAAAGATAAATGGGAAGAGATTAAAGGTATTGATACTTATATACCATTTGTGCTATATAAAGAATGCTTAGAAAAAAAAGAAAAGGATGATTTAAATAAAATAAGTGAGGATAAAAAACAGAATGATTTATTGTTAAAGTCGAACGCGAATAAAACGAAAAAAACTTATAATAATAATTTATTACCGAAAATAATAGAAGATAATGAAAGTTCTGACGAAGATTCTGATAAAAGTATGGATCCGTTTGATTTAACTAAAGATTATGAAAAAGTACTAAATTTTAATTTGATCTCAGATGAGGATAAAGACGAATTCCGAAAAGGAAGAACTTATCCTTATTTAAATCAAAGTTTATTAAATATAATAAATAAAAGAATGCTTACATTAAATGACCCTTTATTCAAACCAAGAAAAGAGCAGCTCAATTTTCAATTATTATCTTTTAAATTCCGCGACTCGCAATTAAATAGATGTCCTAAAATAAGCTTTCAACAAAATTTGCAATTATTTACTAATGTACCTACGTCGCAATCGAATAAATCCTCTTTGTATTTTAATAGTTCAGAAAATAATTTAGTTGTTGATAATAATATAAATAATCATCATATAAAACAATCAATATTAAAATCGAATAATAATAATAATAATATAAGTCCGAATAATAAATTAAATAAAGTGAAGACATTGAGTGGTAAAAATTTAAATATGAATTTTAACAAAAAAAATTTTAATAAATTGAAATCGCAACGAGTTGCCATTAATGCCAATAACTCATTTAATTCATCAGACAACGACGATAATGATAAAGACACTAATAAATTAAAAGATAAAATGACAGAAAAAGAAGATAACGATTCGAATTTTGAGAAAAGTTCTTATGCGAGAGAAAGCGAAGGAAGTACTTTTAAAAAAGAAAAACTGAAATCAGCAGAAATAAAATTTAAGAATTATAAGAAGTTTAATACTAGACAAAAAATAATTCAATCTGAAGTCGTTTTAAAACAAAATTTTTTTTTTAAAACGAAAGAAGGACAAGAAAATAAATTCCTTTTATGTGATATGGATATGATAAAAGAGCAATCAGTCAAAGTCACATTACAATCGTATTTATTAGATGAAGATTTGCCACAAAAAGGAAATAAGATAGCAATATCCAGTGATGATATAAGAAAAGAATTATTCATATTTGATCCTATTGAAATAGATTTAGTGAAAGGTAATGTAAATGACTTTGTCGTTGAAGAATCACTCAAAAAAAGAGCCAAGCTTCTTTTCCCTTATCGTCAAGCCGATGTTAAAATTCTACTTATAAAATTATTACAATTTTTATTTATAATAAAATCAAAAATAGCAAACAAAAAAACCTTGAAGACATCAAACATATTAACAACAAATGGGAAAATGAAATTAAAAGAAATAAAAGGTTCAAATATAATAACATTTAACGAAGTAAAGCCATTTATGAATTCCAAATTTGGTCATTTTAATATGGAGCTATTTAAACAAACTTATGAAAAAAAGCTCAAAAAAAATGAGGAGATTAAAAAAGAAAAAAAATTAGAAGAACTCCAAAAAAAATTTTTGGACATTTTAAAAAAGGACGAGGCAGATAGACCCGATTATGACGAGGATGATAATATCCGAAACGAAAGAAGAAGAAATGACGCGAATCCGATGGATATAGAAAAAAATGC
>CACZXL010000017.1 GCA_902785135.1 uncultured Erysipelotrichaceae bacterium
TCTGCTGCATCTTTAATTCTTTGCATTGCCATTTTATCAGTAGATAAATCTATACCATTTTCTTTTTTAAACTCTGAAACTAAATAATCAGAAATTCTATTATCAAAGTCATCTCCACCTAGTTTATTATTACCTGATGTTGATTTAACTTCATAAACACCATCACCAAGTTCTAGAATAGAAACATCGAATGTACCTCCACCTAAGTCATATACTAAAATAGTATGAGCATCTTCTTGTTTATCAATACCATAAGCAAGAGCTGCTGCTGTTGGTTCATTAATAATTCTTTCTACTTCAAGTCCTGCGATTTTACCTGCATTCTTAGTAGCTTGTCTTTGAGCATCATTAAAGTAAGCTGGAACTGTAATAACAGCTTTAGTTACTTTTTCTCCTAAATAGCTTTCTGCATAATCTTTCATGTAAGAAAGAATCATAGCATTCTTCTGGTGTATATTCTTTACCATTAGCTTTTACTTTTTGATCAGTACCCATTAATCTCTTAATAGAATATACTGTATCTGGATTAGTTACCATTTGTCTTTTAGCAGCGTCACCTACTATTGTTTCACCATTTTTAAACGCTACTACTGATGGAGTTGTTCTTCCACCTTCTGGATTAGCGATAACCTTAGGTTCGCTACCTTCTAAAACACTTACACAACTATTAGTTGTACCTAAATCAATACCTATAATTTTACTCATTTTTTATCTCTCCTTTAATTATTTACTTTAACCATTGCTGGTCTAATTACTTTATCTTTATAAGTATAACCTTTTTGTAATACTTCAATTATTTCATTTTCTTTTTTACCATCAACATGATCTGTCATAACAGCTTGATGATATGTAGGATCAAATTCTAATCCTAAACATTCTATTTCTTTAACTTCATACTTATTTAAAGTATTTACTAGATTTTGATAAATCATATCAAAACCCTTTTGATAATTTTCAATATCAGCATTATCACTTTTTACTGATAACGCTCTTTCAAAATTATCAATTGTACTTAATATATCTAATATTAGACTTTCTGAAGCATATTTCATTAGTCTATTATTTTCTTCTTCTTTTCTTCTTAGACTATTTACCATTTCCGCAGTTACTCTAATATTTTTATCTTCTAATTCTTTAACTTTATCTTCAAGCACTTTTATTTGTTCTTGATATTTATTTTTCTTTTCTTTTTTATTTTCTTTAACTTCTTCTTTTTCTATTACTTCTACATTTTCTTCCATCATTTATTTCCTTTCAAATTACTCTTAATATAGTCAAGAAGTGAAACTACTTTATCGTATTCCATTCTCTTTGGACCTACTATCGCAAGTGTACTTTCATGATTATCTATATTTACTTTAGTCTTAATTACTGTTAAATCATCATCAAGTTCATTTTCTTTACCTATATAAATTCTTATCTCATCATCTGATTCTTCAATAGTTTTAAGATTATTATCATCTAGTTTATTAACTATTTTCTTAATCTTATCCACTTCATTAAATTCAGGTAATTCTAATATTTTATTTCTACCAGATACATGAACTTCATTTTCTTCTCTAAAGTTATTAAATGCATTATAAAAAGCATTATATATAGTTTCATAATTCATGATATAGTTACTTATTATTGGTTTTATTTCAAATTCTAGTTTAGAACTTACTTCACCAATAGGAGTACCTACAATCATCTTATTAATTAATTCAACTATTTTTCTAACTTCATCTAAATTACTACCTTTAATATTAATAGTTTTATTTTCAACATGACCTTTATCAGTAACTACTATCGCAATTATATTTTCATCATTTATAGGAATAACTTCAACTTGTTTAAGTTTGTTTTCTTCTCCCTTATTCTCAAGTATAACTGCTGTATAATTAGTCATATCAGATATAATTTGTAAACTCTTTGAAATAGAGTCATTTAATTGTAATTGTTTATTATTAAATATTGTTTGTAAATTTAAAACTTCTTCACCAGTCATTTCTTTTGGTTTCATAAGATGATCAACATAATATCTATAACCTTTTTCTGATGGAACTCTTCCTGAACTTGTATGAGTTTTTTCTAAATATCCTTCTTCTTCAAGAGATTGCATCTCATTACGAACTGTAGCGGATGAACAATTTAAAATATCACATAAGTTCTTAGAACCAACCGGTTTAATAGTTTTAACATATTCCTCTATTATAAGTTTTAATATATTTTCTTTTCTCTCACTAAGCAATATAATCACCTCTATTACCCGTTTACATGAATCATTATAAAACAAAAAATTAGCACTGTCAATAGTAAAGTGCTAATTTTACATATTTATATAATTTTCTACTTCTTTAATAGTATTATCAAAGTTATTAAAATCTACATTAAACCATTTAATATCCATTTGATTTTTAAAGAAAGTAAACTGTCTTTTTGCGTAATGTCTACTATTCTTTTTTATTTGGTCTAATGCTTCTTCTAAAGTAATTTCTCCTCTTATATATGGAAATAATTCTTTATACCCTATAGGAGTCATTACTGCTTTTGTATGTTTCTTTTTATAAAAGTATTTAGCTTCGTCAAGTAGACCATTTTGAAGCATTATATCTACTCTTTTATTAATTCTATCATATAATATATCTCTTGAAGTTTCTAAACCTATAAAGTAAACATTATCGTATAATAAATTATTACCAGATTTATTATCTACACCTGATTTTAAATTTATATATTCTCTTATTAGTCTTCTATGATTATTTGGATCTACTTTAGAATCAGGATTCATTTCACGTATTGCATATAACAATTCTTTAGTATCTAAATTAATTTCTGGTACTTCTTCATCTTTTTGAAATTTATAGTCATATAGAGCAGCCTTAACATATAATCCCGTTCCACCTACAAAGATTATATTCTTACCCTTTTCTTCAAGCTCTTTAATCTTATTTCTAGCATCTATTTGATAATCATACACAGAATAATCTTGATCATAATTTTTTATATCTATTAAATGATGTGGTATTCCTTCTGCTTCTTCTTTAGTTACTTTAGCAGACGCTATATCCATTTCTTTATATATTTGTACAGAATCATAATTAATTATTTCAGCATTATATTTTTTAGCTAGTTCAATACTTAATTTAGTTTTACCAACCGCAGTTGGACCAGTTATAACAATAATCATAAAATCACCTTTGATATATTCTATATTAATTTAATGTTTATTTCAACTAATAATTATTTATTATTTCTTTAAATTTATCTATATTAATACTACTATTACCTATCATTATTCCATCAAGTTCTTCTATTTCTTTAATAGAATTTATATTAGTAGAATTAATACCTCCACCATATACTATCTTGCATTTATTATCAGTTAATTCTTTAGCATTTTTTATAAATTCTACTATTTTTTCTTTAGGCGCAGTTTTAGTTCCACCTATATAATCTTCTGGTTCATACGCAATTATTACATTACTAAAGCTTTTTACTCCAGCAGTATTAGCGGCAAGTTGTTTTATAGAATCTACACATAATATTACTTTAATACCATTATTAACTGCGTTTCTAACCTTTAATTCTATTAAAGAATCATTTTCTTTAAAGAATTCTCTTCTTTCATAATGACCAAGCATACAATAATTAATATTAATATCTTTAAGCATTAATGGAGATACTTCTCCAGTATATGATCCTCTATTCTTTTGATGTATATTTTGCGCACCAAACATTAATTTATCACTTCTTAAATATGGTAAATCAATAAAAGGCGCAAGTATAATTATTTGATTATCAGTATTTATTTTTTCTATTTCTCTAACAAATTTTACTGATTCAGATGGTAATACATTCATCTTCCAGTTTGCGATTATAAGTTTTCCCATTTTACATCACCCTCTTAAATAGTTTCTCTAATTCATATGTTGGATAATGAATTATAGTAGGTCTTCCATGTGCACAATTATATGGATTTTTACATGTTTCAAGGTCATCTATAACCTTTTGCATTTCTTCAAAAGAAAGATCAGTATTAGCTTTAATACTAGCTTTACAAGCCATCATCGCAGAAATACTATCATTAAATCTTTCTAAATCAAAATGTTTATCCATTGTTATTATTTTTTCTAATACATTTTTAACAAACAATTCTTCTAATCCTTCTTTAAACCAAGTTGGATGAGATTTTATAACAAATGAACTATCCCCAAACTCATCTATATCTATACCTAGACTTCTTATAAAATCTAGGTTATTTTTTATAATTAAGAACTCTTCTTTAGGATATTCTAAATTCATAGGAAATAACATAGTAATAGTTTCATGTTTAGGATCACTCATTGCTTTCTTATATTTTTCATAATTATATCTTTCTGCCGCAGCATGTTGATCTATTAAATACATACCCTTTTCATTATGACAAACTATATATGTACCAAGCACTTGACCCGCAATATATAGTTTTGGAAAAGGTTTTACTTCTTCTTCATTAGTAGGTTCAGTATAATTATAATTATCCTCTTCTTCTTTTATCATATTATCAGAAGAAGAAAAATCCATTACTAATTCAGTTACTTCTTCATATTTAGGTTCTTCATTTATTTCTATTTTTTTAACAATATTATTAACCTGAACATCATGAGTAGATGCATCTACTCCTAAAAAATGGTTATCTAATACTTTTTCTATTTCTTTAGATATTAATTCTTTTAAATCTTCAAAATTACTAAATTTTATATCTTGTTTAGATGGATGTATATTAACATCTGTTAAATTAGCATCCACTTTTATTAATAATACTATAATAGGATATCTATTATCAGGTTTATATTTATGATAAGCATCATTTATAACTTTATTTAATTCAGTATTTCTAACTACTCTTCCATTAACAATAGTTATAATATGATTTCTATTTGATTTATTTACTTCAGGTAGCGATATATATCCTTCAACTTCATAATCATAGTTTTCTGCTTCTATTTTAAGCATCTTTTTAGCGACATCAGTTCCATATATTTGATTTATTGCTTTAAGTAAATTTCCTGAACCATCAGTTTTAAGTATTACTTTATCATTATTAGTTAAAGTAAATCTTATATCAGTATGAGATAAGGCCGCTCTATTAATAACTTGAGTAACATTCGCAAGTTCACTATATAAAGAATTTAAATACTTTAATCTAGCTGGTGTATTATAAAACAAATCTTTAACTTCAATAATAGTTCCTTGTCTTAAATCACTTTTTTCCTTTTTCTTTACTACTCCACCTTCTAAATGATAAGTAATACCAGTTTTACCATTACTAGTTTTTAAAGTAACAATAGATACTGATGCGATTGAAGGAAGAGCTTCACCTCTAAATCCTAATGTATTTATATTAAATAAATCTTCTTCTTTTAATAATTTACTAGTAGCATGAGCTTCAAAACAAAGTAATGCATCTTCTTCATCCATACCAGATCCATTATCTGTAACCTTTATAGACTTAGTTCCTGCATCTATTAAATCTATCTTTATATCTGTAGATCCAGCATCTATAGAATTTTCTATTAATTCTTTAACAACTGACGCACACTTTTCTACTACTTCCCCTGCGGCAATTTTATTTGATAAACTTTCACTCATTACTTTTATTTTGCTCATACTATCACCAATATAATTATAAAAAAAAAAAAAAAAAAAAAGAAGATTATTTTAAATCTTCTATTTATTTAATTTCATATGGGCTACTTAAAGTACCATTTCCTGATTTATATTCATTTAATAAACTAATATATTTAACTTTCTTAACATTAATATTTTTATCTAGTTTATCAATAATAATCTTACCTTGATCATCTACTTTAAATACCATTTTATTTTCAGCCGCTGTAGAAGTATAAGTACCTTTTAACATATTTACTAAATAACTACTACAAGTATCTATAGATATATCTGTTATTTTATAATAACTACATTCATCTGCGGCATTAATAATATCTGATATATTTACATATGAATATTCTGCATATAATTTAGGAGTAACAACAGTATAATTATTATTTCTTTTTTCATTTTTCATAATTAAATCAATATTATTAGTTTCACTTCTAACATATCCAACATAGAATATTCCTTTATTATTTTTTTCGTATCCATCTTCTGTTTTTAAATAATTGATATCACCAGATAATCCCCATTTTTCTTCTGTACTATTACTTGTTTCAATTACTTTTAAATCATCTGAATTAGTAATACCTATAATTCTATATAATTTATTTTCATATCTAATATAGTTTTTAGGATCATTACCCTTATAAATATATTTAATATCATAAGCATTCTTTTCATTATTTATTCCAGATACATAATCTTTGTCATTTATTTTATCAAGTAACATATTATTACTTCTAACAAAAGTATATTCATCATTAACTATTTTTACATATCCTTTATAATTATCATTATTATCTATTAATTTAGATTTAACTAACAAATCAGTATTTAATCTATATTCAAAATCTTTTTCTTTTATTATTTCACTAAAATAATCTTGATGATTAGATACATATACTTTAGCCATATCTATAATAGTATCTTCATTTATAATTTCTTTTTCTTTTTTAACTACAATTTCTTCTTTTTTACTTTCTGTTCTTTGATAATACTCTATTGCACCTAGCGATATAATACATAAAACAATTAAAATAATTCTAAATATTAAAAATTTCTTACTTTCCATATTTTATACCTCTTAATTAATTATAAAAAAAATATTTACTTTTGTAAATATTCTTTTAGTATTGGTATTACACTTTTAGGAATTATTTTTTCTAATTCTTCTTCTGATGCATCTAATATTCCTTTTAATGTTCCAAATTTCTTTAATAATTCCTTTTTTCTTTGTTTTCCTATACCAGGTATTTCATCTAATTTTGAAGAAAATGTACCTTTACTTCTTATTTCTTTATGATATGAAATTGCAAATCTATGTACTTCTTCACTTATAGTTTCTAGAAAATGAAATAAATCACTATTCTTTTCTATTTCTATATATTCATTATCAGGTGAAACTAAATGAGTAATTCTATGTTTATCATTCTTTTGCATACCATAAACAGGTATATTTAAAGCAAGATTATCTAGTACCTCTTTAGTTGCGTTAATTTGAATTAAACCACCATCAACTAGTATTAAATCTGGTGCATTAAGATTATCATTAATAACTCTAGCATATCTTCTTTCAATTACTTCCTGCATCATATGATAGTCATCTTTCGCATCACTTATTATTTTATATTTTCTATAATCTTTAGTACTCTTTCTACCATCTATAAATACAACCATTCCACTTACTCTAAAGTTACCAAATAAATGTGAATTATCAAATGATTCTATTCTATGTACTTCAAAGCCTATTTTTTTACTTAATTCTTCACATGCATGAACAGTTCTATTATAATCATTTTTTATTAATTTAATCTTATCTTCAATCTTAATCTTTGCGTTTTCTTCAGCCATATCAAGCAACTTTTTCTTATCACCTTTAACTGGACTTAATACTCTTATATCTAATACTTCGCTAAGCAAATCATTATCTACACACTCTGGTACAAGTATTTCTCTTGGTTTAAATCTATCATCTTGTTCATAAAAAGAAATAATAAAATTATTTAAAACATCACATTCATCTTCATTAAGTTCATAAACATAACTATCTCTTTCTACTAAATTACCATTTCTAGAATGAAGAACTTGAATAGATATATAATCTTTATAAACATAATAATTAAATATATCTCTATTAACATTATCGTTAAAATCAATCTTTTGTTTTTCTAAAGTAATCTTAATATAATCCATTACTTCTTTAATATCTTTTGCCTTTTCAAAATTTAATTTTTCTGAAGCTTTTAACATTTCAGATTCTAACTTCTTATATAAATCATGATAATTACCATTTAAGAAACTAGTTATCTCCAAAATCATATTATCTATTACTTCTTTATCTATATCTAGTTTACAATATCCTAAACATTCACCTATATGATAATAAAGACATAAATCATCTTTAAAAGATTTACATTTTTTTAAAGGATACATTCTATTTAAAATTTGTACTATCTTTTTAGCGGCATATCCATTTGGATAAGGACCAAATAGTTTGACATTTTTTCTTTTAGTTCTTTTATTAGGTCTTATTATACTAAGTTCTGGATTCTTATCATATGAAAGCATTATATATGGATACTGTTTATCATCTCTAAAAATAATATTATATTTAGGATCATATTTCTTAATTAAATTAATTTCTAACAAAAGTGCTTCTTTCTCTGAACCTGTGACTATATATTCAAAATCTACTATATTTTGAACAAGTAACTTAGTCTTACCAAACTTTTCACCTCTAAAATAACTCTTTACTCTATTTTTAAGTATTTTAGCTTTACCAACATAAATAACTGTACCAGTTACATCTTTCATAAGATAACAACCTGGAGAGTCTGGAAGTAATGCAAGTTTTTTCTTAATATTCTCTCTTATATCCATATACATAGTATTCCCTTTCAAACTAAATTATATCATATTTGGTATTTTTATAGTATAATTAAATTGGTGATTATATGATTACAAATGAATTTGAAATAAAAAAATCTAGATTTATTACTTATTTATATAATCTAGATAATATAGATGAAGTTGAAAGTATTGTTAATAAAATAAGAGAAGAACATAAGAAAGCAAGACATGTTGTATATGTATATAAAATTAATAATACTGGAAAAATAAACGATGATGGTGAACCAAAAGGTACCGCAGGTATGCCTATATTTAACGTTATAGAAAAGAATAATTTAAACAATGTATTAATTGTTGTAGTCAGATACTTTGGTGGTATAAAACTAGGTGCTGGTGGTCTATTTAGAGCGTATTCTAAATCAGCTTCAGAAATAATAAAGAAACTAGATAACTAGTTCCTTTTTTTTGGGATTTGGTTTTACTGCGTATTGTCTTAAAAAATAATCTTTATCTTTATTATAATTAAATATCAAATCAGAAAACTCAATCGCATCTTCCATATTTAATTTAGAATAAGATCTCTTTTTATAAAATCCCCTATTATATTCACTAAACTTATAATCTATTAAATCTATATCTAATTCATTATTAACGATTCTATCAACTATATTTAAACACATATTTACGTCATTTTCTATAATAGTAGGATTAAATGTTCCGTTAAAAGTTCTAAATTCTATAGTTTCATTTCTACAACTACTATCTTTTTGATGAAAATTTAATGCATAACTCTTAAAGTTTAATATATGTCTTAAATCAGTAATCAAATCTTCAAAGTTCTCATCAAATGTATGATTCCTAATAAAATCATATAATAGATTACTTATTTCTCTAGAATAGGATGCATAATTTATATTACTATAATCTTCTTCACCATAAGAGAATCTAGATATTATATGTTCATATACACAGAATACTTTTAAGAATAGTTTTAAATAATATGGATCATTCATAAAATTAGATAAATCAACGTGTACGTGAACACCCTTTTGATTTCCAGGTATAATATCTTCTTTTGATAAACCATCGCATACTCTTTTAAAATTCATTAAATCTTTAGAATTGTTTTCTAACACAGGTGTTTTTATTTCATGTATTCCTTCTACAGATTTAGGCGCTACTATTCTTTTACTAGATGCTAATCTATATACTTTCTTTTCATATGGTTTAAAATTAATAATCTTATAAACCTTATCTAAAGAACGTCTTTTACTACTAATAAATTCTATTTCTACTCCAAATTTATCATTTGGATTAACATTCAATGTTTCTCTATAGTCAAATGGCATATTTTCTAAATACTCCATCAGGCTAATTTCTTCTATTGTGCTCATATTTCCCTATCCCTTTTTTTTAAAACCCATAACAATATTATTACAAAATTATTACTTTGTCAAAATATTTTTTATTTTTTTTAAATATATGATAAAATTATATTGGTGATAGAATGAGAAAAATAAAATTTTTATTAAAAGCAATTATACATATGGACTATAAAAACATGTTTAAAGTCGCAAAAAAAGTATCAAAAAAAGCAAAAAAACCTTTTATAGTAATATTTATTGATATTATATATTGTGGTTTTAAATATCAAGCTGGTTATTATGATTATCAGGAATTTGAATTTTATTTATTAAATAAAGAACAAAGAAAAACATATTTAACAAGAGGTATAAATAATTCACTAGTTAATAAATATAATAATAAAGAATATTGGTATATATTACAAGATAAAATAGAATTTAATAAAAGATTTAATAAATATTTAAAAAGAGATTGGTTAGATTTAAGAGAGTCATCATTAGAAGATTTTATTAAATTCTGTAGTAACAAAGAATATATAATTGCTAAAGAACTAGATAACTGTGGCGGTAAGGGTATAGATAAAATTAAAGTAGATAAAAATATTAAAGAAATATATGATAAATTAAAAGATAATAAACAATACTTAGTAGAAGAATTAATAGTGCAAAATAGTAAAGTTAGTAAATTGTATTCAGGATCAGTTAATACATTAAGATTATTTACTTTCTTTGATGGAAAAGAAACATATGTAATAAACACAATATTTAAAATTGGAAATAATGGTTTTGTAGATAACTTTTCATCTGGTGGAATGTACACATTCGTAGATAATAAAGGAAAAATAATAGTACCAGCGATTGATCAAGATGATAACAAAATAGAAATACACCCTACTACAAAAGAAAAGATATTAGGATTTGAGATTCCTAATTATGATAAAGCTTGTGATATGGTTAAAGAAGCTGCTAAACTAATACCAGAGGTTCAATATATAGGTTGGGACGTATCTATACTAGAAAACGATGTATGTCTAGTTGAAGGAAATGAATTTCCTGGAGTATTCCAAATAAAACCTAGTTTTGATAATAAAAAAGACCATGTTGGTCTTATACCAGAATATAAAAAATATATGGATTTTTAAATCCATATATTTTTTTTACTTAGCTATATATAATCCAAATAATGTTATATTCTTACTATCGTTCTTAGTAATAATAACTACATTATTATCTTTAGTTTTATATATATTTTGAATTTCTGCTTTCTTAATAGTCTTAATAATATTTCCTCTACTATTAACTACTCTAACATAGTTATTAGCGCTATTATTTATAAATAATGCTCCTCTATATGGTGCGATTAAATCTCCTGATGCATCATTCATTTTTTCATTATTTCTAAATCTATATTTCTTTGTTTTTCCAGTTGAAGCATTAAACATATATGCTTTTTTATCTTTAATATAAACTATTAATTTATCGCTATAAATTAAATCTGCACCAGATTCAACTTTTAATACTTCTTTACCTTTAGAATTTAATAAGATAGTATTCTTATCTGTTTGATATCTAAATATTTTGTTACCATCAACTGTAAGTTTACTTCCTAAAGCTTTATCAGAATTTAAAACTTTTTTAGCTTTTGCAGAATATAGAATTAATGAAGAACTCATTTCATTTCCAACAAGTAATTCAGCATCTACTACTACAATAGGATTACTACTCTTTACAACTTCTTTATTATCTTTTCCATATAATACATATTTACCTTTGTATTCATCATTTGTTGATGAATAAGAATACTTAATAACTTTGTAATCTGTACCATATTGATAATAATTTTGAATTCTTAATTTAGAATCAGATAATTTATATAAAGCTTTACCTGTTTCTAAATCAAATACATAAAATTCATTTTTATCACAATTATATGTTGAACAAGAAATTTGATAATAATTTAAATTCTTGTCATTATTTATTTTTGAGATTGATGAGTATAAACTTGATGCATTACTCTTATAATCAAATACTTTAACAAATTTCTTACTCTTTATATTATATAAACCAAATGCTTTAGAACTAATGTCATCGGCGAATACAAATTTTTGATCTTTATCATAAACACTTGTTAAATATAAATTATATTTTTTAGTATCAATAGTCTTTCTAAAATCATCAGCAATTTCTGATTGAGTCTTACTATCTCCAATTTTTATTTGTTTACCATCTGTTCTTAATGTATATTTAACAGTATTATTATTTTCTTTCTTAGAAATAGTTAATGTTCCATCACCATTTCTTGAATAATTTTGGAAACTATCTCCTACTATTTTATATGATTTTAAACTAAAATAGTTATATGAATTATTTTTTGAATCTTCAACTAATAAATATAATACTTCACCATTTTCATCATTAACTTCAGTTGCAACATAATAATCTGAAAGAATTATATCTCCTTTTTCATTAAGTACATCTTTTGATCCACTAATTTCAGCAGAAATAACTTTTCCATCTGCATATAAATCAAAATCATTAACATTCTTGAATAATGTTTTACCTCTTGAATTTAATAAAGTATAACTATTTAAACCTTTATTAGTATCATCCATAACTACTAAGTAGTCATTTAATACTTTTAATACTTTTGATGAAGAATAAACTTCTTTACCTCTTTTATTTGCTATAGAATAACCTGTTACCTTTGCTTTAGCAACATTAGTTTTCTTAAATATAAAGAAATCTTTTCCTATAGCAGATGGAGTCTTAATACTCTTAGCTTTAGGATCATATACATCTTTATAACTAGCTACTACTTTACCATTACTATTTAATAATGTAACTTTACTCTTTTTAGTCTTATCTCCTTTATAAGCAGCAATACCACTACAATTACTATCAAGACATTCAATATTATAATATTTTTGAGGAAGTATTTTACTTACTCTCTTAATATCATCTCCACCAAATTTCTTAATAACAACTGCAATAATTCCAATAATTAATACAGCTGCAAGTAAAATGAATAGACATTTAGTTTTATTTTCTTTTACAAAAGAAACAAAACCATTTTCTTTTTTCTTTTCGCTATTAACTTTAACATCAATAACTTCTTCACTTGATTTTTTCTTACTCATAAATAAATCCCTTTACCTTCCTATTTTATCTATGATTAATTCTACTACATTTTACTAATATTATCAAGTTATAATAAAAAAAAAAGTAAAATTAATGGTTTACTCTTAACTCATTAATTTTACTATCATAATCATCACTATCTGTAATATAACTTCCCGATACTACTATATCAACATAATTACTTACTAGTGCACATGTTTCTTTATTAATCCCACCGTCTACACTTATAGTAATATCTTTATATTTTTCTCTTAGTTTTCTTATTTTTTTAATAGTACTAACTTTAAATAATTGTCCACCTTCACCTGGAGTAACACTCATAACTAAAACCAAATCAATTAAATTAATATATTTTTTTAATTTATATAATTTAGTTTTAGGATTAATCGCTAACCCTACTTTAATATTATTTTCTTTAATTAAATTAATATATTTAATAATATCCTTTGTACTTTCAATATGAAAAGTAATATATTCAGGATTTAGTTTAATAGATTCATTTATCAATTGATCTAAATTAGTACTCATTAAATGAATATCATATTTCTTATTAGAAATATTTTTAAATTTTGATAATTCAAAAGAAGAACTCTTTGTAAAAGTACCATCCATTATATCTAAATGAATATAATCCGCACTAGTATTATTAATCTTATCTATTGCTTCTTTATAATTATTTTTTTCCTTTAATATTGAAACTGATACTTTCATTTTCTTTCTCCTTAATAAAACCTAAATAATCATCATATCTATCCTTGTTAATTTTACCTTGTTCAACAAGATTTTTAATATAACAATCATCTTCTTTTATATGCATACAATCAGAATACTTACAATTATTTCTATATTCATTAAATTCTTTAAAGTTATCTCTAATATCTTCTTTAGTCATACCTTCAAAATTTAATGAAGAAAAACCTGGAGTATCCGCTAAATAAGAAGATCCTATTTCATAAAACTCTACTGCTCTTGTAGTATGTTTACCTCTTCCTAAAGCTTTAGATATTTCATCTGTTTTTAAATTTAATGAACTATCTAATTTATTAAGTAAACTAGACTTACCTACACCTGTTTGACCAGTCAAAATAACTGTTTTATTTTTTATATATCCTTTAATATCATCTAATTCTGTATTAAAAAATACTTTATAACCTATTTCTTTAAAGTAAGATATATATTCTTTAATTTTATCTGTTAAAGATAAATCAGATTTAGTTATAACTATAACAGGTTCTATATTATTAAACTCAATAATATTAATCATCTTATCTAATAAATTAATACCAAAATCCGGATTAACAGTACTAACAACTACTATAGCTATATCTATATTAGAAACTGGTGGTCTTTTTAATTCATTCTTTCTAGGTAGAATATCTTCAATTATTTTATTCTCATAGTTTACTTTTACAAAATCACCAGCAAGAGGAGTTATATTTCTATTACGAAAAACTCCTCTAGGCTTACATACTATCTTCTCATTATTATCTAATTTTACTGTATAATCATTACTGATTACTTTTATTATTTGTCCATTCATTAGTTATTATTTTCCCCTGTATTATTAGTATCCTGATTATTAGTAGGATTTGTTTCTGTATCTGGTGTAGTTGGAGTTTCAGGAACTTGTTCCTTCTTCTTAGCAACTTTAATAGTTAAATCTGCACCCTCTACAACATCACTACCCTCTGGTCTACTTTGATTAATAATTGTACCTGGTGTCATATCACTTTCTTCTTCTTCAACTGTTAATCTAATTTTATTTTCTTTACACCAAGTTTGAACTTGTTTTAATGAATATCCTTCTTTGATAAAGCTTGGATATTGTTTAGGTAAATTAGGAACATATAATGTAATTGTATCTCCTTCTACTAAAGTACTACCTTTTTTAGCAGATTGATCAATAATTATATCTTCTTTACCTTCATATTCTTTTCTATTTTCTACATCTTTAGGTTCAACTAAAACATTTAAACCTGCGACCTCTAATTTAGCTTGTATCTTATTAACATCTTGGCCTACATAATCCTCTATTTTAACCTTTTCAGAACCAGCAGATTTATAAAGAGTAATAACAGCACCTTTTTTAACTTTTGACCCAGCTTTAGGTTTAGTCTTAGATATAAGACCTTTATCAACTTCATCAGTATAATCTTGTTTCATAGTCGCATTAACTTTAAATCCTGCTTTCTCTAATTTTTCTCTAGCTGCGGCAACTTTTTCACCACTAACATCAGGTACTGTTAATTCTCTACCTGTAGATATAGATGGAATAATTATAAATACTGCGAATAAAGCAAATACCATTACAGAAACTAATGCTATTAATATTTTAGTAAATTTACTAAGTTTTTTATCTTTATATTCATCATCATCTATTTCTTTAATTTCAAGATCAGGTTCTTTTTCCTTTTCTTTTTCTTTAATTTCATCTTTTAAATTAGATACAACTTTTGTATTTTCATCATCATATTCATTTTCTGGATATTTAAATGTAATACGTTTTTCATCTTGTCTAGATTTATCTTGACATGTTTTTAAATCATCATATAATTCTCTAACATTATTATATCTATTCTTAGGATTCTTAGCAGTAGCACGTAATATTATATTTTCTACTGATTGTGGAACACTACTATTAGCATTAATAATACTTGGCATAGGATTTTTTAAATGTTTCATCGCTATTTCAACAGCAGTTTCTCCTCTAAAAGGCATTACACCCGCAAGCATTTCATACATCATTATACCTAGTGAATAAATATCACTTTTAATAGTACTTCCTTTTCCAGAAGCTTGTTCTGGAGGTAGATAATGTACTGATCCCATAACTGAATTAGTTTGAGTTAAATCAGATGCATTAATTGCCATTGCAATACCAAAATCTGTTATTTTAACCATTCCATCATCTAATATCATTATATTTTGAGGTTTAATATCTCTATGAATAATATATGAATCATGGGCATGAGCTAAACCATCTGTTAATTGAGACATTATATCTACTGTTTCTGGTACTGATAATTTACCTCTTTTTTTAATTAATTGTTTTAATGTCATTCCATTAATATATTCCATTACAATATAGAAATTACCATCGTCTTCTCCAACATCATATATTTGAACTATATTTGGATGGTTAAGTAATGATGCACTTTGAGCTTCTCTTCTAAATCTTCTAACAAATTTTTCATCATCAGCAAGATCTCCTCTTAAAACTTTAACCGCAACATCTCTTTCTAGAATAGTATCATATCCTAGATAAACGTTAGCCATTCCACCTTCACCAATTAATTTTCTAATTTCATATCTGTCATTTATTTTTTGCCCCTTGACTATCATTCTTTTTCACCTTCTTTAGTAATTAAACACGCAATTGAAATATTATCTGTTCCACCTCTTACATTACTCTTTCTAATTAACTTAATAACCTTTTCTTCAAGAGTTGAATTTGGCGCAAGTAACACTTTTTCAATTTGATTATTATTAAGCATAGATGTTAATCCATCTGATGATAAAACAATACCTTCAATATTATTTTCAACATCAAATATATCAATTTCTATAGGATTATTAGCGCCTAGCGCTCTCATTAAAATATTCTTTTTAGGATGATTCTTAGCTTGTTCTGGAGTTAATTCTCCATTCTTAACAAGAAGATTAACAAGTGTATGATCATGAGTTATTTTAAATAATTCATTATCTTTTAATACAAAACCAGAACTATCTCCTATATTCCCAAATAATAAATAATCTTTTGTATAAATAGCTAATACTAAAGTAGATCCCATTCCTTTACTTTCAGGATGAGTAGAAGTATATTCAAATATTTCATTATTAATATCCTCTGCTTCTTTTCTAATCCAATTAACAGCAGTAGCTTTATCTCCAATTGATTCTAACTTATTAAAATTATCTGTTAAATGATTAATAGTAATAGCAGACGCTATTTCTCCAGCTTTATGTCCACCCATTCCATCAGCAACAGCAAGTAAATATTCATCGTTAACATTTTTTAAAATAGTTACACTATCTTCATTATGTTCTCTTACTCTTCCTGTATCAGTTAAAAAATAACTTTCCATATTAACACTCCCTTATTTTCCTTCTCTTAAACTTGATTCAATTTCCGCTCTTAATTGACCACAAGCAGCAGATACTTTTGAACCAAATTCTTTTCTAATAGTTACACCTATATTATTCTTCTTAAGTATATCATAAAATGTCCCTATTTGAGAAGTACTTGATCTTTTAAATTCAATATTTTCTGTTTCATTATACGGAATTAAATTTACATAACAATTAATTCCTCTTAATAATTTACATAATTCTTCAGCACATTCTTTTGTATCATTAACATCTTTTAACAATATATATTCGAATGTTACTCTTCTATTTGTCTTATCTAAATAATACTTAATCGCATCAATAATATCTTCAATTTTATAAGCATTATTTATCTTCATTATTTTACTTCTTAATTCATTATTTGGTGCATGTAAACTAATTGCCAAATTAACACCAGTTTCTTCATCTGCAAATTCTCTTATCTTTGGAACAATACCACAGCTAGAAACAGTTATATGTCTTTGACCTAATGCTAAAGAATAAGGATCAGTAATAATTCTAATAAAATCCATAAAATTATCATAATTATCAAATGGTTCACCTATACCCATAATAACAACATGACTTATTCTTTCTCCTACTTCTTTTTCTACTTCCATAACTTGTAAAAGCATTTCATCAGTAGTTAAATTTCTGACTTTTTTAAGTCTTCCACTTTCACAAAAAGCACATCCCATATTACATCCAATTTGAGATGATATACATAAACTAAGACCATAATCATGTTCCATTAAAACAGATTCAATTTTATTTCCGTCACTAAGTTCAAATAAATACTTTTTAACTAATTCATCTTCTTGCTTTTTTATTATTTTTAATTCATTAAAATAAAAATCTTCTTTTAATCTATCTATATTATCTTTACTAATATTAGTCATGTCATCAAAGTTTCTAACACCTTATATATTTGAGTTGCTCTAAACTTCTTATCTCCTAAATTAATAAAGTAATCTTCTAGTTTTTTTCTAGTAATACTAAATATACTTTGCATAAATTCACTTCCATAGATAATTATACCATAAAATAAAAGAAAAATATAAGATAATATAGTCTTCTACTAGTAAAACAATATTTTTAATACAACTGCAGAAAAGTATGGTAAAATAATATTGGTGATAAGATGCAAAAAGTAGGAATAATTTGTGAATATAATCCATTTCATAATGGTCATTTATATCATATTCAAAAGATAAAAGAAATATTTGATGATCCAACTATTATTCTAGTAATGTCATCTCATTATACTGAAAGAGGAAATCTTTCTATTTTAAATAAATGGGATAAAACTGAAATTGCTTTAAATAATGGTGTTGATTTAGTTGTAGAACTTCCTTTTGAATTTTCTACTCAATCAAGTGATATATTTGCTAAAGGAGCAGTTGGTATATTAAATCATTTAAAGTGTGAATATATAGTTTTTGGTTCTGAATCAAATGATATTGTTAAATTAAATACACTTGCAAATATTCAAAATACTATAGAATATAACTATGAAGTTAAAAAATTAATGAAACAAGGTACTAGTTATCCTAAGGCTGCATCTAGTGCATTAAAACACCTTCATGGTGAAGAAGTAGATACACCTAATGATATTCTTGCCCTATCTTATATAAAAGAAATAAAAAGAATTAAAAGCGATATCACACCACTTTCAATAAAAAGAACAAATGATTTTAATTCTAGTAAAATTCAAGGAAATATAATAAGTGCTAATCTTATTAGAAATAATTTAGATAAAATAGAAATTGCGAAATATGTACCTAAAAATGCTATTAAAAACTATTATAAAGTTGATTATTTTAATTACTTGAAATATAAGATACTATCAGAAAACGATTTATCTATATATCAAACTGTAGATGAAGGTATTGAAAATAAAATAAAAAAAGGTATAGAAGATTCATATACTTTAAATGATTTAACATTAAGTGTTAAATCAAAGAGATATACATATAATAAGATTAATAGAATGTTTATACATATACTTACATCTTTTACTAAAGAAGAAGCAGCCAAAAGAAAAGATATTAGATATATAAGAATACTTGGTTTTAATAAAAAAGGAAGAGAATACCTAAATAGTATTAAAAAACAAGTTGAAATACCAATTTATACTAACTTTAATAAAGATCTAGAGCTTGAATTAAAAGTCACTAAAATATATGCTCAAATAGTGAATGATCCAAGTTTAATAAAAAAAGAAATAAAAAATATAATCATTAAGAAATGATTATATTTTTTCTTTTATATCATCAATTTTTTTACTTATTTCATCATCATAATTTCTATATATAGTTAAAAGAATAATTGTTATTGGTAATGCAATAACTATACCAACCATTCCTCCTAATACACCACCTGCGAATACTGCGAATATAGTAAGTAATGCTGGTACTTTATTTGTTTTACCATATATCTTAGGTATTATCAAATAACCATCTATTTGAGGGAATATTAAGCATATTATACAAGATAATATTAATAATTTAGTACTAACAACAGAAGCAGTAATAATAGCAATAATATTCATTATTATTCCTCCAAAATAAGGTATTAATGGAGAAAAAGCAGCAATTAATCCTAGTAACAAGAAATTAGGATGACCAATTAATTTATATAATAATGTATATTCTATAAACATAATTGCTACTGTAGTAAATAAGCCTTTAAAATAATTAGTAGTCTCATAATCCATTTCTTTAACAAGATTATATGTTTTCTTACTTTTACTCTTAAAATACTTTTTAACTTTTGCTCTTATATTATCCATATCTATTAAGAAATAAATAAATGCTACTAAAGATATTACAAAATTACTTATAAAGTTAATAGATGTATTTAATATATTAACACCTGTACTAGTTAAATTAGAAGTCATATCTTTTGATAACTTATTAAATGTATCTAACAATGTCTTTTGAAGGCCGGATAAATCTACATTAAACTTAGAACTTACATCTTTAGTAAACTCAATTAATCCTTGGAATAAATTAACTAATTCTGTTGTAAAAACAGGAATAATACTTATTATAATAAACGCTATAAAAGCAAGTAATATTAAAAGAATAATACCTATACCAATTGGTTTTGGTATTTTTTTCTTTTGCATCCATTTTAAAAATGGATTTAAAGCATATGCTAAAGCAAAACCAATTATAAATGGTTTTAAAATAGATAATATCTTATTATATACTCCACCCCACAAATCTTTCATTAAATATAATACATAAACAATTAATAGCATCAATAAAATATTTAAAAGCTTATTATTTTTCATTTAAATTCTCCTTTGTATCAATAATTATAGTTACAGGCCCATCATTAATCAATTCAACTTTCATATCCTCTCCGAACTCACCAGTCTTAAAAGGTATATTTGTTTCTTTTAATCTATCAATAAAAAGATTATATAATTCTATCGCATCATCATATTTCATAGAATCAGTAAAAGATGGTCTATTACCCTCTTTAGTATTCGCATATAAAGTGAATTGTGACACTAATAATATACTACCATTAATATCTTGGATAGAATAATTCATTTTATTATTATTATCTTCAAATATTCTTAAATTACTAATTTTTTTTATTAAATAGTCTATTTCTTTTTCACTATCTCCATTTGTAATACCTAATAACACTACTAATCCATTATCTATATTTCTAGTATTATTATTAACAGTTACTGATGCCTTTTCACATCTTTGAATTACTACTCTCATATAATCACCTATTTAATTATACCAAAAAAGTTACATTACTGTAACTTAATTGAAGTTTCTTTCTACTTTTATTATATCTTTATTTTGTTTTAGATCTGTCATGTATTTCTTTAATGTATCTAAGTCTTTAACTTCTATAGTTAATTCATATATATTATTCTCAAATTTAGTAATAGTATTAACTTTTGTAATTGTAATATTAGAACCAGATGTTTTACCTATAATATCTAATAACAAATTATCTTTCTTAATACCTGTGATATTTATAACAGTTTTAAACTTCTTATCTATATCTTTATTCCATTTAACTGAAATAATTCTATCATTTAAATCAACAATATTATGACATTTTTCATTATGCACTATAATACCATTTCCTCTTGAAATATATCCAACTATTTTATCTCCTTTAATTGGATTACAACAAGAAGCAAGTGTTACTTTTATTTCATCTATACCATCAACTAAGATATCATTTTTAATATCTATAATATTATCTTTAGTCTTAACAATCTTATCAAGTAAGAACGCTTCTTTAGATAATTCATCTTCTTTAAATGCTAAATCCACTACTGAAACAGGAGGAAATTTACCAGTTCCAATACCAATATAAAGTTCTGTTTCATCTGGTAATTTTAATTCTCTAATAATATTATCTATCTTAGAAGTAACATCATTAATTGGTAATTTTCTTCTTCTGATTTCTTTTTGAAATAATTCTTTTCCTCTGTTATAACTCTCGTTCTTATCTGCTTTTGAAAAGTAAGCTTTTATCTTATTTTTAGCTTGAGATGTTTTAACAATATTTAACCATTCTGATGATGGAGTCGATGTTTTATTAGTATTAATCTTAACTATATCTCCATCATGTAATTCACTTGATAAAGGAACAATAGTATCATTTACTAAAGCACCAACCATAGTTTCACCAATTCTAGTATGAATCTTATACGCAAAATCTATTGGAGTTGATCCTTTAGGTAACTCAAATACATCACCTTTAGGTGTATATACATATATATTATCTCCTAACACTTCATCTTTAACTTGATTAACAAAATCTTCTGGAGATAAATTATCATCATTAAGTTCCATGATATTTCTAAATAATTGAAGCTTTTGTTCCATAGAATTTTGTAACTTCTTACCCTTTTCTTTATAAGACCAGTGAGAAGCAATTCCTCTTTCAGCAACTTCATCCATATCATGTGTTCTTATTTGAATTTCATATAACTTTCCATCTAATCCAAATACAGTTGTATGAAGTGATTGATACATATTTGTTTTAGGATTAGCTATATAATCTTTAAATCTATTTTGTTTAGGTTTAAATTTAGAGTGAACTATTCCTAAAACTTGATAACATTCACTTTCTGTATCTACAATAATTCTTAATGCATAAATATCATATATTTCACTAAACTTCTTACCCTTTTGTAACTTATTATAGATAGAATAAATAGACTTTGCTCTACCCTTTATTTCAAATTTAGTAATATTATTTTCTATTAGTAATTCAGATAACTTTCTTTGCATTTCTTTAACTAGTTCTCTTCTCTCTTCCTCTGTATTATCTAATAGTTCTTCAACAGAAACAAAGGCATTAGGTTTATAATACTTTAAAGAATTAACTTCTAATTCAGATTTAATATTAGATAAACCTAATCTATGCGCAATTGGAACAAGTATTTCTATTGTTTCCTTTGCTTTTTCTTTTCTCTTTTCTTCTTTTAGAACATATAAAGTTCTCATATTTTGGCATCTTTCAGCAAGTTTAATAATAATTATTCTAACATCTTCTGTAAGACCTATAATAATCTTTTTGTAATAATTAATATGGTTTTCACTATCAGTAAATAAATTTAATTTATTAATCTTAGTAATACCTTTAACAAGCATAGTTATATCTTTACCAAAATGTTTTTCTATATCTTCTAAATCACCATTACCTATATGAATAGTATCATGAAGAAGCGCAGCGGATAATGTATCACTATCTGCATATAAATCTGTTAAAATATAAGCAACATTAAGAGGATGATGCATATATTCTTCTCCACTTTTTCTAACATCATCTTTATGTACTACACTAGCATATTCATATGCTTTTTTAATAGTATCTAACTCTTTTTTACTTTTAATATATTTTTTTACTACTGAAATCAATTCTTCAATAGTATTTATTTCATGTACATCCATATAAGTAACTCCTTTTTTATAATAAAAGAATTAAGCGTTAATTCCTTTTACACTTAATTCTTCTATTTTTCTTGATATTTAATTTATTTTCAAAATAAACCCAAATTGAAGCAGACATAAATATAGAAGAATATGCTCCTGCAACTAAACCAATTAAAATCGCAATATCAAATTGTAATATTTCTCTTGAACCAAATATAATTAAACATATAATTGGAAGCATTGTTGTTAAAGTAGTATTAATTGAACGAAGCATTGTTTGTTTAATACTAGTATTCGCAACTTTTTCTAATTCTTCTCTAGATAAATTATTTTCATTTAATAATTTCTTTTTGTTTTCTCTAATTCTATCAAATATAACAATTGTATTATTAATAGAATAACCAATAATAGTTAGTATTGCTGCAATAAATATAGAATTAATTTCTAATCTTAGTATTGCAAATACAGCTACTATCATAAATACATCGTGGAATAATGCAATTACTGATGATATAGCATAACTAAATTTATATCTAAATGATATATAAACAATTATACCTATAATAGCATATATAAGAGCTATAATAGCATTCTTAATTAAATCCTTCTTAACTAAGTTAGAAACAACAGATATATCTGTCTTAGCTTTATATTTATCAGTAAATACACCATTTACTTTATTAATATCTTCTTTATCTAATATTTCAGATACTTTTATGTAATAACCACTATCATCTTTACTACTATCAACTATACTATATCCTAAAGTCTTAATTTCTTTTTTAACAATCTTTAAATTTGCTTTTTCTGCATTAGTAATAGTTATATCTGTACCTCCAGTGAAATCAATACCAAAATTGAATCCTTTAATAAATACAAATACTATTGATGTAATAAATATTAATATAGGAATTATAATAAATCTTTTTAGATTTTTAATATAATTCTTATTTACTTTCTTTTCGAATCTTGATTCAACTGCTTCATTAGTCTTAACAATTTCTTTTTTACTTTGATTTATAAACATCTTGATCTTATCATCAAAGAATCCTGTATTTATAAATGCATAAGTAATTAATCTAGTTATTAAAACTACTATTAACATAGTCATAATAATATTAATTATAAGCATAGTAGCAAATCCTTTAACAGAACTTTCTCCAAATGCAAATAATATAACAGCAATTATAAATGTTGTAACATTTGAATCTAATATAGAACTAAATGAGTTTTTAACACCATTTTTATATGCTTGTTTTAAACTCTTTCCTTTTCTTAATTCTTCTTTTATTCTTTCAGATGTAATAACATTAGCATCTACTGCCATACCAATACCAAGAACTAATGCTGCAATTCCAGGTAAAGTTAATACTCCATCAATTCCTTTAAATACTAAGAATGTAACGAATGTATAAATAATAATAACTGAAGATGCTATTAAACCTGAATATCTATATAATAATGACATAAATAATACTATTAATACTATACCAATAATACCAGCCATTTCTGTTTTTAATAAAGAATCTTCACCAAAAGCTGATCCAACTGTTTGTGATGATATTTCTTTAAACTTAACATTATTAGAACCAGAATTAATTAAATCAACTAAATTCTTAACTTGTTCATCAGTAAAGTTTCCTTGAATAATAACATTACTACTAAATCCTTGTTTAACAGTAGCTGCTGATAAACACTTTGCATTGTTTAAATCATCAAACTCACCACATTTAGCTTCTTTATATTTATCTTGACCTTCTACAAAGTCTAACCAAATTACTATTAATTGATCTTCAGTTTGACTAATCTTAGTAGTAACTTCATAGAATAAATCTTTATCTTTAATATTTAATAAAATTGCTGGTCTACCATTATCATCTTGTGATATCTTAGCTGCTGTACCGCTAGATAACACACTCTTATCCATTAATTTATTATCAGATGAATCTCTAAATGATAATTCACCTGCAACTGTAATATAATCTCTTGCAGCTTCTGGATCTGTTACACCTGCAAGTTTAACTCTTATCTTATCTTTTCCTTCAATGGTAAGTTCAGGTTCAGAAACACCTAACTTATCTATTCTTCTAAGCATAGTTCTATATGTATCTTCAACATCTCCTGATGTTAATTTTTTACCCTTTTCAGATGGCGAAATTTGATATAAAATTTCAAAACCACCTGCTAAATCTAATCCCTTTGTTATACTGTTAAATACAACAGGAATCATACTAGCTGATGCAACTACAAGACACATAATTGTTAAAAATATATGTACAAATTTAAAATTCTTATTATCTATATCTTTATCATCATATTCACTCTTATCAAAAGCTAATACAATATAAGGTAATATAGGTATAATTAAGAATAATATAAATAATAACCCTTTATTAAACTTTTTACCTATTCTAACATTTAAATTAACATAGTAATATATAAATGCAACTGATGCTGCTATCATTACTATTAAATAGGATATTCCATCTATTTTCTTAAAATAAATGAATAATGCTACAAATAATGAAATAATAAATTCAAATATGTAATACCACTTATACCCAGCTATATTAAGTAATATTACAAAATTTACTACTGGTATAAAAGCTAAATACCATTTTTTATTTGCTTTCTTAAATATTTTTGAAACTATAAAACTAAGTAATAAATAACCTAAAACAATACTTATTACTAAAACTATTTTGTTCATCTACTTCATCTCCCACTGAATTTTGTTTCAATAATAATTATACAGTAAAAAGAATAATTTTTAAAGTAAAAATCATATATTTATTAATATAATGGGTGATTTTATGAAAAATAATTTTATTAAAGGTACTCTTATATTAATTATAGGTGGTTTTTTTACTAAAATTCTTGGAATGATTATCAAAATAATAATAACAAGAAATATATCTGAATCATCTATAGGATTATATATGTTAACAATTCCTACTTATAATTTATTTATAGTTTTGGTAACTCAAGGAATGCAAATAGCTATATCTAAAATGATATCTGAAAACAAAAAAAGTAAAAGAAAAATAATGAATACTTCTCTTAAAATGTCTATGATTATTTCTTTAATAATTGTATTATTAATAATAATTTCAGCAAAACCTATATCTATCTTATTACATAATAAAAAGTTATATTTACCTATTCTCTCTACTATACTATCTATTCCTTTTATAGGAATATCTAATATACTTAAAGGATACTTTTTTGGTAATAATAAAATGCATGTACAAGTAATAAGTAATCTTTTAGAACAAATAATAAGGATATTAATATTCATAATATTTTTACCAAAAATTAATAATGATATTTTATGTGTTACATTTATAATTGGATCAAATATACTAAATGAATTATTATCAGTAATAATATTATCTATATTTATGGATAATAAAAATATTAATATATCTGATTTTAAAATAGATAAAGATATAAAAAAAGAAATACTATCTATTTCTATACCTACTACTACATCTAAGATAATCGGAACAATTAGTTATTTTTTTGAACCAATTATATTAACCAATTTTTTAATAATAAATGGATACTCATCAAACTATATAGAAATAGAATATGGAATAATAACTGGATATATAATTCAATTACTATTACTGCCATCATTCTTTTCTCTAGCAATAAGTCAATCTATAATACCAATAATATCAAATGCATTTATAAATAAAAGATATAGTTATATAAATAAAAAAATAAAAGAAATAATAATTATTTCTTTTATTATAGGTTTAGTATATATATTAACAATTAATATAAAACCAGAATATTTTTTAAAACTTATATATAACACAAATAAAGGAATAAACTATTTAAAAATAATGTCCCCTATTTTTATACTTTTATATATACAAACACCACTTACTAGTATATTACAATCTATTAATAAGTCTAAAGAAGCTATGAAAGGAACTATAGAAGGAATAATTATTAAAACAATACTTATGATAGTATTATCTTATTTAAAATTAGGAATGATGGCATATATAATTCCAATTCTAATAAATATTATATATGTTACTATACATAATTTTATAGTACTTAAAAAGACAATTAATTCCTTTTAATTATAAAAACATCATTCCCTTTTAAAAAAGAATAAAATACATTTTCTAATAGAATATTCTTTTCTTTAAGTATATTCATTAACCAATCTTCATCTTTATTTATATAATTCAAATTATCTCTTTCTACAAAACCATCAATAATTAATGGTAAAGGAAATATAATCTTATTCTTTTCATCTTTTTTAAAAACAGATAACTTACCTCCTGTTTCTAAAATAGCGTAATCTACTTCATCAATTGATCTAACACCTTTATCTCTTAACTGCGTTAATAAATCATCTAATGAATATCTTTGTTTAATCATCTCTTTTTTATTAAGAATACCTTTATTAATAATAAGAGATTCCTTCCCATCAAAAAAGTCTCTAAATTTCTTGTTTTTTAATGATATTAACGCTAATAAAACTTGAAGAGATGCCAAACATATTAAAGGAATTAATGTATAAAGCAAAGGATCTTTATAGTTTTCAATAGATATCGCTATTATTTGAGACATAATTGTAGATACTACAAAATCTATCAAACTTAGTTCTCCTAGTTCTCTTTTACCCATAATTTTATACGCAATAATAATCATGAAATAAAAGAATACTGCTCTAAACATAATTTTAAATATCATCTAATCACCATTACTATTATGGATATGTAATATTTTTTTATTCAAATAATATAATTAATTAGAGGTTGATTGTATGAAATATATAAAAAGTAGTTTAATAGGTTTATCAATTTTTTTAATACTTAATCTTATAATAACTATTATTTCTTATTTTGATATTCTTGATAACAACATAATAGATATTTTTAAAAGTATAGCATTAATAATTACTTTCTTATCTATTGGTATATCTATAGGATTACAATATAAAAAGAAAAGTCTAATAAATAGTATTATAATTAGTATAATTTTTATAATTATATTTACAATTATAAATATTATATTTAAACTAGATATTAATATAAAAACTTTATTATATTACCTAGTAATATTATTAATTACATCTATAGGTAGTATTATTGGAAAGAATATAAAAAAAGCTACTAAATAGCTTTTTTTTTTAATTTTAATGCAGCAATAATAGTCGATGAATTCCTTATCATTCCACTATCAATCATCTCATATAATTCATCCTTAGTTACTTCTATTAATTCTACAAATTCATCATCATCAAATTTAGTATTACCTATCTTTTTACAATTATACGCTACAAATATATTACTAATATGATCTGAATTACCTAAATCAATATAGTATTCAGATACTTTCTTAATATCATCAGATATTAAACCTGTTTCTTCTTCTAATTCTCTTCTTGCGCATTCAATCGAAGTCTCTCCTTCATCTATATATCCACCTGGCATAGATATTTCTACAGTAGTTTCAGTAAAAACTCTAGGTTCTACTGCTAAAACTATATTTCCATTTTCTAATATAGGTAGTATTGATGAAGAAGATCCTAGACCATTATTCTTTATAAACTTATCTCTATAAAAAACATTTCCATCATTTATTTTTACTTTATATGATTTAACAGATATAAAATTATATCTTGTTTCTATTTCTTCTAAATCTATAGTTTTATATTTTTCTATTAATTCATTAATTTTGTTCTTTAATTCTTTTCGCATAATAATCCCTTTTTAATTTTAAACTCTTTTTATTAAGAGTACATTTTGTTTTACCATCTTTTTTTTCAAAATGCATAAGCATATCATCTGGTCTAATATAACTAAATAAACTATAGTTATCTAAATTACTTTCTTTAGGCATAGAAACGAATACTTTCTTTTCTCCCTCTTCCATTTGTAATATCATTTGTCTTAATTCACAATATGTTTCAAAAAAATCTAGACGATTAATACTATTACTATGACCCAAGCATTTATTAGAATAATCTGTATCCATTAATGCCATATTTCTATCAATATTTTTATTAATCATTTGTCTAATCTTTAAATATCCAATTAATTTATTCATTATTTTCACCATTGTAATCCTTTATAAATTGTTCTTTAAATTCTTTAAAATTACCATTCTTAATTGAATCTCTAATATCTTCTGTCTCTTTTATTAAAAATCTAATATTATGAATAGAAAGAAGTCTACCCGCTAATTGTTCACCTGCGACTAGTAAATGTCTTATATAACTTCTAGTATAATGCTTACAAGTATAACAATCACATCCTTCTTCAATAGGAGTAAAATCTTCTCTAAACTTAGCATTTCTCATATTAACTCTTCCATGATGAGTAAATACATTACCATGTCTTGCGATTCTTGTTGGAAGAACACAATCAAACATATCTATTCCTCTTTCTACTCCCTCTAAAATATCTATAGGTTCACCTACACCCATTAAATATCTAGGTTTATCTTCTGGTAAATATGGAATAGAATAATCTATTGCTTTATACATATCTTCTTTTGATTCACCATCATTCGCAACTCCACCAACTGAATACCCATCAAAATCCATTTTAACAGTTTCTTCAGCAGAGTACTTTCTTAAATCTTCAATAGGTCCTCCTTGAACAATACCAAATAAAGATTGATTAGGATTATTAAATGCATCTTTACCTCTTTTAGCCCATCTAAGAGTTCTTTCTACACTATTTTTCAAATATTTATAATCTGCAGATGCTGGAGGACATTCATCAAAACTCATTGCAATATCACTATCTAATTTATTTTGAATTTCTATAGATTTTTCAGGAGTTAAGAATAATTTAGAACCATCTATATGACTCTTAAAATGTACTCCTTCTTCTGTTATATCTTTCTTTTTATTCTTAGCTAAACTAAATACTTGAAATCCACCTGAGTCTGTAAGTATTGGTCCATCATAATTCATAAATTTATGTAAGCCACCAGCCTTTGAAACAATATCTTCACCTGGTCTTAACCATAAATGATATGTATTAGAAAGTATTACTCCCGAATTCATATCCTTTAATTCTTCCGGCACTAAAGTCTTAACATTCGCAAGTGTACCTACTGGCATAAACATAGGTGTTTCAAATGTTCCATGATTAGTATGTAATTTACCTATTCTTGCTTTACCATCAGTTTTTATTAATTCATATTTTATCTTCATAAAAACCTCCATAAATAAAATTGTACAATAAATAAAATAAAAGTCAACAAATAAAAATGCACTATTGTGCACTTTTATTTATATCTCCAATTATATCTTTATATTTCTGATCCATATTAATATTAATTAATACTACTTTACCATTTGGATCTTTTTGATAACTAAAATTATTAACATAACCATTACCTTTAATATTACATGGAATATTTACCATTTTACAATAATTATTTACGGTTTTACTAGATAAACCATTTAAATTTATTTCAGTAAAATCTCCATTAGTCATAAGTATTAATCTTCCATTAATTAAATTGCCTGATTTAGGATATTGATTAATAATCTTATCACCATTTCCTATAATCTCATATTGTATCCCATTAACATTTAAAACATTTTTTACTTCATTAATATTTTTATTTAAATAATTATCTATCTTTGTATATTTTTTAGTATTAGTTCTTACATTAGTTAAATTATAATATGCTTCTTAATCTTGTATTAATGACTTAACCGCATTAGACATTGGTATAGAAGAACTAATATCTT
>CACZXL010000018.1 GCA_902785135.1 uncultured Erysipelotrichaceae bacterium
ATGATTTAGGAATAGAAAAAGATATGCTTGATGGAAATTTACTTCCATGGGTTAAACAAGGTGTAATGCTTCTAAATACAGGTTTAACTGTGGAAAAAGATAAACCAAATTCACATAAAGATTTAGGATGGCAGGTATTTACTGATGAAGTAATTAAAAAATTAAATGAAAGAGAAAAACCTGTTGTATTTATACTGTGGGGAAATAATGCTAGAGCTAAAAAGGGATTTATTACTAATCCACAGCATTTAGTAATAGAATCAGCTCATCCGTCGCCATTTTCCGCAAGAAATGGATTTTTTGGAAGTAAACCATTCTCTAGAACAAATGAATTTTTAATAAAAAACAATATAACTCCTATTAAATGGTAAAAAAAGACTTTAAGATTATAACTTAAAGTCTTTTATATTATCATCATTTAAATCTTTTCCATCAAAGAACATTTTTTCTTCATATTTTAATATAATACCTATTATATTATATGGGAACTTTCTAATAAGTTTATTATATCCAACGATATTTTCGTTATAGAATTTTATATAGGCATTTAATGATTCATTCATTTCATCTATATCATAAAACAATTTATTAACTTCATCTGAAGTACTAACTTCTTTATATTGTTTTCTAACAAAATCAATTTTATTATAACTTTCAGTTAATGCCCTATATATTTCAAAACTACTTTTATCTTCAGTTTTTAATTCTTCTAAATCATCAACTAACTCTTTTTTAGTTTTTATTCTTTCTTTGATAATATTATTAATTTTTAATATATTATCAAATTTATTTCTTAATGTCTCATCTATTTTTCCTTCAACTTCATTAATCTTTATAATATAATCTTGAAACTTATTATAAATAATATTTGCGATAATAAATATAGTAAACAATATAACAATAACTATAAGTATTATTAACCATGTCTTCATTTTTACACCTTCTATTCAACTAAATTATAACAAAAAACACTAGTCTTTACTAGTGTTAAAATGTAATATAATTAATTTTTTCATCAAACTCAACATAGTTTAAGTAAACCATTAATAATAAATACCATTTTCCAGTACTTGGATTACTAATAACTATATGATCTCTAGTGGCCTGTTCTATAATACCTGTAAAAACTGTATCTCTCCATTCATTTGAATCTGGAAAAGTAAAGTAAAATTTACCTAGCTTACCTTTATTTAATCTTAATACGTTTTCTATATAAGATTGTTCATTAAATATAGTATTTCCCGCAGTAGGGGCATATTCTTGATTAGGATAACCACCCGCAGTAGGATAATTTGGATAGTAATTGTTATTCATATATATTTCCTTTCTATTATAATTTATTATAAAAAACAGAAAATATTACAATGTAAACTATACACTTGAATGTAAAATAAACTTGATATTTTTAATTATTAATGGAATAATAATAATATGAGGTGAAGAAGTATGGAAGAAGAAAAAATAACTATTTATGAAAACGGTCAACCAGTAGAAGTAGAAGTTTTAGATATTTTTAAACTAGAACAATATCCTGATAAAGACTATATTCTTTATACTAAGGGTGAGACTGATGGTGAATATGAAACAACTTATTGTTCAACCATAGTTGATAATGAAGATGAAGTAGTATTAACCGCAATTGAAGACGAAGAAGAATTAAAAGCAGCACAAGATTATATATATAGTGTTGCAGAAGAAACAGGTGATGAATAATGTTAGATCCTAAGAGATTTTCTACTGTTATACCTGAACAAAAACGTACTGGTAAAGACGCTTTGCTTAAAACAAGAGATACATTTAAACAAATGGTTGATAACTTAGATAATTATATTAATGAACAATTAGAAAAAAAAGAAAAAAATGATCCTAGACACATTCACCCAAGTAGTTTTCCTAAAATAAGCGCTTATTATGTGACAGAAACATTTGAAATTAATACATGGTTTTTATCAAATACGGAAATTAAACCTATTGTTTTACCATCTACTCATAACATTGTGGTTTCGCTTGAAGCAAAATACAATGAGCGAGAAAGATTACAACAAGAATTAGACAAAGTAGAAAAAGCAATTTATGATTATGAGTCAAAAACTAATGATGATGATAGAAAAAAAGTGGTAGAAAATTATTATAAAGATGGATCAATATTTTTTAAAGAAAATGATCGTATAAATAAAAATATTGATAAAATGGAAAAAAATGATATCGCAATGGATAAACTTATTGCTGCTAAAAATGCAAATCCAAACCAAGTGGTAAGAAATGCTATCAGAAATGTAAGATTAAATCATAAAGCAAATCGACAAGCAGTTTTAAGAGGAAGAAAGCTAAGAGCAGAAGCAGAACAAAAAGTGGTAGATTTAAGCCATGATCTAATGGTCCAAAAATATCACAAGAAATCCGCTGAATTTGAGGCAAAAAGAGATGCAGCTTTATCTCAAAATAATAGTGAAATGGCAGATGTATATCAAGCTAAAATAGATAATATTCAAAATAAAACTAATAAACCAATTAATAAATGGGGATCAACAAAGATACTACTTAAAGAAAGAGCAATAGCTGCTATAAAACTAAGAAAATCAGACAATATTAGCAATTGGAGAGTTAGAAGAGCAGAAGCATTACAAGATAAAGTTGATGGTGGTAAAACTTTATAAAGAACATTTTTATGTTCTTTTCTTTTTTTGTTAAATAATATATAATTAAAGAGGTGATTGTTATGAAAGTTAAAATTGGAATAAGTGCAAGACATATTCATTTAAGCAAAGAAGATTTTGAAATATTATTTCCAAATGAAGAATTAGGAGTATATAGAGAATTATCACAATATCCTAATTTTGCATCAGATAAAAAAGTAACATTAAAAAATGGAGATAGAGTCTTAGAAAATGTAAGAGTTATTGGCCCTTTAAGAAATGAAACACAATCTGAGTTGTCAAAAACTGATTGTCGATACTTAAAGATTGAAGCTCCTTTATGTAACTCTGGAGAATTAGAAAATGCAGCAGAAATAGAGATTGTCAATGGAGATAAATCAATAAAAAGAAACTGTGTAATTATTCAAAACAGACATATTCATATGTCTTATGAAGATGCTGAAAAATATGGTTATGAAAATGATCAAATCGTAAGAGTTAAAATAGATTCTGTTAAAGGTGGAATAATGGATAATGTTCATATAAAATTAGGTGATAGATTTAATATGGAATTACAATTAGATACTGATGATGGAAATGCATTTTTTATTGATGATAGTGTAGAAGGTGAAATATTAAATGATTAATATAGTATTATATGAACCAGAAATTCCAGGTAATACTGGAAATATAATGAGAACAGCAGTTGCGACTAATTCAAAGTTACATTTAATTGAACCATTAGGCTTTTCTTTAGATGAAAAATATCTTAAAAGAAGTTCTGCTAATTATATGGATAAATTAAATTATGAAGTATATAAGAATTGGGATGATTTTAAATCAAAAAATGAAGGTACATTCTACTATTTAACACGATATGGAAAAAAACCTCATACTTCTTTTGATTATTCAAATCCAAAAGAAAATATATATTTAGTTTTTGGTAAAGAAAGTTCTGGCATTCCAAAGGAAATACTTAGAAATGATTTAGATAGATGTATGAGAATGCCTATGACAAAAGATGTTAGAGCACTTAATTTATCTAATACAGTTGCTATTATGGTGTATGAAGTTTTAAGACAACAAAATTATAATGATTTATTATTAAAAGAACCACATAAAAGTGAAGATTATATTATAGAAGACTAGAGTGTAAAGTATAAAAAAAACATGTATAATTATTGACTTTTTATCGTATAAAAGGTATGATAAAAGTAATTTAGGAGAGGAGATATATTATGACAGAATTATTTAATACTTTAGCAATAAGTACTAACGTATGTGAAGGTGATACTTTATTTGTATTCCAAATCGCAAGATTAATTATTAGAATACTTCAAATAGCAGTTCCATTCGCATTAATTATTTGGGGATCTTTAGATTTCTTTAAAGCAGTAATTGCTGGAGACGAAAAAGAAATGAAAATGAAAAGAAAACCTTTTGTTCAAAGATTAATTGCGGCTCTAATTGTTTTACTTTTACCATCAATCGTTAATCTTATTATGAAAAATATAGCTAAAAATCAAAACAATACATTTGTTAATTGTTACAATGAAGCAGGTGGATCATCAATTACTTTACCTGAAACTAGTAACTCAGATGAATTAGAAATGGCTAACTAAAACTAAATTCAAAAGAATTTAGTTTTTTTATTGTTTAAATACTCACAATATGGTATACTTTTAAGTGTAGAATAAGGTGGTGTTTTTAATGAAACAACATAACAAAAAAATTATATATTTATTAGTTTTATTTATAGGTTTTTTTGTAGGAATAAATAGTGTTAAGGCTTTAAAATGTACATATAAATTGCCTTTTTCAGGAATAGATTCTTCAAGTGGAAGATATGTAACTCCAAATGATAATATGAGATGTTATCAAGACGCAGGATTACATTATTGTTTTGCTTTGGCAAATGTATATAATAATGACTTTGCTTCTGGACCAAAATGTACTGGTGCAGGTGTATTTCATTACATAGAAGCTGAATGGGCTGATAGATTTACTCCTCCAGGCTATTCTGAAAATACAATCGATGGAAAAGATGGATCATATAATAAATATCATTTATATAAAATGCTTGGTACTGATGGAACTAATAATGATTTAGTAATTATTCCTAATGGTGGAGAAAAAACAAATATTAAAAGAAATGAAAAATGTCCTAAATACTTAGTGGTAGAAAAGACTACAAACACAGTTTTTATTCAAAATTCTTCTCAATATAAAGATGTGTTTGCATTTAAAGGAGCTTCTTTCCCATGTGGTGCGGGTGACGATGCAAATATAATAACACCTATATCTTGGGATTCTAGTGGAAAAAAAGATAAATATGTTATGGCATATCAAGGATCAAATGATGACAATACATATAGAAGTTATTTAAAATCATTCTATAATATAAATGCTTCTAGTCAGGGAAATAATAGTATTTCAATAAGTTCTTTTGATTTAAACAAATATGTAATGCCTTTATATGAAAAGTCATATAGTGGTGAAACTCAAATACCTCAATTAGAAGATGTTAAAGCAGCTACAAGAGTTTATGTTGAAACATTTGATAAGGCTTGGTATAACAGAATGAATAGTTTCCAAAAATCATTAGAGAGTGATTGTGGTTCTGATTGGTATAGCTATATTAATAGAAAAAATTATAATATAGGTTCAAGTGCTTTGTTTGATTATGCGGAAAAATCTTATAATTCAAGTAATTTGAAATCACAAGACAAGGGAATTTCAAAAAAATGTTGGAATACACGTGCAGATTTCTTTAAAGCTTTCGAATCTCTACAATTATATATGTATGGTATGGGAGCAAATACAATTGCTTCATTTGAAAATATATCAAATATAAATGAAAATACAATAGAAGAATATACAGCAAAATTAAAAGCTGCATCTGAAAGTGAAGCATCATCACAAAATTTATATTATAGAGTTTATTTAGAAGATGATACTAGAGTACAACATTTTAAGTATTTATTATATTTCTTTGAAGGTGTTAAAATAGGTACTACATTTACTCCTGAAACATTTAGATCTTCAGCAAATACAATGGTAAATGAAAAAAGTGATTCTCAATATAGAATTAAAGTACTTGAAGCAGACCAATGTGCATATTTATGTGCTAATGTAGAAGATAGTGATAATTATAATAAATGTAAAACAAACAATACAAGTTATAGTAAATGTTTAACAGCTTTATCAAAATGTGGTGGTAAAGTATGTACTGATTGTATAAATAAAGATTACGGTACTGAATTTGATAATTGTGTTAATTCTTCATCTTGTCCAAAAGTTGAGGCAAGTTGTATGGAATCTAATGGAATAAGTAATTATGAATCAGAATCTAAAGCGGTTTTAGAAGCTGCTAAAACTGCAAAAGATGAGTTAGATAAAGCAGCTGAATATACTTATGAACCAGCTTCTTTACCTACAATAACTTGGAAAAGTAAAAAATATGAACCAAAATGTGAAGATGTTAAAGTATTTACATGGATGTGGACTGGTGTAACAATATTAGCACCATTCCTACTAATTATTTTTGCTTCATTTGATTATTTTAAAGCTGTTATGGCTGCAGATGAAGAAAAAATGAAACAATCTAAAAAGAAAGCACCATTAAGATTAATTGCATTAATATTATTAATAATAATTCCGGCATTAATAAGAATATTATTAACACAAGCTGGAACTAATAGAGCTAATAACGTTACATACTTAAGATGTATAGTTACAGGAGATTATGGAGAGTGAGGTAATTAAATGACAAATATTGTTAGAAGTTTAAGTTTTGCTATTGTACAAGCTATTTATCCATTAATACCTGATCTATATGGTGTAGTAATGGATTTAGCTTCAAATCGTTATTTTACTACAGAAGCAATACAAACATTATCTGGTAATATTTATATAGTTATAAGTGTATGTATGCTTTTTGCATTAGGTATTAAACTTATAAGTTCAATAGTTAATCCAGATATGTTAACTGATCAGAAAAAAGGAGTTAAATCAGTTGCAATGCATGCTATATTTGCTGTATTCTTAATAGTTTTGATTCCAATTGGATTTGATAAACTATATGAAGTTCAAGGTGATGTAGTAGAAAATCAATTAATAGAAAAAGTTGTACTAGGTATGGATACATCTGATGATGCTAAACCAGGTCAAATATTAGCTGCTTATGCATTTGCATCATTTTGTGCACCTAATGAAAGTGGACAAGTTAGTTCTGCTGCATTAGATAGCTCTGGTGCAGATTTATATAATAAAGCTATAACAGAAGATATAAGTAATATTAAACAAATGGATGGAGTAATTAATTCTAAAACAAATGGAGAATATGATTTGGATTATAATGCGATTATTTCTCCTGCTGTAGGAATTTACCTAGTATATCAATTAATACTAATGGCTATGGATATGGCATTAAGAACAATTAAACTAGGAGTTTTACAATTAATAACTCCTGTAATTCTATGCGCATATGTAGTAGCAGGAACAGATATATTACAAAAATGGGCAAAAATGGTAATGTCTACTTTTGTACTATTATTCTTAAAAATTGCAATGATATCATTCATGATTTATGGATTATCTTTATTACCTGATTTCTTAGAGAATTTTTCTAGTAAATCATTCTGGTATAGAGGATTCCTAAGGTTATTTATGATAATAGGTTTATTACAATTAATTAAACAAATACCGGATATAATAAATAATATATTTGGAACAAGTATTAAATCTAGAGGTGGAATTAGAGGTAGACTTGGAGAAATGGCTGCTGTTGGAGATCTAGCTCAAAGAGGTTGGGATCAATTAAGACAACATCCACTTCAAACAGCTCAAAGACTAGTAAGTGCTCCTTTATCTGCAGTTGGTGGATTTGCTACTCATACTGCGGCTGCAATCAATGCTGGTATTCAAAGAGGAAGAGCTACAGCTCAAAGATTGGGTCAACAACATCCAAATAATCCTACTGGAGCTCGTATGCGTGGTTTCTTAGTAGGTGCTGGGCAATCTTTAGCTGGAATTGCTACAGCTGGTGGTGCAGCATGGAGAGCAGGTAGACAAGGAATGCAAAACGGTAATCTCCGTGGTATAGGTGGAGCAAGACAACATTACTTAGAAACACATCCTGGAGATTCAACATTTGGAGGAAGATTATTAGATACAATTACCGAAAGTGCCGGATATGGAACTAGACAATCTAGACAAGAAGAAGCAGATAAATATATAAACTATACAGATAGACAAGGAAATACTCGTAGAGTTTCATTTGCAGAATTACAAGCTAGACAATCTATAGATAAATCATTCGATGAAGGAAGATCAACTGTTAGAGGTGCAATAGAAACATCAATTGATAGAGAAGCATCTCACATTCAAATGGATGATGGAACTGGTGGAATTACATATGGTGGAATGACACTACATGGTAATTCTGCAAGTATTAGACAACAAATAGAGGCTTTAAGCAATGCTTCTGTAGCTGAATTAGGAGTTGCAGATGCACAAGAAAAAGCAGAACTTATAGCTGGTTTAAATCAACAGTTTGCAAACACTAGGAATGATATATTAGATGCATCAGAAAATGCTGTTTGGAATGGTGGTGCCAATGCACTATATAACGGGCAACAAATATTAGCTACAGGAGGAGATCGTGCAGTAGTAGATAATGCTTTAGATCATATTACAGATTTAGTTAATGATAATGCTGATTTAAGAAGAGATATTACAACTGCAATAAATGGACATCTAAGTGCTATTACGGCTGGAACTAACCAAAATGGACGAGCTCAAATTCGTATATCTGACTTTAGAAATGGTGCAAGAGATTCTGTTACACAAGATTACAATAATATTAATCGTGATGTTACTGAGCATGATGAGCAAATTTCTGCTAGATCTACTACACCAGAAGGAAGAGAAAGAGAAGCATCACATAATGCAATTAATGCAAGAAATAACAATAATGGGGGAAATAATGGCGGAAATGGCCACTAAGGAGTGTGATATTAGGTGAATATGTTTTTGATACCTGCAAATTCTAAGAATGGTAAATTAATATTCAGTGTATTTACTAAGTTTGATCTGATATTAGTTTCATCAGGTTTAGCTGTTAGTATATTATCAATATTAATTTTTGGACCATCTAATTTGCAAGGTTTGATATTTTGTTTATTACCTGGATTGATTTGCACAGCGTTAGTTGTGCCAATTCCAAATTATCATAATGTTTTTACAGTTTTTAAAGATTTAATAGAGTTTTTCTATCAAAGAAGGAATTATAAGTGGGAAGGATGGTGTTCTAAAGATGAATTCAAATAGTATTCTAACAGAGAATTGGATTACCATTAAGGATATTAATAATAATATAATATTCTTAGATGATAAGAAGATGGTTACTGGCGTTAAGATTCAACCTAGAAATATATTTATTATGGATCAACAAAGTCAATATAATGTTGTTGATAAACTTAGAACATTTTATAATTTAATAGATTTTGAATTCTGGTTAATTGTAGCTGATAGACCAGTAGATATTAATTTATATGTATCTCAATTAGAGCTACATTTAAATAGTGTTCAAGATCCTGCTATTAGAAAGTTAATAGTAGATGATATAGCTAAAGCTGATTTATTTATTAATAATGATGTTGTTGATACAGAATATTATATATTATTTAAAGATGACAATACTGAATCATTAAATAAGAGAGTTAGAAATTTAATTAATAATTTAGCAACTTGTGGACTTATAGCATCACAAACTTCAAATGATGATTTAAGAATGGTTATGGATAATTTCTTAAACGGAGGAACATCATTTAAGAATAGGAGTGTGATGCCACAATGAGTATAAGAAAAGAATTAGCACCAAAAGGAATGTCATTTAGTGCGAATGAATTCTTTATTAGTGATAAATATGCAGTTATATTAACTGTAGTATCATATCCACAAACAATTGCACCTGGTTATTTAGCAAACTTAGTTTCTGGTGTTTCTGGAGTTAAGATTGTTGCTAAACATATACCAATTGCTTTCTCTGTATTAGCTAAAATGTTAAATAAACAATTAGCTGATATACAAGATAGATATCAAAGAGAACATGATGTTACTATTCAAGAAAGATTAAGACAAGATTATGATTCATTGAATAATTTCGTAACAACTATTACAAATAATCAATCTAAAGTATTTGATTTTCAATTACATATAATGATAACTGCAGATACTAAGGAACAATTAGAACAAAGAAAATTAGCTATTAAAAATACATTAGAAGCAATGGAAATGAGAGCTATTCCTTTAAGATTTGAACAAGAAAAGGTTTTAAAATCATGTTTACCAATTTTTGATAGACAAGATTTAGAAGATAGAATTGGTACTCCAATTCCATCTCCTACATTGGCTGCTATGTATCCATTTATATTTGATAGTATAAAAGATCCTGGATTATCTTGCTTATTAGGTATAGATTTTTCTGGTGGTATTATTCTATTTAATCAATTCTTATTCCAAATTAAGAAAGAACATAATAGAAATAACGCTAATATGATTATTTTAGGTACATCTGGTTCTGGTAAATCTACAGCAGCTAAATTAATGCTTAGAACACATATCAGAAACCAATATAAAATTGTTGCAATTGACCCTGAAGGAGAACTTGAAGACATGACTAAAATGTTTGATGGTGACTTCATTGATTTAGGTATGGGTGGAGAATATGGTATGATTAATCCACTTGAAATAGTTGCGGATATAGATGAATCTGAAGCTGGTAATAATGGTAAAGGATATTCTATTTTAACTAATACATTACAAACACTAAAAGCATTTATGAAATATTATGATCCTTCTATTGAAGAAGATGTTTTAACATTATTTAATGAAGTAGTTGTTGAAACATATCAAAGATTTAATATTAATGTTAATACTGATTTTAGTAAACTAACATCAGCTGATTATCCTACATTTAGTGATGTATATAAAACTATAAGAGGTAGAATTCTATCTTATGGTGAAGCTACTCATGAAAGAGATATAATGGAAAGACTTGAAATTAAAGTTAGACCATTAACATTTGGAGGTCTAGAACATTATTTTGATGGTCATACTACAATTACTCCAAAATCTAATTTCATAGTATTTAATATAAGAGAACTTATGAATGCTGAAACAAATATTAAGAATGCATTATTCTTTAATATATTAAAACATGCTTGGAGCTTATGTTTAGACCCTAATATTAATACAGTATTAATGGTAGATGAAGCACACATGTTATTAGGTAATAATAATACATTAGGTGCTGATTTCTTAGCAAACGTACAAAGAAGAGCAAGAAAATATAATAGTGGTTCTATAATTATTACACAAGAACCTAGTGATTTCTCTGCATCAGAAGTTATTCAACAAGGTAAAGCAATATTTGATAACTCTTCATATTATTTAATAATGAACTTAAAGAAACAAGCTGTTGAAGATTTAAGTAAATTAATAGATTTAAATGATAGTGAACAAGAGGGAATAAAGAGATATAATCAAGGTGAAGCTTTATTTGTATGTGGTAATAAGAGATTACAAATATCTGTTGTTGCGACAGAATCTGAACTTGATTCATTTGGATCTAAAGGTGGATTATAATATAAAAAAGGTATTTAAAAAATACCTTTTTTTTGTTATAATAAAAGATAAGGTAGTAGGTGGTGATGAATATGCCAGAAGAAGATATTATTGAAGAAACAGAAGAACTAGATGGTTCTTCTTCTAATAGTAAAATAAATAGTAATGGTAATGTTATAAACTTTCCAACTAATAAGAGCTCTGGATTAAAATCATCATCTATTAAAGGTATGCCAAGTGGTGGCAACAAAAATAATGCGATAGATCTTCCATCAAAATCTAATGAGACTAATAACACTCCATCACCTGGAGAAAAGACAGGACCAGGTAAAGTAATGGGTAAAAAAGGTAAAGAAGAAAAATCAGCAGGAAGAGAAATTGTTGATGGAGGAGTAAATGCGGCTAAAATAGGTGCTGCTGTTGCTTCTGGTGGTGGAAGTGCAGCTGCTGAAGGTGGAGCTGCCGCTGCAAAAGGTGGATCAGATGCAGCAAAAAGAATATCTGATGCATCAAAAAAAGGTAATAAAAAGAGTGGTACACCAACTGATAATAATAACGTAAAAGATAAAGCAAAAAATAAGTCTGGTGGACTTATAGATAGAGCAAAAAATGCTGTGGCAGATAAATTAGATAAAGAATCAGAAAAGAGTCCGGTTAAAAAAGCAGCAGCTGAGGAACTTGCTGATAAAGCTAAAGTACTTAATAGAGGTATGGATGCTATTAGTAAAGCTAAATCTGGTGATATAAAAGGTGCTGCTGATAGTGCAAAAGATGCTGTTAAACAATATATAAATAGTAAATTAAAAAAAGTTAAACGTATTGCTATTATTATATTCTTAGGTTTAGTAGCTGTAGCAGGTTTAATTATGATTGTTTGGGCTTATATAGATGCTGCTTTAGCTAAATTAGATGAAGGTGCTACAAATGTTGCTAATACTCATGAAAAAGTAGATAACTTCTTAAATGGTTTAGGCTTTCAAAATAGTGAAGAAGCATTCTATGATGAGTTAAATAAATTAAATAAAAAACATGATTACCAAATAAATATACCTATTTTAATGGCAACATTATTCTATGATGAAACACATTCTAATGGTGATGTCGGATTTGAAACTGGCGGTGATGATGGAGAAAACAGTGTTATTGGATTAGCTCTTGCTAGAAGATGGGTTAAATCTAAAGTAAAAGAGAGTAATGAAACTATTGGAGAAGATGGTTTAACATATTCAAGTAATAAAATTTATAGATTAAGAAAACTTGTTAGAAATCAGTTTGGTAATCCAGTATTAGGTCAAGGTACAAATAAAACTGAACATGCTGTTGGTGTTTTAGAATATCTTGATTTAATTAAAGATAATATAGATAGTGAATTATACGAATTTATAAAGAATTTGTTTTTAAATGTTGTATCACTTGCTAATCCATCTAATACTGCAGAATCTTTATATCAATGGCTAATTGAAGGTGATGAGACTTTCTTTACAACAGATACGGGTGCTCATATAGAAGCATTAAAAGATAGTCTTATTGATTTATTAGATGCTATTTTCTCACCATTCTTTGATATAAGTGGTATTAGTTTATATGATGGTAAAACATGTACTCATGTTGTTTGTGTCAATTACTATACTTATGGATATGATGAAGAAGTATATATTAATTATTTAAAAAAATATTATGTTAGATATATGCCTGAATTTAAGAAATATATAAATGCATCTACCGATGAAATAAAGGATAAAGAAATAGATAAAGTAATCGCTGAAATAAAAGAAACTGCAGAAAACTATGAAGATGTATTTGGAAAGCAAAATAAAACTTCAGAATTCTATTCAGAAATCTGTGTTGGAAATATAAAGAAAGAACTGGTAAATGAACTGGAGAAACCAGTTGATGTTAAAAATAGTAGTCCGTCATTTACGGGAAGTTATAATTATGGTGTATCCGGTGGTTCTAAACATAACGGCTTAGATATTAATAGTACTACAACGGGTAATACTACTGGTGATTCCGTATATTCAATATTTGCGAATGGCGAAGTACTTGAATCTACCGCTGATAATACATATTCTGATAAGAAGGTAAAAGGTGGATGGATTAAAGTTAAATATACTGCGTCTTTATCTGAGGGTACATATAAGTTTAGTGTTGTTTATGGTGGTTTATCTAAATCTAGTTTAAAAGCTAAAAAAGGTGATAAATTAAAACTAAAAGAAGTAATAGGTACAATTGGCTCTAAAGATGAGTCTGATGCTGATATAGCTTCATTACACTTTGGCTTCTATGATGAAGAGAAAAAGACTTTCTTAGATCCATCTAATATATTTATTCCATGTGTTTCTCAAGGTGGAACTTATTCTATGCCTAATTATCCTAATGCAGAAAAAGTAGTTAATGGGATTGTTAGTGGAGAAGGTATAGATGAATCGTTTAAAGATGAAATTCATTTAGCTGCAATATTAGCTAATTTAAATGTTGAATCAGTTGGATCTAGTTTAGCAGATCCTAATCCTAATGCTATTGAAGGAGGCTATAATGAAAATACTGGTGGTATAGGTATTTCACAATGGACAAATAGCGGAAGAGGTTCGGCTGGAAGAAATTCAAATCTGAAAGCCTATGCTTCAAAATTAGGAAGTACATGGAATGATATTGATGTACAAGTAAAATATTTGGTTTGTGAATATAATAAAAATGGTGGTTGTGATGGCTATGGGACATTCCAATTTATGACAAGAAATAAGTATTATGGTAGTAGTATAGCCAATTATGATTCGTTTATAGGAGCGACAGATATGAATACAGCTACTGAATCATATGCTTATTCATTTGAAGGATGTGGTAAAGAATATTGCCATATTGATCGAAGATTAGCTTTAGTATCTCAATGGAAGAGTGTTTTAGAATCATCAAGAGTTCAAACATCTGCTGATGCAGGTCCTAATGGAGGAAGTTCTGGAAGTGGAAGTTCTAAAGTAGAAAAGTATTTAGCTAAAATGACAGAGATGGCAAATGATTCTTCAATAGGATATAGTCTAGTTACTAGATATTTAAATCCTAATGTTGATTGTGCTTCGTTTATATATTATGGTTTAGTAAATAGTGGAGTTATACAAGAAGAATCTTGGGTATTTGATTGTGAAGCAATGGGTGGAGTTCTTAAGAAAAATGGATTTAAAGAATATTCATATGATTCTTCAATTCTTAAACGAGGAGATATAGTAGTTGATCCACAACATCATGCTACAACTTATTATGGTGATGGTAAACAAATAGCAGCACATAGTAATTATAGTGGTGGAGATGGAGATCCTGATGATAATGAAGTAAATATTTCTACATATTCTGATTCATATCATAACTATCAATATATTTATAGATTAGAATAAAAAAGGTATTTAAAAAATACCTTTTTTTTGATATAATAATTTTAAAGTAATCGATGGAGATGATTATATTGAAATTAAAGTTTAGAGCTGAAAAAAAAGATGTTATAGCTTTTTTTGCTGTTGCATTCTTTGTTTTCATAATAGTAGCAATTTGTGTTGCTAATGTTTTATCAATAATACAGGATGGAGTGCCTGCTGGTATTAATATTTTTCGTGCGCTTACAAAAACAGCTTTTCCATTAACTTTATTGATATGGATTGCGTTAGTAGGTATGGTTTTTGGTTCAACATCCTCTTATTTCTTTGAAAGAGAAAAAGGATTTGGTTTTACTGATCAACCAAAAGAAAATGGATATTCTAGATGGGCTAAAGACACTGAAATAATGAATTCAAAGGATGTTATTAAAATTCCTTTTATAGATAAAAAAGCTCCTTCGGGTGGAGTACCTGTTGTATATGATAAAGATAGTGCTTATGTAGATGATTCTAATATGCATAGTTTAGTTATAGGTGCGACTGGTTCAGGTAAAACTGCAGGTATCATCAACCCTACAATGAAAATGTTAATGAAGGGTAGAGAATCTATGGTTATCACTGACCCTAAAGGTGAAATATATGAAGATAATTATAAATTATTAAAGGATTTAGGTTATCAGATAATAGTGCTTAATTTCCGTGAACCTCAAAAAGGTAGTTGTTGGAATCCGTATGATTTACCATATAAATTCCAAAAAGAAGGAAATTTCGATAAAGCAAATGAGTTATTAAATGACTTATCTACAAATATAGTAGTTGATGGTCAAGGACAAGATCCATTCTGGCAAAATGCCGCAGCTGACTATTTAACTGGTTTAGGACTTGCATTATTCCAAGATGCTCCTCTTGAACAAATAAATATTAATAGTATTAATTTAATGATTAATCAAGGTGAAGAAAGATTTGGTGCATCTACTTATATGAAAGAATATTTTAAGATGCAAGATCCTACTTCTCCAATAGCTATTAACTTAGCTGGTACAGTAACAACTGCTGACGAAACAAAAGCAGGTATTATGACTGTATTACAACAAAAAGTAAAAACACTTGCGGTTACTAGAAATTTATCAGAAATGCTTTCTAAAAACGATTTTGATATGTCTAGTATTGGTGAAAAACCAACTGCATTATTTATGATAATTCAAGATGAAAAGACTACATATCACTCATTAGCAACAATATTTATTAAACAATGTTATGAGTGTTTAATATCAACTGCATATAAACATGGTGGCGCATTACCAGTAAGAACTAACTTCTTACTAGATGAGTTTGCAAATATGCCTAAAATAAAAGATATATCAACAATGGTTACTGCGGCTCGTTCAAGACATATTAGATTTACTTTTATCATTCAAAACTTTGCGCAATTAGATAAAGTTTATGGTAAAGAAGATGCTCAAACTATTAGAGGTAACTGTATAAATACTATTTACTTATTAACAGGAGAACTTTCTGCGTTAGAAGAAATAAGTAAATTATGTGGTGATAAGATAGTTAGAGTAGGTAAAGATAAAAAAGAAGAGACAAGACCATTAGTTACTATTTCAGAGCTACAAAGAATGAAACCTGATGAATATGTTTTAGTAAGACATAGATGTCCACCTTTTAAAGGTAAATTAAAAATGGATTATTGTAGTGACTTTGGATTTGGTGTTGGAAATGAAATATATGGTAAAGATGTTGTTTATCCACAAAGAGAAATGGGTGAAGTTTCTGTATTTAGCGTAAAAGATTTTGTTAAAGCTAAAAAGCAACAAGGTAATCCAGGAATGCCTGGAATGCCTGGAATGCCTGGAATGCCTGGAATGCCTGGAGGTCCAAATCGTATGCCAGGTATGCCAAGTGGTATGCCAGATTTTAATAGACCATCCCCAGCACCTATGTTTAATAGTGAACAAGATATTGATGAATTAATTAAGAGTATTGATAAACAAATAGCGGCTTTAGAAGCTGAAGAAAAAGCAAGTAAGGAAAGAGAAGCTGCTATGAAGAAGGGAAATCCTGAAATTAAGGAAGAAATTAAACCAAATGTTGAACCAGTTCAAACTCCAGTTCAATCTCCAATTCCAACACCAGTTTCAGTACCTGAAACTCCTGAGAAAGTTGAACAAATTGATAAGGAAATATCAGTACCTGAAACTATAGAGGAAAGACCTGTTGAAGGATTAAGTGATAATGCTCCTAAGGTATCAGAAGTTGTCCACAGTAATATGGTTAATTTAGAAAACTTTAAATTAAAAGATGAAAATTTAATGAATAAAAAAGAAGAAATACCAACAGAACCTGTTTCTAAAGATGATGCAACATATGATGATTTCTTTGATGATTTCTTTGATGAATAAAAAGAAGCTTAATGCTTCTTTTTTAATATCTAAAAAAATATAAAATTATATAGTATCCCATTAAAATAAATATATCACAAAAAGTAAGTAAAAGTATAGAAAAAATATTGCGTATATGGTAAAATAATGTAAAGATATAATACTAATAATAGAGGTAAAATACTTAGTAGTGTTGCGAATACAGAAGCAATGACAAGTAATGGAACAGATGAAATAGATTATGAAATAAAGTATACCCTAGATAGAATAGATGGAATTGAAACTAGAAATGTTGTAATAGAAGCATCTTTAAATAGTGAATATGCAGAATTTAAAGAAATAAATGGAAATAATATAGAAAGTACAGTAAGTAATGAAGGAAAGAAAATAGAAGTAAGAATAAATAATGTAAGATTAGGTGAAGAACAAACATTAAATTTAATAATAATAGTAAGAAATGCACCAAATAATGAAGAAATAAGTCCAGTAATAAGAATTAAAGAAGCAACTGGAGATTATAC
>CACZXL010000019.1 GCA_902785135.1 uncultured Erysipelotrichaceae bacterium
AATTATAAATATGATAATTCTAATAATTTAATCTTGTTTTATAAATCAATTGGAGTTAAGAAAATAGATACAATGATAATTAGTCATGGTGATCTAGATCATTGTAAAGACGGGATTAATTTAGTTAAAAACTTCAAAGTTAAAAATGTAATATTTAATTGTGGATCATTTAATGAATTAGAAACAAAAATAATAAAATTGCTAGATAAAAGGAAAATAAAATATCATTCATGTATAGATAAAATAGATGATTTATATTTTTTACAAACAAATGATTATGATAATGAAAATGATAATTCAAATGTTGTATATACAAAAATAAATAATTATAAATTTATGTTTATGGGAGATGCATCCATAACTACAGAACAAGAAATATTAAATATATATGATTTACCAAATATAGATGTATTAAAGGTAGGTCATCATGGCTCTAAGACGAGTAGTAGTGAAGATTTTATTAAAAATATAAAACCTAAATATTCTGTTATTAGTGTTGGTAAAAATAATAGGTATGGACATCCTAATAAAGAAGTATTAGAAAACTTGAAAGAAACTAAAATATATAGAACAGATTTAGATGGTAGTATTATGTTTAAAATTAAAAATAACAAGTTAAAGGTAGAAACATGCAAGCCATAGAAAGGAAGATGATAAAATGAATCAAATAAAAGAATATACAGAAAAACTATTTGAAGATATAAAACATATAGATGAATTAGGTAACGAGTATTGGTTAGCAAGAGAATTACAAAGTATTTTAGGATACAATCAGTGGAGAAGTATAAATGATTTAATTGTAAGGGCTAAATTAGCTTGTAAAGAAAGCAACTACAGTATAAATGACCATTTTGCGTTGTACCGCAAAATGGTTGATATAGGATCTAAAACCACAAGAAAAATTATAGATTTTAAACTATCTAGATATGCGTGTTATTTAATTGTAATGAACGGAAATCCTCAAAAAGAAGTAATAGCTCTAGGTCAAACTTACTTTGCCATTCAAACAAGAAAACAAGAACTTTCAGAAAAAGAGTATAATGAACTAACTGAAGATAAGAAAAGATTATATAGAAGAAATCAAGCAAGAAAAGGTAATTATAATCTAAATCAAACTGCTGTTAATAGTGGAGTAAAAGATTTAGCTAAATTTCATAATGCTGGATATAAAGGACTTTATAATGGTGAAACAGCAGATGATATTTTCAAAAGGAAGAAACTTAGATATAGAGAAGATATATTAGATAATATGGGTAGTGAAGAACTTGCGGATAATATATTTAGAATTGCTCAAACAGATGCTAAACTAAAAAGAGATAATGTAGATAATGAATATACTGCAAATTCTGTTCATTATGAAGTAGGAAGAGAAGTAAGAAATAGTATTAAGAGATTAGGTGGTACAATGCCAGAAATTTTACCTACACCAGAAAAGAGTTTAAAAGAATTAGAAAAAGAAATTAAGAAATTAAAATAGTAGATAAAATATGATATAATTATTATAGGATGTGATAGTATGTTTGAACACGAAATAAATAATCTAGAAAATTTAAAAACAGATGATGATTTTGTAATACTAAAAGGTAATGTTCCTATTTTGTTTTCAGCACCTCATACAATGCATCAACTACGTGATGATGGAACTACTAAACTAAGAGAACCATATACAAAAGCAATAGCGTTATATTTAAATAAATATTGTAATACATATGCTATTGTTAAAAATAATGATACAGGAATTGATTCTAACAGAGATAATTATGATAAATATAATGTAGAAATGAGAAGATTAATAAAAGAAAATGATATAAAGCTAGTAATAGATTTACATGGAGCTTCTAAAGATAGAAATTTTGATGTTGAATTTGGGACACTTAATAATTTGTCAGCGGATTTCTCAACAATTAAAGAATTAGAAGAAGCATTTGCTGAAAATGGTATTAGTAATGTTAGTTATAATGATCCTTTTAAAGGTGGCGCTATAACACAAGGAATATATGCACTTAATGATGTAGAAGTTATTCAAATTGAAATAAATGGAAAATATAGAGATTATAGTAATATAAGTTCTTTAGAAGAATTAATTAAATCACTTGAAAAATTTATTAAACAATATAATGAATATACTAATAGAATGAATTAGAGTGTTATAATTGGTATAGGGGATGATATAAATGAAATATAAAATTGGTATGTTATGTAAGCATTTTAAAGGTAAAGACTTACTTGAAAAGAATATTTATAGAATAGAACAATTAGAAGTTGCTGGAGAAGATATTAATGAAGAATATATTAGTTATACTGGTGATGGTAATTTAAAAACTGCTTCTAATTTAGTTATATATAGTAATATTTTTCAAGATCATAAATTGTTTTGCCGTGAATATGAAGATATTTCTTCAGAACTATCAGATGAAAAGAAATTAGAGTTTGATCAAACTATAAAAGTTCAACCATTAACAGAAGAAGAAATAGAAATTGTTAATAGTGAAGAATTTAAAAAAATAAAAAAAGAAAAAACTATGAAAAAATTTTTAAAAATATAAAGGATAGATAGTGATAATATGGATAAAGAACTAGTTTATAATAATATTCAAAAAATGATTAATGATGGGGTCTTTTTAAAAAAATATTGTAAATTAACTGAAGGCGTTCCTTATGAAGAAGAAAATATTAAGTTTTTAGAAGAAACTTCTGCGAACGTTTTTAATTCTATCTTAATTGGATGTCAATTGTTTGATGATGAAGAGAGAATAAAAGCATTTGTAGATATGTTTTCTATATATCTAGATCCGAGTTCATTAGAATATTCTTTACCAGAATTTGATATAAGTAAAGAAGAAGCACTTGAAAGATTAAAACATGGTTTTGGTGTACATTTTACAACAAAAAATATTTGTGATGAAATAAAGAAAAGTGGTTCGTTATCGGGTTATGGAAAAAATGCAATGTTTACAGAAGAAGAAAACATGATAATTGATGCAGCGGCGAAAGAACAAATAGAAAAAGATCCATCTTCTAAAGAAACTTTAAATTATTTGTTTAAAGGATGGGGGACTGGAGTTAGTTCTTATAGTTCAATGACTAATGGATTTTGGATGTATCATACTCCTGAAAGTTTAAGTTTTTTATATGGAGATATTTCAAAAAGAGATAAAAATGTTTCTATGGAACATATTAATAAATGTGTATCAGCGTTAAGTGATGAAAATAAAACTAAGGCCATAGATACAATGAGTAATATATATGATAGATTAATAGGTGATGAACAAGAAGTAGGGTGTATATTAATCGATAGAGATTCCTTTGAATATGAAGTTGATTATTATTATAATACTAATCCTCCAACTAAAGTTGAAAGAAGACCATATTCAAATAGTTTTAATGACTTAATGAATAATGATTCTAAAATAACTAATGATATTACTGTAGATAAATTAAAATTTGTAAGTGTTCCTACAGTTAAAAAATTAGAACAAATGAAAATTGATTTATCTAATAGTTTTTCTCAAGGATTATAAAAAAAGAGTAATTATTTTACTCTTTTTTCATATACTATTAATACATAAGTTATACTTATGTTTATATAGATTAAAGAGACTAAATAATTAGTCTCTTTTATATTTGTCTATATAAACCAATAGCTTTTCCTACTATATATACTTTATCTAATATGATAGGATCCATTGTACTATTTTCAGGTTGTAATCTAAAATATCCGTCTTCTTTATAAAAAGTTTTTAATGTTACTTCATTATCATCTGTCATAGCTACAACAATTTCACCATTTCTAGCAGTATCTTGTTTTTGTACTATAACAATATCACCATCATGAATTCCAGCTTCAATCATTGATGTTCCTTGAACCCTTAAAGTAAATACTTCCTTCTTAGGTGGAATTAAATAAGCTGGTAAAGAAAAATATTCATCAGGCATTTCTATTGCTTCAATAGGTGAACCTGCAGTAACTTTACCAAGTAATGGTACATCTACTATTTCTTTTTCTTCATATTCATTTTCAACAAGTAATTCTATAGCTCTATTCTTTGAATCTCCTCTTTTAATATATCCTTTATCTTCAAGCGTATTTAAATGTACTTGTACAGTCGCAGGTGAGGATAAATCAAGTGCTTTACATATTTCTCTAACAGTTGGAGGATATCCATTATTTGCGATACTTTTCTTTAAAAAATCTAAAACTAAATTTTGTTTATTAGTTAATTTTTCCATATTATCTCTCCTTTTTCTAAAATAATAATAACACACAAAATGTAAAATGTCAAACATTTGTTTGAAAATATATTGACGCGAACAAGTGTACGTAGTATGATGTAATTGTGAGGTGAGTAGTATGAAAAAAATATTTCAAATTGTTTTAGTTTATACACTAGGAATTCTATGTGTAATATCATTAGTATGGAGGGCTTCAAGCTTAGATAAAAAATATTCACTCGCGTCAAATAATACTAATGAAGTATATGTATATAATAAATAAACTATTTAAAAATAGTTTTTTTTTATTTTTTTGTTTCATAATTGTATTTTTTTTGTTATAATAATATTTGAATAATAAGGGTGTGAAAATATGGATCAAAAAGCAATTAACGTTATTAGAAATTTGGCTCTTGATATGATTCAAAATTCAGGTACAGGTCATCCAGGTGTAACTATGGGTGCTGCACCTATTTTATATACTTTATTTACTAAACAATTAAAAGTTAATCCTGCTGTTACAGATTGGGTTAATAGAGATAGATTTATATTAAGTGCAGGTCACGCCTCAGAATTATTATATTCTGTTATGTTTTTATCTGGCTATCCACTAATGATTGATGATATTAAAAATTATAGAAAATTTGGTAGTAAAACTCCTGGACACCCTGATATTAAAACTTTAGGAGTTGATTTTTCAACAGGTTATAGTGGTGACGGATTAGCTTCTGCAGTAGGTATTGCTTTAGCTGAAAAAATATATGAAGAAAAATTTAATTATAAACAAAAAGGAATGTTTGATAAAAATAAACTTCCTAAATTAATAGATTATTATACTTACGTTTTTGTTAGTGATGGAGATTTAATGGAAGGAGTTTCTTATGAAGCTGCTTCATTCGCTGGTACTTATAAACTAGGAAAACTAATAGTTTTATATGATTCAAATGATGTATCAACAGATGGACCAATTTCTAGAACTTTTACAGAAGGAGTTCTTTCTAGATTTTCTGCGATGGGATGGGATACACATTATGTAAAAAATGGTACTTCTGTTACAGAAATAGATAAAGCAATTAGTGCTGCTAAAAGAGTAACTGATAAACCATCTATTATTAGAATTAAAACTATAATTGGTGAAGGATTATCTAATCAAGGAACTAATTTAGTACATAATAAACCATTATCAAAAGAAGAATTAGCTAAATATAAAGAAAAAACAGGAGCAGGAAATATACCTTTTGCTATATTAAAGGAACCTGCATCATATATTAGAGATCAAGTTGTTAATAGAGGTATTAAAGTTTATGATGATTGGAAAAATGTTTTAGATGAATATAAGAAAATATTACAACCTAATCAAATAGCGGAATTTGATAATATTCTTAATAATAAAACAAGTTTTGATTTAACACAAATAGATATTCCTATTGATTATGAAAATAAAGAATTATTAAGAGATAGTAATAACAAAGTAATGAATGTTGTTGCGAATAATATATATAATTTTATAGGTGGTAGTGCAGATTTAACAGATTCAACAAGAGTATACTTAAACAATGTAGGAGATTTACTACCAAATAATGTTTTAGGTAGAAATATATCTTTTGGTGTTAGAGAACATTTTATGGGTGCGATGTTAAATGGTCTTGCAGTTTCAGGATTTAAACCATTTGGTTCAACATATATGGCTTTTTCTGATTATTTAAAACCATCAATTAGAATGGCTGCTTTAATGAATTTGCCTGTAACATATATATTTACACATGATTCATTAACAGTAGGAAGTGATGGACCAACACATCAACCAGTAGAAGCATTAGCATCTTTAAGAGCAATGCCTAATTTATATGTGTTTAGACCTGCTGATATAAAAGAAGTTATAGGAACATGGAATGTAATAATAAATAATAGAATACCTGCTGTTATATCTCTTCCTAAGACTGAAGTTAAAGCAGAACAGGGTACTAGTATGACAGAAGTAGTTAAAGGTGCTTATATTGCAGGAAAAGAACAAGCATTAGTAAATGCTGTTATTATAGCGACAGGAGCAGAGGTACAAGTAGCAAAATCTATTCAAGTAAAACTATTGCATGAAGGAATAGATGTTAGAATTGTTAGTATGCCTTGTATGGAATTATATAATATTCAACCTGATGCATATAAATTACAATTATTCCCTGAAGGAGTTCCTATATTTGTTATAGAATATGGATCAAGCTTTGGTTGGGAAAAATTTGTTCCTAGTTCAAATTATTTATTTACAGTTGATAGATTTGGAGTAAGTGCTTCAAAAGAAGATATATTGAAGAGTGCTCAAATAGATATAGATACAATAGTAGAAAAAATAAAAAGCGTTTTAAAATAAACGCTTTTTTTAGTATTATAACTTGCGGAGTGTCATAAAGTTTATTATAATATTATTGAGGAGTGATGAATATGACAATGACATTAGGTCATGAAATATTATTAATAGTTATAGGTCTAGTAATAGGTGCTGTTATAGGATTCCTTTTATCAAAAACATTTATGAAAAAATATTTACAAAAGAATCCACCAATTAATGAACAAATGATAAAGATAATGATGAGTCAAATGGGTAGAACACCTACACAAAAACAAATTAATCAAATGATGAAAGCTATGAATAATGCAAAATAAGGAGAAATCCTTATTTTTTCTTTTAATTTCTTGAAAATAAAAAGTAATTATCTTATAATTAAATAAAAGAAGGTGAGAGTATGGTTAATATATTACCCGCAGATACTTATACTGTTATAAATAAATCAATATTAACTGATAATGATAGAAAAATATTAACTATGCTTTATCAACCTATAATTGGAGCTTATGCTTGTAATTTATTTTTTACTTTATGGATGGATTTAGATAAAAATGAATTTATGTCTAGTGAAGAAACACATCATCATTTAATGACTAGTACTAGTTTATCATTAAATGAAATAGTTAGCGCAAGAGAAAAATTAGAGGCAATTGGTTTATTGAAAACATTTTATAAAGAAAATGTTGATTCTAATAATTATATATATGAATTATTTTCACCAGTAACTCCAAATGAATTCTTTTCTCATCCAGTATTAAATATAGTTTTATATAATTCAGTTGGTAAAAAAGAATATGAAAGAATAATTAATTATTTTAAAGTTCCTAGAATAAATGTTAATGATTATGAAGATATAACTAAATCATTTAGTGATGTTTATGAAAGTAGTCCTTCAACTGTATTTGAAAATAATTTACAAAATATTAGAATGAATAATAAACTAGGTATAAGAATAGAGGATAAAGTAGATTTTGAATTGTTATTATCTTCTTTACCTAAAGAAACTATAAATGAAAAAACATTTACTAAAGATAATAAAAAGTTAATAAATGATTTAGCTTTTATATATAATTTGGATAATGATGAAATCAAGAATATAGTTTTAAGTTCTTTAAACGAAAGATTAATGATAGATAAAACAAATTTAAGAAAGAATGCTAGAAATTATTATCAATATCAGAATAATGGTAAATTACCTTCATTAGTATATCAAAATCAACCAGAGTATCTTAGAAGTCCAATTGGAAAAGATTCAAAAAGAGCTAAAATGATATATACTTTTGAAAGTATTTCTCCATATAATTTCTTAAAAGGTAAGAATAATGGTGCAAAACCTACAGATAGAGATTTAAAATTAATAGAAAGTTTAATGGTAGATTTAGAATTAAGACCAGCTGTTATAAATGTATTAATAGATTATGTTATGAGAGTTAATAATAAAAAATTAACTAAGAATTTTGTTGAGACTATTGCGTCTCAATGGAAGAGATTAAATATCGAAACTGCAGAAGATGCGATGAATCAAGCGTTAAAAGAATCTAAGAAGAAGAGTAAAGTTGTTTCATATAAAAAGAAAGAAGTAGAATTACCTGAATGGTTTGGTAAAGATTATCAAAAAGAAGATTTATCTTCTGATGAAGAAAAAGAAATGGATGACTTATTAAAAGAATTTAAATAGAGGTGTTTTATGAAAACAGTTAAAACAATAAAGAATTTAAAAGTTAATAATGAAGAATTAAAAAAAGAATTCTTAGAAGCTAAAAAAGATCCTGAATTTAAAAAAATAATAGATAGTATTGATTTAAGTGAAGAAGAATTAATGAAATATACTTCTAAGTTAAAACAATGCGCTACTGAGATAAATAATTATAAAAAAGATAGTAATTGTTTATTAAATGAAATACCAGGATTTATATTCACACCTTATTTAGTAGATGGAATACTAAATTTTAAATATAAGGCATGTGAAGAAAAAGAAAAAGAATTAGATGATTTAGAATATCTTAAAAAAGGATATAGATTTGAAGTATCTAAAGGTATTAGAAATGCTAAAATGAGTGAAATCTATAAAGATAAATCTAGACTAAATTTAATTAAATGGGTTACTAATTTTATTAAAGAATATAAAAAAGGAAATACTTTTAAAGGATTATATTTAAGTGGTAATTTTGGATCAGGAAAGTCATATATTATATCCGCAACTTTAAATGAATTAGTATCTAATGGATATAATGCTGCTTTGATTTATTATCCGGAATTTTTAAGAATATTAAAGTCTTCGTTTAAAACAGATTTTGATGAACAATTTGATTTTGCAAGAAAAGCAGATTTATTACTTCTTGATGATATAGGTGCGGAGAACTTAACTTCTTGGTCTAGAGATGAAATATTAGGTCCTATTCTTCAATATAGAATGGATAATAAACTTCCAACATTCTTTACATCAAATTTATCTTTAGATGAGTTAGAAATTCATTTAAGTGAAGGAAAAGAATCAGTAGATAAATTAAAGGCTAAGAGAATAATTGAAAGAATAAAATACTTAACAGATGATTTAAAGTTAATTGGAGAAAATCAAAGAAAGTAATTGACATAAATAATTATTTGTACTAAAATTTATTTAAATCTTATTTGAAGACGAGATTATATAATGATTGATTATAGAGAGTTAACGGTTGGTGTAAGTTAATACATAGTTATATAGTTACTACTTCAATAGAGGAATAATAATTCACGGGTAATACCGTTATCTAAATTAAGTTAAATAAAGGATGGTACCGCCTGAAAAGGCTCCTTAAGTACCATCTTTTTTTATTTGTTAGGAGGAATAAAAATGATTAATTTTAAAGAAGATGAATATTTACATAATTTAAACCATAGTTGTGCGCATATGCTTGCGCAAGCTGTAAAACATTTATATCCAGATGCTAAATTCTGGGTAGGACCTGTAATAGAAGAAGGTTTCTATTATGATATGGATTTAGGTGATAAAGTTATTACTGAAGAAGATATAGAAGCTATTTCTAAAGAAATGAAAAAACTAGCTAAAGATGGTAAAAGAATAGTTAGACATGAACTAACAAGAGAAGAAGCTTTAGATATGTTTAAAGATGATCCATATAAAATTGATTTAATTAATAATATGCCAGAAGATGAAGTAATTACTGCTTATTCACAAGGAGATTTTACTGATCTATGTAGAGGTGGACATGTTGATACATTAAAAGAATGTAAAAACTTTAAATTAATTAAATTCTCTGGAGCTTATTATAAAGGTGATTCAAATAATAAAATGCTTCAAAGAATATATGGTGTATGTTTACCAACTCCTGAAGAATTAGAAGCTCATTTACAAGAACTTGAAGAAGCTAAAGAAAGAGATCATAGAAAGATAGGTAAAGATCAAAACTTATTCTTTACTCATAAATTGGTAGGAGCAGGATTACCATTATTCACACCAAATGGAGCGACAATTAGAAGAACACTTGAAAGATATATTCAAGATAAAGAATTAGAACAAGGATATAAGCATGTATATTCACCAGTTTTAGCTACTACTGAAATGTATAAAATAAGTGGTCACTGGGATCATTATAAAGAAGATATGTTCCCAATAATGAAACTTGATAATGAAGAATTAGTACTTAGACCAATGAACTGTCCTCATCATGCATTAATATATAAAAATGAATTACATTCATATAGAGATTTACCTTTAAGAATAGGTGAACTTGCTAATGTATTTAGATATGAAGCATCAGGAGCAGTTATAGGTCTTGAAAGAGTTAGACAAATACTTCAAAATGATGCACATTTATTTGTTAGACCAGATCAAATAAAAGATGAAGTAGGTAAAGTAATTAAATTAATGTTTGAAGTATATATTGATGATTTTGGTTTTAGTAGAGATTCATTTAAATTTAGATTATCTAAAAGAAGTAAAGAAAAAGGAAAATATATAGATAATGATGAAATGTGGGAAACTGCAGAATCTCAATTAAAAGCTATAATGGATGAATTAGAACTTGATTATTATGAAGAAGAAGGAGAAGCAGCTTTCTATGGTCCAAAGATTGATATTCAAATTAAAACTGCTTTAGGACATGATATAACTATACCAACATGTCAATTAGATTTCTCTTTACCAGAAAGATTTGATTTAACTTATATTGATGAAAATGGTGAAAAAGTAAGACCAGTTGTTATTCATAGGGCAATACTTGGATCATCAGAAAGATTTATGTCTTTCTTACTTGAAGAAAAGAAAGGTATATTACCACTATGGCTTGCACCTGTTCAAGTAAATATAGTTCCTGTTAATATAAAATATCATGATGAATATTGTAAAAAAATTCAAAATATATTACTTGAAGAAGATATAAGAGTTAGCTATGATGATTCAAAAGAACAAATGAATAAAAAAATAAGACAAAGCAATATAATGAAAAACCCAATTACAATTATAATTGGCGACAATGAAAGAGATAATAATTTAATCAGTTATAGATTATTAGGAAACGATGAAACTTATTCTTTATCAATTGATGAATTCATAAAATTTATTAAAGAAGAAATCAAAAAAAGATAATTACTTAAAAATTGTAAAAACTTCAACAATGGCAAAGAACCAAAACCATACCATAAT
>CACZXL010000020.1 GCA_902785135.1 uncultured Erysipelotrichaceae bacterium
TAATTAAAAATGAAATAGCAAATAAAAAATAAGTTCAATTGAACTTATTTTTTTATGCAGCTTTTTTTTCTTCAATAGCAGCGTTATTCTTTTTGAATGTTCTTGCTTCTCTAGCTGTAGTTTTGAAAGTAACTCCATCTACAGTAACTTTTTGGAAATTTAATTTTTGAGTTTTATTTGTTCTTATATGTGAATGTGAAACTTTTTTAGCTGAATTGTTTCTTTTGCTAGTAACTTTGTTTGCCATACTTCTTCCTCCTTAAAATTTAACGTCTTACTAACTTTATCATATTATTTGATTTTAGTCAATAAATATAAGTAAAAAATAGTGTTAATTAGGTGTATTTAGTGTATAATATACTTATATAAAGGAGGGATAGATATGTATATACCATTAAATGTTATTACTGATTATTCCCTTCTTTCGTCTTTAATAAGAATAGATGATTTGATTAAATACGCTAAAAATAAAGGATATAAAGCAGTAGGAGTTGCGGATAATAACCTTTGTTACGCTATGGAATTCTATAAAGAATGTATAAAAAATGATATAAAACCTATAATAGGATATAGAACTAGAATAGATGATAAAAATATATATTTATATGCTAAAAATTATAAAGGATATCAAAATCTATGTTATTTATCTAGTAATGAAATATCTATAGATTTAATAAAGAATAATTCTGAAGGATTATTTTGTATTCTTCCGTATGAATCAAAAGATTTATTTGATACTATTAATATTCCTGATACTTATTTAGGATATACAACTGAAGAAATAGATTATAAATATAAAAATGTTTATTTTAATGAAATAAGATGTTTAGAAGAAAGTGATGAAGAATACTTAAAATATTTATCATTAATAAAAGAAGGTAAAAATATTAATGATAAAGTAGAAGAATACAAGAATGTAAGTTTTGTTAGTAATATTTCTTTTGATAAGACTATAAGTGATACTTTTAATGAAATATATAATATGGTTGATATTAATATAATTAAGAATGATTTATTACCAAAGTATAATACTGATTCTTCTTTTGATGAAAATAAATATTTAGAAGAGTTATGTAAAAAAGGCTTATTAAAAAGATTTGATAATAAAGTTCCTATAAAATATGCGAATAGATTAATGGATGAATTATCTATGATAAAGAAAATGGGCTTTTCAAATTATTTCTTAGTTGTATGGGATTATGTTAAATATGCGAAAAAGAATGGTATTTTAGTGGGTCCTGGAAGAGGTTCTGCTGCAGGTTCATTAGTTAGTTATTCATTAGGAATAACAGATATAGATCCTATAAAATATAATTTGTTCTTTGAAAGATTTTTAAATCCAGAAAGAGTAACTATGCCTGATATAGATATAGATTTTCAATCTGATAGAAGAGATGAAGTTGTTAAATATGTAACTAAGAAATATGGCAATAAGTCAGTTGCGGGTATTATTACTTATGGTACATTAAAAGCTAAAATGGTTCTAAGAGATGTTGCTAGAGTATTTAATATGGAAACTAAGATAGATTCTTTTATTAAAATGTTTGATAGTAATTTATCTTTAGAAGATAATTTAAAGAATAGAAATATAATAGATATAGTAAAAAAAGATACATTGATATCTAGAATATGTTCTATATCTAAAAAATTAGAAGGTTTAAAAAGACTTACTTCTGTTCATGCTGCTGGTGTAGTTATTGCGAATAAAGAATTAGATAGATATATACCTATGGTAAAGAATACTGATGGATATGTTACTGGTTTTACAATGGGATATCTTGAAGAATTAGGCTTATTAAAAATGGACTTTTTAGCGTTAGATAATCTAATTCTAATAAGTAATTTAGTTAATGATATAGGTAATATAGATATTAAAAGTATATCTTTAAATGATAAGAAGACACTAGATATATTTAGAAATGTAAAGACAGAGGGTATTTTCCAATTTGAAAGTTCTGGTATAAAGAATGTTTTAAGAAAATTTAATGTAAATTCTTTTGATGATCTAGTTGCGATACTTGCTTTATTTAGACCAGGTCCTATGGATAATATAGATTCATATATTAGAAGAAAAGAAGGAAAAGAAAAAATAGAATATTTACATGAAGATTTAAAACCAATTCTTTCTGATACATATGGAATAATTATTTATCAGGAACAAATAATGCAGATAGCTACTAAAATGGCTGGATTTACTTTAGGTGAAGCTGATATTTTAAGAAGAGCTATGTCTAAAAAGAATACCGAACTTATGTTAAAACAAAAAGAAAAATTTATTGAAGGTTCTTTAAATAAGGGTTATTCAAAAGAAGTAAGTGAAAAAGTATTTGATTATATAAATAAGTTTGCGTCTTATGGTTTTAATAAATCACATTCAGTTAGTTATGCTTTAATCGCATATCAAATGGCATATTTAAAAGCACATTATACTAATTATTATATGAAGTATTTATTATCTATGGTTATAGGTAATGATGTTAAAACTAAAGAATATATTAATGAATGTAAGCAAAATAATATAGAAATATTAAAACCTGATATCAATAGAAGTAGTAATATATATTTAATAGAAAATAATAGAATTAGATTTCCATTATCATCTATTAAGAATGTAGGTAGTGTTGCGTCTAATACTATTATTAAAGAAAGAGAAAATGGTGAATATAAAGATTTCTTAAATTTTGTTTCAAGAGTATATAAAAAGGGAATTAATAAAAAAATACTTACTTATTTAATATATTCATCTTGTTTTGATTTGTTTGGTATAAATCAAAAGACTTTAATAGAAAACTTAGATTTAGTTATAAACTATGCAGAATTATGTAATAATCTTGATGAAGAATTTATAGAAAAACCAGAACTAAAAAAAGAAGGAGATTATACTAAAGAAGAATTAATAAAAATAGAATATGATACATTTGGTTTTTATTTATCTACACATCCAGTACAAAAGTATAGGCAAAATAATATAGATTCTAGAAAACTAAAAGAATACTTTAATAAAATAATAACTATTTATTTATTAGTAGATAAAAAGAGAGAAATAATTACTAAAAAACAAGAAAAAATGTTATTTATTACAGCGTCTGATGAGTACTCTTCTGTAGAATTAGTTATGTTTCCTAAAACATATGAAAAATATTATAATGTAAGTAGAGGAGATGTACTTAAAGTACTTGCGGAAGTAGAAAAAAGAGGTAGTGAATATCAATTGATTATAAAGAATATAGAAAAGTTATAGAAATATAATTTTTCTATTTTTTTATTTCTTAAAATAGTGTATAATTATAATAGGTGATACTATGAATAAGACAAAAATGATTGGTACTTTAGGTCCATCATCGTCTACATATGAAGTAATAAGAGATATGATTAATGCTGGGGTTGACGTAATCAGAATCAATATGAGTTATGCAGACTTTGATTTTGCTAGAGATGCTATTTTAAATGTTAGAAAGATTAATTTAGAAAATCAATTTGAAACAGGTATTATGTTAGATACAAGAGGACCTGAAGTTAGAATAGGTGGATTAGAAAAACCTATTATTCAATTAGAAAAGAATAAAATGATTAGAATAGTATATTCTGATATAGTTGGTAATTCTGATATTATTTCAGTTCCATATAAAGAGATAATAACTCATTCTAAAATTGGTGATGAAATATATTTAAATAATGCATCAGTTAAATTAGTAGTAGTTAATAAGGATGAAGATACTTTGATGTGTTCTATTAAGAACGATGGTGTTATTAAAACAGAATCTACTATTAATGTTCCAAATGCAACTTTTAATATTAAGTTCTTATCTAATTATGATAAAGAAATAATTAAATTTGCAGTTGATATGCAGGTTGATTATTTAGCGCTTTCTCATGTTAAAGAAGAAATGGATATTTTAGATGTTAATGATATGCTTATTGGTTTAAATGATAACAATATTCAATTAATATCTAAGATAGAAAACAAACAAGCTTTAGATGAAATTGAAAAAATATTAAAAGTAAGCGATGGAATTATAATAGCAAGAGGAGATCTAGGAATAGAATTAGATATTGAAAAAGTTCCTAGTATCCAGAAAAAACTTACTAAATTAACTAAAGATAAAGAAAAAATATGTATTATAGCAACAGAAATGCTTGCATCAATGGAAGAAAATGAAAAACCTACAAGAGCAGAAGTATCTGATGTTGCTAATGCAGTTCTAGATAAAACAGATGCTCTTATGTTAGGAGCAGAAACAGCTGTAGGTAATTATCCTGTTCAAACTGTTAAAATAATGAATAATATAATTGATGAAATAGAAAAAGAAATAGATTATAATGATTTATTACTTGAAATTAGTAGAAATGAAGAGATAAATATATCTAAGGCAATAGCTTATTCATCTGTAGATTCTGCAAATAGAGTTAAAGCTAGTGCAATAGTTTGTTCTACAATGAGTGGTACTACTGCAAAAGATATTAGCAATTATAGACCTAGTTGTCCAGTTATTGCTATATCTCCAAATGCAAAAGTAGTAAGAGGATTATCTGTTAATTATGGTATTATTCCTCTTAATGTAGGTTTAGCAGAAACAACTGATGAATTAGTTCATTTGTCAGTAGAAGCTGCTAAAAAGGTATTAAAATTAGGAAATGGAGATAAAATAGTAATAGTTGGATCATTCCCATTAGAATCAGTAAATTATACTAATTTCATGAAAATAGAAGAAATTAAATAGGTGATTTATGGAAGATATAATAAAAAATAATTTATCATTGTTAGATGACTATCCAATTTTTGAAATAGAATATAATAGAGATGGTACAAAAAAAGAATTTTTTGAAGTTGCTAGTGAAAAAGATATTAAAGAAACTCAAATTAAAAGTGATGAGAATGAACTAGATTTTAAATATAGTCAAAATGAAATATCAAAAGAAGAATATGATAATTCTAAAAAAATGATGGAATTAAAATTAAGAAATCAAAACATAGTATATGATAGTTTAATTTTTAATATGATTAAAAATGAGAAAATGGATGTTCTAAAAGATAAAATAAAAAATGCACATTTAAATGATATAGATTTAAAAAGATTAGCGACATCTTTATCATCTATTGCAGAAGGTAAAATAGATGATTTTCAAAAAAATAATAAAGATTTTAAAGAAAATGATGTTTCTTTATGGAATTATAAATATGATGTAATTGCGAGAAATTATGCAAAAACAAGAGAATTAGAAAGTTTTATTCTTAGTTTAATAGAATAAAACTTTTTTTTGACTTATTAGAATATTTGTGTTTAAATTTAAATAGGGTGATTATGTATGAATTCAGGGGATAAAATAATAATAATTTCTTATATATCCAGTGTTATTGTTTCGTTAGGAAATAATCTTTATTTATCTGAAAAATCTTTTTTAGAAGCAAGAAAAGAAAGTATGAGAAAATTAAAATATAGAAAAGGTTTAAGTGCAGAAACAAAGAAAATTTTATTTGAACCTATTGAAGAAAATATTATGAATAATGCTGACATAATATTACATTCTTTAATACCTGTTTATAATGTTTTTTATTCAATGAATTCAAAAGAATTTTATGATACGATTAAACAAATGGACCTAGAATATCAAAATGATATTGTAGCGTACGCAAATGATTTAGAGGATTATATAAGATTTAGAAATGTTACTATTCTAAGAAACTTAAGAGATAAATTAAAATATTGTCCTGATGCATTAAATAAAAAATTAGATGATGAAAATTCTACATTTACTGATGGTCAGTTTAAATTGATTATGAGACTTAATGGACTTAATTATAAAGATGAAATTCATAAATATAATAAAGAAAATAATGGTGAGGATGATAAAGAGTGTTAGTTTTTACTAATACTTTTTTATTGTAAATTTAATCCAATTATTATATAATTATATATGGTGATAATATGAAACAAAGATTAATAACAGCAGGAATAATGTGTATTATTTTTATTCCTCTTATAATAATAGGAAAACTTCCATTTGAGATAGCAGTAGCTATTCTTTCATGTTTAGGAGTTAAGGAATTAATAGATAGAAAAGAAAAGGATACTAAGATTCCATTAATTATAAAAATATTTTCAATTCTATCTGTAGGTCTATTAACTTTTTGTTCAGATGCTTTATTACCTTGTTTAGCATTAATTATATTATTAATATTTATTCCTATGATATTTATAAAGAGTGATGAATATAATTATGAGGTTGCATCATTTTTATATGGCTCTATAGTATTTGTGGGTATAGGTTTTTATACAATTAGTAATATAAGAATAAGAAGTTTAGATGAATTTTTATATCTTTTATTAATAACTGTTTTAACAGATTCTTTCGCATACATTGGAGGAAAATTAATAGGAAAACATAAATTAATTCCTAGAGTTTCTCCTAACAAGACTATAGAAGGAAGTGTAATAGGAACTATAGTAGGAATAGTTATACCTAGTATATATTATTTATTTATGATAGATCCTGGTTTAAATATGTTTATAATAATTACTATTACATTATTAATATCTGTTTTATCACAACTAGGAGATTTATTATTTAGTTCTATTAAAAGATATTATAAAGTTAAAGACTTTTCAAATCTTTTCCCTGGTCATGGAGGTATATTAGATAGATTTGATAGTTTATTAGTTGCGTCAATAGTATATACTATTATTAAGACATTATTTTTATAGGAGGATGAAATGGTTACATTAATTATATTTTTATTAATATTAGGATTAATAGTTTTTATACATGAATTTGGACATTTTATAATGGCTAAAAAAGCAGGTATTCATGTATTTGAGTTTTCATTAGGATTTGGTCCAAAATTATTTTCTTTTAGAAGAAAAAATGATGAAACTGAATATATGATTAAATTAATTCCACTTGGTGGATATGTTGCTTTAGCAGGTGAAACATATGATGAAAATGATGAAGAATTAAAGAAAATACCAGAAGATAAAAGATTATATAATAAAAGTTTCTTAAGACAATTATCTGTAATGGTAGCGGGTGTTTTCAATAACTTTGTTTTAGGTATAATTTTATTATTTGTAATTGGTTTATGTTTTGGTTCTACATTTACTACTAATGAGTTAAATGGAATGGAAAAAGATTATCCTTTATATGTTGCAGGTGCTAGAAATGGTGATAGAGTTATATCTATTAATGATAAAAAAGTAAGAGATTTTGATGATATTCAAACTAGAATTGCAATTGCGGGTGAAAAGAGTACTTTAAAAGTAAAAGTACAAGATAAAAATAATAAAATTAAAACATATAAGATAAAACCTAATTATGATAAAAAAGATAAGAGATATTATTATGGTATAAGTATTAAGACAGAACATAAAACAGGATTTATATCTGCGATTAAATATGCTTTTGTTAAATTTGTATCTATATATAAATCTTTAATTCTTATAATTATTAGTTTATTTACTGGTAAACTTGGAGTAGATAGTTTATCAGGACCAGTAGGTATATATAGTGTTGTAGGAGTAGCTAAATCTAGTATGTATTCTTTATTATATTTAACTGCGTATTTATCTATAAATGTAGGTTTTATGAATATATTACCTTTCCCAGCATTTGATGGAGGTAGAGCGTTCTTACTTATTATAGAAAAAATAACTGGAAAGAAAGTTCCGTTAAAAGTAGAAACAATTATTAATAATATAGGTTTTATTTTATTAATGGGATTAATGGTATTTGTATCTATAAAAGATGTTATTAAATTGTTCTAGGGGGATTTATGGAAAAATTAAGAATTGTTTATATGGGTACTCCAGAATTTTCTGTAGAACCTTTAAAAAGATTAAATGAAATATATGATGTTGTGATGGTTGTTACTCAACCAGATAAAAAAATTGGAAGAAAACAAGAAATAATGTTTTCGCCAGTTAAAAAATATGCGATTGAAAATAATATTGAAGTATTTCAACCAGTAAAAATAAGAGAAGATTATAAAGATGTGTTAGATAAGAATCCAGATGTTATTATTACATGCGCATATGGACAAATTATTCCAAAAGAGATATTAGATTATCCAAGATATAGATGTATTAATATACATGCTTCTTTATTACCTAAATATAGAGGTGGGGCACCAATTCATCATTCAATAATAAATGGTGATGAATATACTGGAATATCAATTATGTATATGGATGAAAAAATGGATTCTGGAGATGTTTTATATCAAAAAGCAATAAGAATAGAAGATAATGATAATGTAGGTACTATGTTTGAAAAACTTAGTGCTTTAGGCGCAGATATGATTATTGATTCATTGCCAAAGATTATATCTGGAGAGATCAAGCCTATAAAACAAAATGAATCAGAAGTAACATATGCTTTTAATATTTCTAAAGAAGATGAAAAAATAGATTTTAATAATTCAAGTAAAGATATATTTAATAAGATTAGAGGATTAAATCCTTTTCCAGTTGGATACTCACTATTAGAAGGTAAAAGAGTAAAGATATTTTCTTCTAAGATAGGTAACAGTAATAAAGAAGGACAATTTGGAGAAATAATTAATGTATATAAAGATGGTATTGGAATTAAGACAAAAGATGGAGAAATAATTCTATTAGAAATACAAATAGAAGGTAAAAAAAGAACTTTTGTTAAAGATTACTTAAATGGTCTTAATAAAGATGATTTGATAGGTAAAATATTTGAATAAGTTGCATATTAAAGCAACTTTTTTTTGTTAATGTGTAAATCAGATGTTCTTTTATAGATATTTTTTTAATTTTATGTTATTATCATAGTAGATAAGAGTAGAGAGTAAAGGAGATTTATTATGAGTAAGAAATCTAGTTTTATGAGAAAAAGATATTTTGTAATCGCATTATTTTTAGTATTAATCGCAGGAATAACATTAGGATATTCAGCATTACAAACAACATTAACAATTAATGGTAAAACAAAAATAGATAGAGTTGGATGGGATATACATTTTGAAAATGTACAAGTAACAGATGGATCAGTAGCGATAGGAACAGGAAATCAAGCCGCAACAATAGATCCAACAGATGCGACAAAGATGAGTTATAATGTAACATTAACACAACCAGGAGATTTCTATGAATTTACTGTAGACATAAAGAATGATGGAACAATAGATGCAAAAATAAGTCAAATAGTTGCAGATAAATTAACAGATGCACAAGATGTATATGCGAATTATACAGTATATTATAATGGAAGAAGTA
>CACZXL010000021.1 GCA_902785135.1 uncultured Erysipelotrichaceae bacterium
AATATGGCTATTGAAGAAGTTATTAACAAAATATTAAGTATTGTAGGTGAATAAAATGAATTTAAAAGATAAATATATAGAATTTTTTTTTTGTTTAGGACATAAGCATATACCAAGTGCGCCAGTTGTACCAGAAAATGATCCATCTGTATTATTTAATACTGCTGGTATGCAACCACTTATTCCATATTTAATGGGAGAAAAACATCCATATGGAACTAGACTTGTTGATTATCAAAAATGTATTAGAACTAATGATTTAGATGAAATAGGTGATTTAACTCATCATACATTTTTTGAAATGCTTGGTAACTGGTCTTTAGGAGATTATTTTAAGAAAGAAAGTATTTCTTGGAGTTTTGAATTTTTAACAGATGTATTAAAAATACCAGTAGAAAGACTTGCGGTTACAGTTTATGCTGGTGATGATAAAGTTCCATATGATAAAGAAGCTCATGATTTATGGAAGAATTTAGGTATAAGTGAAGGTCATATCGCTTCAACTACTGAAGATAATTTCTGGGCTGCAGGAGAAACTGGACCTTGTGGAACAGATACTGAAATATTCTACTTTAGATCAGATGATGAAGTACCTGAAAGATTTGATACTGAAGATGATAGATGGGTAGAAATCTGGAATAATGTATTTATGGAGTTTAATAGAACTAAAGATGGTACAATTGAAAATCTTCCTAATAAGAACGTAGATACTGGTATGGGATATGAAAGAGTTGTCGCAGTTTTAGAAGGTAAAAATGATAACTATACATCATCACTTTGGGAAGATGTAATTAAGTTAATAGAAGAAATATCTGGTAAATCATATACTGGTAATGAAGAAAGCATGAGAATTATCGCAGATCATATTAGAACAGCTGTATTTATATCCGCAGATGATGCTGGTATTAAACCATCTAATAAAGACCAAGGATATATCTTAAGAAGATTAATAAGAAGAGCAATTAGACATGCTAAAAAGTTAGATATAGATATTAATAGTGATTGGGACGAAAGAATAGCATTATTAATTATTGATAAATATAAGAAATATTATGAAGAACTTGAAAGAAATAAATCTGTAGTTTTAGAAAATATAAAAAATGAAAAGATTAAATTTAATAAAACATTAGAAAAAGGTTTAAAAGAATTTGAAAAGAAATCTGATAAAGATATAGATGCAGATACTGCATTCCATTTATATGATACTTTTGGATTTCCAATTGAACTTACTATAGAACTAGCTAAAGAAAAGGGTTTAAACGTTGATTTGGATGGATTTAATACTAAGTTTAAGGAACACCAAGAATTATCTAGAACAGCGTCACAAGGTAAGTTTAAAGGAGGACTTGCAGGTGATTCTGAAATAGAAACTAGATATCATACTGCTACTCATTTATTAAATGCAGCATTAAAGATTACAGTAAGCCCTGATATTCATCAAATGGGATCTAATATTACTACTGAAAGAATGAGATTTGATTTTAACTGTGATCATAAATTAACTCCTGAAGAAATAAAAGCAACTGAAGATTTAGTTAATAAATGGATTGAAGAAGATTTACCTGTTCATAAAGAAGAAATGACTAAAGAAGAAGCTGTTAATTCAGGGGCAGAATGTAGATTTATAGAAAAATATCCTGATATAGTAACAGTTTACTTTGTTGGGGATGTATCTAAAGAATTATGTGGAGGCCCTCATGTATCTCATACAGGAGAAATAGGACATTTCAAAATTAAAAAAGAAGAAGCTAGTTCTGCAGGTGTAAGAAGAATAAAAGCTATTATAGAATAATAAAAGAACTTGTAAAAAGTTCTTTTTTATGTTAATATGTATTTAGCAAGAAATCTTGCATAAAATAAAAAAGGATACGTTTGATTGCTAGAATCAGACGTAATCCCTTATTAGGATGCATCTGAAATCAACAATAGTTGAAATCAGATGTTTTTATTTTCTAATTATAGTAATATTATAAATATTAAAATAAGTAGAAGGATAATAATGAGATATAAAGATTTTTCTCTTTTAGTCATTATATCACCTCCCTTCATATTGAAGGGAAAACACCTGATGTATTTCAAACGTATCCATAGCAATTATAACAAACAAATATTCGTATAACAAGGTAAATGACGATAAAAATAAAAATAAAAATTAAATACTACTTTTATAGTATTTTTTTTATTTTTTTGTTATAATTCTTGTAGGTGATTTTTTATGAATAGAACTGAATTAAGACAAAAAATTATGACTATTTTGTATCAAATATTTTTATATGATGCATCTAAAATTGAATATAAGGTAGAAGATGTTATTAAAGAGTCATGTGAAATTGAAAATGAATTTGTTAATGAAATAGTATATGGAGTTTTAGAAAACAAAAATGATATTGATAAGATTGCTAATAAAAATCTTAAAGATTGGACTATTGATAGATTAGGTAAAACTGATCAAGCTATTCTTAGAATGGGTATTTATGAACTTGTATATACTGATACTCCTGAAGTAGTTGCGATTAATGAAGCCGTTGAACTTGCTAAAGAATATTCTGATGATAAAGTTAAAAATATGATTAATGCAGTACTTGATAAAATATATCATGGAGACAATAAAGATGAATAATAATTATATAACTGTTGGTGCTTTAACTCGTTATATAAAATATAAGATTGATAATGATGTTAATCTTCAAGAGGTATATATAAAGGGAGAAATATCTAACTTTAAAAGACATTCTAGAGGACATTTTTACTTCACTATTAAAGATGAAGAAAGTAGAATTAATGCAATTATGTTTTCTTCTCAGACAAGTAAAGTTGCTTTTGAACCAGTTGACGGTACTAAGGTACTTGTTAAAGGTAGAATTAGTGTATTTGAACAAACTGGTAATTATCAAATTTATGTTAGTGAAATGATGGAAGATGGAGTTGGTAATTTATATGCTTTATATGAAAAATTAAAACAAGATCTTAAAAAAGAAGGATTGTTTGATGAATCTCATAAGAAAAAGATACCTGCTATTCCATCTAGAGTAGGTGTAGTAACAGCACCTACAGGAGCAGCCATTAGAGATATTATATCTACTATTAATAGAAGATATCCATTATGTGAAGTTTATTTATTTCCATCACTAGTTCAAGGTAATGGTGCTAAAGAAGATATAGTTAAAAATATTAAACTCGCAGATACTTATGATTTAGATACATTAATAGTAGGTAGAGGTGGAGGATCTATAGAAGACCTTTGGGCGTTTAATGAAGAAATAGTTGCAAGAGCAATATATGAATGTAATACACCTGTAATAAGTGCTGTAGGTCATGAGGTAGACTTTACTATTGCTGATTTTGTTGCAGATCAAAGAGCAGCAACACCTACAGGAGCAGCAGAAATTGCTGTACCAGATAAACAAGAATTACAAAAATTAATAAAACAATTAGAATTAAGATCGAGTAAGAATATAAATAATATTATTAATTATAATAAAACTATATTAGAAAAAATAAAAACAAGTTATATACTTAAAAATCCAATGAGTATATATGAAATAAAAGAACAAAAACTATCTAATACAATAGATAAATTAAATAGTTATATAGTTAATTATCTTGATTCTAAGAACATAAGATTAAATAATATAAAAACAAGTTATATACTAACTAACCCAAATAAAATATATGAAAATAAACAAAATAAATATAATCATTTAATAGAAAAATTAGAAGTATTAAATCCATTAAATACTTTAAAAAGAGGATATTCTATTACTAAAATAAATAATAAAGTAGTAACAGATGTTAAATCTGTTAAAAAAGATGATTTATTAAATATTTCTATTAAGAATGGTAATATAGATGCTAAAGTAATTAATATTAATAAATAAAAGTTGTTAAGGGGGATTTATGGAAAAAGAAAAATATACTAAAAATAATTTAAATGTTGAAGTAAATACTGATAAGAAAGAAAGCAATAATATACAAGATGAATTTGTAGAAGTTATTAGTATACAAACTGGCAAAGTAAAAAGA
>CACZXL010000022.1 GCA_902785135.1 uncultured Erysipelotrichaceae bacterium
AATAGAATTTGATACAAATATAGAGCCAACAGACTTACCAACTGAAGCAACTACATTTGATTTAGATTATCAAATGTTATATGTACAAGATAATTAAAATGATAATTAGTAAAGAGTAGTGTAAACTACTCTTTTTTTTTGGAAAAATATAGACAAATAATTATATATATTATATAATTAAATCAACCAGTGGAGAAAAGTGGTTGATTGTGGGGGATAAATATGTTTATGGGAGAATTTCATCATAATATTGATGAAAAAGGAAGACTAATTATTCCTTCTAAGTTTAGAAATGATCTTGGTAAAAAGTTCATTGTAACTAGAGGAATAGAAAAATGTTTATTTATTTATTCTTTAGATGAATGGAATAATATAGTTTCTAAACTTAAAGAACTTCCATTTACAAGAAAAGATGCCCGTACATTTATGAGAATGTTTTTGTCAGGGGCCACTGAGTGTGAACTTGATAACAATGGTAGAATTAACATTCCAATACCTTTAACTAATTATGCTTCTTTAGAAAAAGAATGTGTAGTTATAGGTGTTAACGAAAGACTTGAAATATGGTCTGAAGAAGGGTTCAATGATTTCTTTAATACTAATATTGATAATTTTGATGATATAGCAGAAGGATTATTCAATGAGTAAGCATATAAGCGTGTTATTAAATGAATCTATTGAAAACCTAAATATTAAAGAAGATGGAATATATGTTGATTGTACACTTGGATATGCCGGTCATAGTTCACAAATATTAAAACGAATAACAAGGGGTTGTTTATTCGCCTTTGACCAAGATGGGGAAGCTATCGAATATAGTAAAAAGATTCTTGGTCAAATAAATGATAATTATGAAATTATTAATAGTAATTTCGTAAATATAAAGTCTGAATTAAATAGTAGAGGAATTACTTCTGTAGATGGAATACTATTTGATTTAGGTGTATCTTCACCACAATTAGATGAATCAGAAAGAGGATTTTCATTTCATAATGATGCAGATCTTGATATGAGAATGAATCAAAATCAAGAACTAGATGCTAAAAAAGTTGTTAATGAATATTCAGAAAATGATTTAACTAGAATTTTTTATGAATATGGTGAAGAAAAATATGCTAGAAATATTGCAAAAGGAATAGTGAAAAGAAGAGAAGAAAAGAAAATAGAGACTACTTTAGAACTAGTTGATATTATAAAGGAAAATGTTCCTGAAAAATATAAAAGAGATCACCATCCAGCAAGAAAAGTATTTCAAGCAATAAGAATAGAAGTTAATGATGAATTAAATGTATTAAAAAAGGCACTGGTTGATGGCATTGATTTACTATCACCTGGTGGAAGAATGTGTGTTATAACATTTCATTCTTTAGAAGATAGAATAGTTAAGAATACATTTAAAAAATATAGTGAAGTTGATAAAGTGTATAAAGGGTTACCTTTTATACCTGATGAATATAAAGCAAAAGTTAAAATAATTGGTAAATTTAAACCAAGTAAAGAAGAATTAGATAATAATAATAGATCTAGAAGTTCAATATTAAGAGTAATAGAAAAAGTAAAGGAATGATGAATATGAAAAAGAATAAGAAGGATAGAACAGCAAGATTAATCAAAAGAGAAAGAAAATTTACTACTGTAGGTGCAATTGTTTTATTCTCTTTATGGGTTATTAGTTTCTTTGCTAAAAATACTCTTTCTTCTGTAAATATAGAAGTTGAAAGATTATCTAGAGAAGTTAAAAGTCAAAAAGAAACTAATCAAAGTTTAACAATGAAGATTAATGAATTAGCATCTTTAGAGAATATCAATGATGTTGCAAATAAAGCAGGATTGGCGTATAATAATGGTAATATAAGAATTATTACAGAAAGATAGGAAGTGCAAATATGAAGAAGTCTACTAATAAAGTACATATAAGCAAATTTGTATTTATAGTTGGACTTCTTTTATTTTGCGTAATAATTGGAAGACTAATTTATTTAAATCTATCTGATTCAATAGATGGAATTAATTTAAAGAAATTTGCTAAGAATAGAAATACTACAAAAGAAACTTTGTATGCTACTAGAGGAACTATATATGATAAGAATGAAGAAGTACTTGCTGAAACTGTTGATTCATATACAGTTATTGCGTATTTAGATAGTAGTAGAAGTAAGAATTCTAAAACACCTAAACATGTTGTTGATAAAAGAGAAACTGCTAAGAAGTTAGCGCCTTTAATAAATATGACTGAAGATAAAATTTATTCTTTATTGGATCAAGATGGTTTGTATCAAGTAGAGTTAGGCCCTGGAGGAAGAGGATTAACTGAATTACAAAAAGAACAAATAGAGAAGTTAAAATTACCTGGAATAGATTTTATTTCTACTAATAAAAGATATTATCCTAATTTGGATTTTGCTTCTTATATTTTGGGATATGTTACTACAGATGATGATGGAAATACTAATGGAGAAATGGGTATAGAATCTAAGTATAATGATGAATTAACAGGTATTAATGGATCAGTTACTTATGAACAAGATGCTACTGGTTATAGACTTGTTAATATACCTGAAATTAGAATTGAAAAAGAAGACGGTTATGATATTTATTTAACTATAGATAGTAATGTTCAATTAATGACAGAAAGAGCTTTAAATAATGAATTTCAAAATTCTGGAGGAGAATGGGCTATATTTGTAGTAGCGGAAGCTAAGACAGGTAAGATTATCGCAAGTGCTACTAAACCTAGTTTTGATCCTAATCAAAAGAATATTACTAATTATTTAAATCCGTTGTTATCTACTTCTTTTGAACCAGGTTCTACAATGAAGACATATACTTATATGGCTACAATGGAAAAAGGTAATTATAATGGTAATGCTACATATCAATCTGGTACTATGGTTTTATCAGATTATACAATCAAAGACTGGAATGGTTGGGGTTGGGGAGAAATAACTTATGATTATGGTTATACTCAATCTTCAAATATTGGTGTTGCGAACTTGATGCAACATTATTTAACAGGTGATGAATTAGCGGCTTATTTAAAGAAACTTGGTTTTGGTGAAAAAACAGGTATTGAACTTCAAGGAGAAGTATCAGGTCAAATTAAGTTTAAATATGATATAGAGGTAGCAAATGCATCATTTGGACAAGGTATTAGAACTACACCAATTCAACATATTAAAGCTTTAACTGCTATATCTAATGATGGTTATATATTAAATCCTACAATAGTTGAAAAAATAGTTGATCCAAATACAAATGAAATAATATATGAGGCTAAAAAACAAAAAGGTACAAAAGTTGCGAAACAAGAAACAGTTAACCATATCAAAGAATTAATGAATA
>CACZXL010000023.1 GCA_902785135.1 uncultured Erysipelotrichaceae bacterium
ATTTTATTAAGGTGAATATAAAAAATTAGTCTTATTTTGACTAATTTAAAATATTATTTATAGAGGTGTAAACAAATGAACGGGACATACTATAAAAACCCTACATTTCCAGGTACTGATAATGAAGAAAATGAAAGTGTAAACTACACAATTAATAAAGAAAATATTCCTACTCCTGGTATTGATTACCTGCCAATGGAACAAAGCTATATTGAAAACATTCTAAGGTTAAATAAAGGATCAGATGCAAAAATATACGCATCATTTCCAGACTCTCTTAGTTGGAGAGATAAAGTATTCGACGGCATAATAGAACAAGCAGGACGTGACCACATTATAATTAGTACGGATGACAACAGATGGTACTTAATCCCTATGATTTATGTAAACTACATAGAATTTGCAGATAAAATAATATATAGACCATATGAATTAAATCAAAGAGAAAAAGATTAAAGCAATTGAACTTTAATCTTTTCACTTCCATAATTATAAATTGTAAAATAGAAAGTCATAAATATTTTAAAGTTAAAAAGTCATAACTTTGAGATACTTATGACTCTTTTTGTTATACTTATATTATCTCATAATAGAAGGAGTGATATAAGTATGAGAAAAGATATAACTATTGAAAAATTAACTTTAGGGGGTGAGAAATTGAATAAATCGGCTATGGCTAGACAATATAACTGTTGTTGGAGAACTATAGATAAAAGATTAAATCCAGATAAATATAAAAAAGATAAAAAAACAAGAATATATAAATCTATGCTAGATTCATATAAAAATATTATTGATGAAAAGATTGAAAATAATAATATCCCTGCAACAGGTATATACTTTCTTTTAAAGACTAAGTATGATTTTAAAGGAAAATATGGAATAGTAAATAAATATGTATCTTCTAAAAAAGAAAATATAATTTCAAATTTAACTATAAGATTTGAAACGATTAAAGGTTATCAATCACAAGTTGATTGGAAAGAAAGGTTAAAGCTACATGATAGTAAAGGAAATGAATATATAGTAAGTGTATTTTTAATTGTATTGGGTAATTCCAGATATAAATATATTGAATTAACATTTGATCAAACACAAACAACACTATTTAGATGTATGACTAATGCCTTTAAATATTTTGGTGGAACAACTGAAGAAATATTGTTTGATAATATGAAAACAATTGTCGATAGAGCAAAAAGTGACTTTACTGATGTTGTTATTAATTCAAAAGCAATGCAGTTTTCCAAAGATGCAGGATTTAAAATAGTAACATGTAGACCATATCGACCAAGAACGAAAGGTAAAGTCGAAACATTAGCCAAAATAATGAATAGATTAAAAGCATTTGATTATGAATTTTATAGTAGTTGTGAATTAAAAGAAATAGTTACTAAATTAAACTATGAATTAAATAATAATGAAAAATCTCAAGGTACAAATGAAATACCAATTAATTTATTTGTAAAAGAAAAAGAATATTTAAAACCTGTAAATTATCAACTGTTAGAAAACTATAGTTTACCAGAAAAAACGTATAAAGTTTCTAATGAATCAATGATAAATTATCATGGAATTAAATATTCGGTACCAATTAAGTATGTTGGAAAAAACATAACAGTAATTGATGAGAATAACGTTATTCATTTATATTATAACAAAGATTTGATATATTCGTATAAAAAAAATACTAATTTTAAATTTAATTATAAAGAAAATGATTATATAGATATTTTAAAAAGAAGTAGTTTTAATACACAAACAGAAGAACAAATAAATAATTTTATTAATAAAAATATACATTCATTAGATTGTATAAATATAGAAAGAGAGAAATAAAATGATCGAAGAAATAAATAAAAAATTGGATATACTAGAATTAGAAAGAATAAAAGAAATATTACCAGACTACATTCATAAGACAAGTAAAGATAATCCACCAATTAGTGAATCACTTAATTATCTTTTAGAAGAAGAAATTGCATTTAAAGATAATCGCGCAGCTGAAGGAATAATAAAGGCATCTAATTTTCCATTTAGAAAGACAATAGATGATTATGACTTTTCATTTCAACCATCAGTTAGTGAAAACCAAATAAGAGAATTAGCTAACTTAAGTTTTATTAGTAATCATGAAAATATTATCTTTATTGGTAATCCAGGTACAGGTAAAACTCATTTGGCAGTTTCTTTAGGAATTGAAGCGGCAAAACATAGAAATAGTGTATATTTCATTACATGTCATAATCTTATGCAGAAATTAAATAAAGCTCAGAAAGAAAACAGATTAGATAAACAATTACAACACTTAGCACAATATAAATTATTAATTATAGATGAAATTGGGTATTTACCTGTAGATCATCAAGGATCAAATTTATTCTTTCAATTAATAGCTAGAAGATATATGACTAAATCTACTATTGTTACAACAAATATGCCATTTTCTAGATGGGGAGAAGTATTTAGTGATAATACACTTGCTAGTGCTGTTTTAGATAGATTATTACATTATTCATATATAATTAGGATTACAGGTAATTCATATCGTATAAAAGATAAAATAGTTGAATCAGATTCGAGAACAAATGAGTATAATGAATAATTTTAAAAATTCTTTATTTCTTTCTTATAAGAAAGAAAGCCCATCGGCGAGACGGACTAATTAAACATTCCTGGTTTCTTATTTTACTTCTTTTCCATAAAAGAAGTAAAACCATCGGTAGGGTAAAACTATGACATTTTAATATTGAAATTTTTATGACATTTGATATTGACATTTACAAATGGTAAATTTTAGATACGTTTTTAGATACGTTCTGCTAG
>CACZXL010000024.1 GCA_902785135.1 uncultured Erysipelotrichaceae bacterium
AAGAAGAATTTGAAAAAGCAATAATAGATGGTGATTTACTAGAATATACTTTATATAATGGTAATTATTATGGAACACCTAAAAGCGAAATAGAAGAAAGATTAAAAAACGGTATTAATGTTATTCTTGTAATTGAAGTAGTAGGTGCGCAAAACGTTAAAAAGATGATGGGTGATAAATGTACATTAATATTTATATTACCGCCATCTATGGAAGAGTTAAAAAATAGATTAATTAATAGAGGTACTGATTCTAAAGAATCAATTGAAGGTAGATTAGATATAGCGAAAGATGAAATCAAAACAAGTAAAGTATATGATTATAAGATTGTAAATGATGATTTAGATAACGCTGTAAAAGAATTAGAAAAAATAATAAAAAACAATATATAAGATAAAAAAAGTGATATAATAAATAATAGAGGTGAAACTTATGAAAGATGATAAAAATATTAATACTAAGAATATTAATGAAATGACATCTATAGGAACAAGAATACTTAAAATATTATATTTTTTAATAATTATTCTTGCCATATATGTACTAACTCTTGTTAATAAAGAATGGGGAGTATTTAGAGTAATATGGTCTATATTAAAAGTTATTTCTCCATTATTCTTTGGTATTTTAATTGCGTATTTATTTAATCCATTGATTGATAGAATGACTAAAGGGAAATTAAATAGAGCAGTTGCTACTACAATAGTATATGTTGTTTTAATCGGATTAATATATTTATTCTGTTCTTATTTATTCCCATTATTAGGAAGAGAACTTAATGATTTAATTAAATATTTACCAACTGTATTTGATTCAGTTAATACTGTTACAACAAATATTTTAAAGAAAATAAATATTGATGGTATTAACGGTGATGTAATTAATGTTAAAAAGATATTAATGGAATCATTGACAACAGTAACTGCTAATATGCCTACAAAATTATTCATAACTATTGGTTCATTAATTTCTAAAATAGGAATATTCTTATTAAGTTTAATTATTAGTTTCTATTTACTTATAGATTTTGATAGAGCTCAAGAAAATATATATATATTTATTCCAAAAAAATATAGAAAAAGTACTCATAAATTATTAAGTGATATTAGTGAACAAGTATTTAGTTTTGTAAAAGGAACTGGTTTAATAGCAATATTAGTATTTGCAGTATCTGCATTATGCTTTGGTGTTGCAGGTTTAAGAGCAGCAATCTTCTTTGCATTATGGAATGCAATAACAAATATAATTCCATATATTGGTCCTTATATTGGAGGTATTCCAATTGTTGCAGTAGCATTTGCTACAGATTATAAATTAGGTATAGTTATACTTATTGTAGTACTTGCTATTCAATTAATTGAAAGTTATATCTTACATCCAATAGTTATGAGTAAAACAATGAAACTACATCCGGTAACAATTATCATAGGATTATTGATTTTTGGTCATTTCTTTGGTATTATAGGTATGGTTATCGCAACACCTGTAACTGCGATATTTAAAACAATATTGTTATTTATAGATAATAAATATAAAATAACAGAAAAATTAGAAAAAAGAAAAACATTTAGTGAAGAGTAATTAATTGTTTATTTGTAGAGAGTCTATGTTTGGTGAAAATAGATAATAAATATTAATGAAAGCTACCACTATGTAATGCATGAAAACATGCCGGTTTAAAACCGTTATCTTAATTAAGTTAAATAAAGGATGGTACCGCCATAATGGCTCCTTAATAAGGAAGTACCATCCTTTTTTATATAAAAAGGAGGATATATGAAAATAATTGCGATTGATGGACCAAGTGGTTCAGGAAAAGGAACTATAGCTAAAGAAGTAGCTAAAAGATTAGGATATACATATGTAGATACTGGTGCTATGTATAGATGTGTATCACTAAAAAGTTTAAGAGAAGGTTTAGAAGAAAAAGATGAAACTGGAATAGTTAATTTATTAAAAAATATGGATATTAGATTAACTAATGATGGAAAAGTGTTCTTAGATGATGAAGATGTTTCAGATAAAATAAGAACTATGGAAGTTACTCATAGAGTATCTAAAATTAGTTCTATTATTGAACTTAGAGAAGTTATGAGAGAAAAACAAAGAGATCTAGCTAATAAAGGTAATATAGTTATGGAAGGAAGAGACATAACTACTGAAGTATTTCCAGATGCTGATTATAAATTCTATTTAGATGCATCAGTAGAAGAAAGAACTAAAAGAAGACAAAAACAAAATGAAGAAAAAGGTATAGAAAGTACATATGAAGAGGTTAAGGCTGCGATTGAGGAAAGAGATTATGATGATATGCATAGACCAGTTGGAGCGTTAACTAGAACTGAAGATCAAATTTATATTGATTCAAGTAATATGGCTATTGAAGAAGTTATTAACAAAATATT
>CACZXL010000025.1 GCA_902785135.1 uncultured Erysipelotrichaceae bacterium
ATCTACTTTGCTAGACATTGAACTTACTACTCTTCCACCTTTAGATTCTATATCTGCAGTTAATTCTGCACGATTTTTAAATATATGTGTTTTACCAGTAATACAAAATATTTTACCTTCAAAACTATTTTCTCCATTTGCGGCAGCCGGTTGTTGTATATTTAAGTCTAGATCAACTACTTTATCAATCTCGTCATAATTAAAATGAAGAATATTATAACACATAGTTTCGCCTATATCAGGTAATTTAGAAAAATCATATTTACTTTCAACATCTTCTCTAAATGCAACCCAAGAACCTTCATAGACCGCTTCTAATTTCTTACTTAATGTAGACCCTAATAGGGGTATACCGGCTGCCGCAAGAATTCGTGCAAATGTTGTATTACGACTTCCTTCTATTGCATTTAAAATTTTATCTACACTAACTACACCAAAACCTACTTTTTTAATCCATTCATCTCTATAATTCTTTAATTCATAAATACTATGAAAATCAGTTAACCATTCCCAATCTAATAACTTTTCTATTGTCATTTTAGATAAACCTTTAATATCTAAACATTTTTTATCACAAAAATGAGCAAATTTATTAAGAGCTTTTCCTTCACAATTTGGATTGCTACAATATAATACTTCACTACTATTTTCTTTTATTATTTCGGTTTGCCCTCCACATATAGGACAGGTCATTGGATAATGGAAATACAATTTAGTTAACTCATTCTCCTCTTGAGCTCTAGATATTTGAGGTATGATTTGATTTGCTTTAAATACAGAAACTTTTTGTCCAGCCCATCCATATCCATGTAAAGTTTCTTTTAATATACTAATATTATGTAAACTAGCTCTAGATACTTCAGTTCCATCTATATCAATAGGTTCAAATATTGCAACTGGAGTTAACTGTCCGGTTCTTCCCATTGTATATTCAACATCTTTTAAAGTAGTTTCATATTCTTCATCATAAAATTTAAAAGCTAATCCTCCTTTAAAATGATGGTCTGTTCTACCCATAGACTCATAATCTGCAATATTATTAATTTTAAACACAGCTCCATCTATTGGATATCCATGAACTTGTGCTAATGTTTTTATATCTTCAATATCTTTTTGTATTTGTTCTTTATTAGCATTTTCAGCTGTAAAATATGGTACAATACAAAAGCCCCACATATCTTTTAATACCATTAATTTATCACTTAATGTTTTTTCAGTAGTGCCTTCAATACAATCCCAAGCAATAAAAGATAAATTTCTCATAGCACTTTCTTTACTATCTAATAATCTAATAGAACCTGAAGCAAAATTTCTAGGGTTTTTATACTCATTTTCAAATTGTTTAAAAGAATTATAATTACATATAATTTCTCCATCTATAACAACATGTTTAGAGTTGCTATTAATTTTATTTGGGATATTTTTAACTTGCAAAGCATTATGTAATATATCTTCTCCTATTAATCCATTTCCTCTTGTTTCTGCTTTTACTAATTTTCCATTTTCATAAGTTAAAGAGCAAGTCAAACCGTCCATTTTACACATTGCTATATATTCTTTTTTACCTAAAAAACTTACTAATACATCTATATCTTTTGTCTTATCAAGAGAAAGCATAGGATGTGAATGTTCTACTTTATTTAATTTATTAACAACTTGATAATTAACTCTTTGAGTAGGACTATTTTCAAAATATATTCCAGTTTCATTTTCAAGAGCCATAAGTTTAAAATACATATTATCCCATTCTTCATCTGAGATTTCAGGTCTACCTTCATCATATAATTTTGTATAATAATTAAGTTTATCTACTAATTGTTTTATTTCATTTTCATAATCTGGCATAGATTAAAACCATCCTTTCCATATTAAATATTCTTTAAATCCCATTCCAGGATTATTCTTTTGAAACCATCTGTATTCTTCTAACATATATCCTAAAATAAAACCTAAACAACCAAAAGTAATTATATATCAAATATTCATTTTCACTCCTCCTTTTATATAATTATATAATATTTTTATTTATAAATCAAAAGAGGAAGATTTCTCTCCCTCTATATTTTAATCATTGAAGTTATAT
>CACZXL010000026.1 GCA_902785135.1 uncultured Erysipelotrichaceae bacterium
AATTTGGTGTTGAAAAGTTGATATATTTTAAATAAAATGTTAAACTAATTTTGTTGGGTGGAATTATTCATGCATAGTGCATAAATAATTCTAATTAGTTTAGTGGAACAGGCAGTTAAACAAGCATAGTAATGTTTACCTTCCTGTTTTTTCTTTTGATAATAAACATATATTGGATTTTCTTTATCACATTTGGCTGATAAAGTTACAATATTTCGACTGCAATTAAATAATATTTTTCTAGCATATCTATTTCCACGCTTAGAAATAGGACCATAATAATTTATACTTTTACCGGATTGAACTATTGTTGGGTCTAATCCACAACTAGCATTAATTTGCTTTATATTATTAAATCTTGTAATATCTTTTAATTCTGCAATAATTAAAGAAGCGGATAATTCTCCAATACCAAATAATGAATTAATACATTCAAAATTTTTAGTTTGTTTGGCAAGCTCAATCATTTGCTCTTTAATGATTTCTTTTTGTTTAGCTATTTCGATTATAATATTAGCTAATTGTTTTAAGTTATCTACATCTTTAGAGTTCACACTTACTCCTGGATAAGAATTTATAGCATATTCTTTGATAATATTAGCCTTTCTTTTATAATAATTAAGATGTCTATCATTAGTATTAGCCATGTTATAAGCAAGTGCATCAACACGTTTGTCTTTAATAATATATGCATGGGGAAATTCTTTAATAAAATTTAAGGCAGTTAAGTCATATATTTTCCCATCTTTAAAACATAATTCAAATTCCGGAAAACATAGATGTAATAGTTCTTTATAACGATTTTTATGTCTAGTTAAACCTTCATCTAGATGATAATATTGTCTGGATAATTCGTTTAATTTAGTATAAATTTCATCTTCAGTATAATTTCTATCAGGAATACTACCTTTCCAAAATAAATTAGTTAATTTAATGCAGTCTTGTTTATCAGTTTTTGTTTTTCTAATAGTGTTAGTAATTTCTTTACCAATAAGAGGATTAAAGACAATAACATGATAATTATTTTCTTTAAAAAATCTTTCTGGTGCTTTGTGGTAGATACTTGTTGCTTCCATAATAACTGTTAAATTATCTTTGATGTTAAGTTTACTAATATAAGAATCTATTCTTTCAAAATCAGATTTATTATGTATGTATTCAGTAGGTTCTAATAGAACTTCACCAACATCAGAAGATAACATAAACATACTTTTACTTTTAGCAACATCTAGTACTAAAACATACTTCATATAATACTTCCTTTCCTAGTTTGACTCTTAGTACTTACAATTATCTCATCATGCTGGTTATATGGATTCTTTGACCCCACTTTCTAAGACTAGATTAATAATAAGATAAGAGACGGGCAGTCATAAAAATGGATTCAAAGACCCTTGGTATAATCTGCCCTTACTCAAACGCAAATTTTTTATTCTTTCTTATAAGAAAGAATAAAAAATATTTTATCATAAACTAATAAAAATTTCTTTCATTAATTTACATCTTAAAGTATACATGATACAATAATGGAACTTTTGAAAGGGGAGATTATTATGCAATTATTAAATTTATTTAACATTAAATTAGATGATTTTTTAGCTGGCAATGAAAAATATTTTAAACTACTAATCTTATCGCTTCTGATAATAGTCTCATGTAAATTTTGTGCTAAAATATCTGTATATATTATTAAGAAGATAAATAAGGATAGTAGAACATTATTTCTTTTAAACCAGAATATTAATATTATATCTAATCTATTTATTATAGGAGGATTATTTGTTGTTTGGAGTGATTATTTAAGTAATTTTCTAACAATAATATCATTTGTATCTGCTGGAGTTACTATTGCAATAAGAGAAGTTTTTCTTTTAAAGTACTAGAAGTAAGTGATAAAGAAAATGGCGAGCAAAGCAATGGTAAGATTGTAAACATTCCAAATAGTTATATATTTTCATATGCTCTAAAAAACTATACAACTGCTTTTAAATATATCTGGGATGAAATTAATGTTAATATTCCACTTGAAGCAGACGTTGAAGCAACTAAAAAGATAATTTTAAAGATTGTAAATAATAATGAAGTTATTAAAGAAATACCTAAAAAAATGGATAAACAAGTTAATGATGCTTCACTAGAATACCGAATTTATTATAATCATTTAGAACCAATTATTTATACTAGAGTAAATAATAATCATATAGAATTATCAGTAAGATTTTTAGTTCATCCTAAAAAGATGCGTAATGTTGAAAATGATATTTGGATAAAAATATTAAACGAATATCAAAATAAAAAGATTACTTTATATAAAGAGTAGTCTTTTTAAATGTTAAATAATTTTGCGCTTGTTCTAAAGAAATTTGGTAGAATATAAATTATAAAAAGTTAAAATTAAAAATAGAAAGGAGAACATTATGTTGGGAGAAAAAATTATCAGTGAAAGAAAAAAGTGTAAATTAAGTCAGGAAGACTTAGCTGAAAAACTTGGTATTACTAGGCAGACTATATCTAACTGGGAACTTAATGAGACAAGTCCTGATCTAAAACAGGCTTCTAAGTTATGCGATATCTTTAATATAAGTTTAGATGAATTAACTGGAAAAGAAAATGCTATTTTAACAAAACTTGATAAAACTGAAAGTAACTCTAAATTAATTATTAAGTTAGTAAAAACAGTTGGAATAACTTTAGGAACACTTATTTTTATACTTCTATGTATAGTTTCAATTTATATTTACAGTACCAACTATTATACAGCAGAGCCTACTGCAACTGGAGAAGGCAGATTTTGTTATTATAATGGTAAGATAAGTAACTATACAGTTATGAAAAATAATAGTGATGGCAGTTTATCATATGATGTTGGTGATATAAATATTATAAATGACTTAGATTTATATAATATTAAAACAGGTGATCCTAAAGAAGTCTTAGAAAAAATAGTTAAGTATATTAAAGATAATGGTGGCACTTGCCTAGAAGATAGATAATATAATAGAGCTATCTTTTTAATTGAATGTAACGTCAAAATATAATGTACTATATAACGTAATATTTTTACAAA
>CACZXL010000027.1 GCA_902785135.1 uncultured Erysipelotrichaceae bacterium
TCAACAGTGTCAATTATAACGTTTGAATCTTCTGCTTCAACTATTCTTTCTTATAGTAATAATCAATCTTCAATAGATAGTGCAATTAATAGTTTGAGTGCTAGTGGTGGAACTAGTTTCTTATCTGCTATTGGACAGACTGCATCTTTTTTGCAAACTTCTGTAAATGATAAAGATAATTATGTAATATTTTTAAGTGACGGAGATAGTGCTGATACACCAAGAAGTGCAGATGTTGATTATGTTAAAAATAAAGCAAAAGTTTATACAATAGGGATTGGTGGAGCAGTTGCTTCTCAGTTAATACCTTTAGCTACATCAAGAGATAATTATTATTCATATGATGATGTTAGTGATTCAGATAGTTTAAATGGACTATATAAAATATTTGATGATATCATAACGGATATAACAGTAGAGATTGGCGCCGGAGAAGAAAATGCTAGTGGTACTACGGCAAATAAAGGTATTCTTAGTTTAGGTAAAGCTATTATTAATGAGAATAACCCTTTTGAAGTTTATTATAATAGTACTTTATTAAATTCTTATACTGGTGTTAATCAATATTTGACAAGTGATAGCAGTAATTATTCATTTAATGTTTATAAGTATGCGGTTGATAGAGGTATAGCTTATACAGATGTTAATAATTTAAGATTTAGTTATATTTATGAAGAGGAGTAGATATGAGTAAGACAAAAATTGGGATTATTATTTGTTTAATTATTTTATTTGTTTTAGGTGTTTTATTTGGATACGCTTATATTAATGATAAGAATGAAAACACAGATGTTATAAGTAATGATTTTCTTACTAAAAATGATTATTTTAAGGATAAACAAGTTAAAATTTTGGGTGATACTATTGAAATAGATGATAAGGTAATAACTAAGAAGAATGGATATTATTTGATGGATGTTAAGACTGGTGAAGATGAGTTTTATTGTAATTTTGTTGGTGCTGTGCAAAGTGAGTTAGGTGTTTCTTATGATGATGCTTTAAATGTTTGCTTAAAAACAATTTCTGGCGAAGTAGATTTTGGGGTTATTCATGCAGAGAAACAAGATGGCAAGACTATTCTTACAGTTAATTATAATGAAAAGACAAAAGTTATAACTGAGAATTTAGTAAGTTTTGGGGATATTGTTAGATTAGATGATTATGTAACTATTAATAGTTCTAGCATAAAGATAAATAATATTTCTTATGGCGTTACTAAAAGTATGAATTTATTTAATTTATGTGGTTATGTGAGTGGTGGCACAGGTGCTTTGAATGTTTCTGTTTATGATAAAAATAAAAGTATAATAGATACGGAAACATATAATGTTACAAAGAGTGGTAATTTCTGTGTTAATTTCTTTGATTTAAATGATGACGTATATTTTTATAGTTTTAGATTTTTACTAAATGACTTGATATTATAAAAAAAATTTGATATTATGAATATGCGTTGCAGGTGTGGTTCAATGGTTAGAATATAACCTTGCCAAGGTTGGGATGGGAGTTCGATTCTCCTCACTTGCTCCATTAGATAATTCTGTTCGAACTATTCGGACATTAAATAGAAATCAATCTCAAAAGGATTGATTTTTCAGAGTGTAGACAAACCCCTAGATTTTTCTAGAGGTTTTCTTATGAATAAATTTTTTTGTTTAAATTTATAATATTTTTTAATATTTTTATGAAAATTATATAGAATTGATGATAATGCAAGATGTTTCTTACCTACATTATCATTTTTTATTGCTATATTTTTCATATTTTGGGCAGCACAAATAAGCCATGTATAATGTTGATTTTTTTTAACACCTTTATACATAGCGTATCTATATCCATGATTTTGTTTTGAATCTGCAAAACTTCTTTCTACATGTTCTTTTCTTTTTTGATAAAGTTCTTTTCCTTCTTTTGAAAGTCTATTTTCTCTAAAAATTTCATTCCATTCTTCATGAATATGTCTTCTTACTACTTTTGTTTTATCTGTATTTTCATATTTCTTATACCCATTTTTATCTATTAATCCTTTATATTCTAAAACTTCGCCAGTTTCTTTTTCATAATATATATCCAATTCTTTAACATATTCATATTTATTTTTTTCTTTTCTAGATTCTGGTGTTCCATATCTTCTATATCCAAATACTCCAAATATATTATTTTCTATAAAATATTTTTTTATGTCTATAGTTAAATACCCTGAATCAACACCATACTTCTTTATATTAAATCCAAATTTATGTTTTATATACTCAGCTCTATCTATAAATGGCACTGAATCATGAACATTTCCTTTAGTAATATATGCATCTACTATTATATTACATTTATCATCTACTGTCCTATGATCTAAATACATAAATCCTTTCTCTTTATTATCTCTGTGATAATATCCAGATTCCTTATCTGTTGTACTTACTTTGATATGTTTTTCTTCTACCTCATCTTTATATTCAAATAGTTTTTTTCCTTGTTTGATTCTTTCTTCATTTATTTCTTCTTCTAACCATTTACGTCTTTCTTTTATACTCGTTACTATTTCATCTTCATATTTATTTTTATTAGCATTTGCTTTTTTATGAGTTGAATCTGTATAAAATGTTGTTCCATCTACTAAATTGTATTTTATTGCTTGATTTACTATTTCTACAAATATTTCTTCAAATATATCTGAATCTTTAAATCTTCTTTCATAATTTTTACTAAATGTAGAAAAATGTGGTGTATCTATTCCAAATGGTATTCCTAAAAACCATCTATATTCTGCATCCACTTTTATTTTTTTACATGTTTGTCTCATTGATTTTAATCCATCTAATGCTTGTATAAAAACTATTTTAAATAATACTACTGGGTCTATACTTGGTCTTCCATTGTTTTCACAATATAAGTCTTTTACTTTATCATAAATAAAAGTGAAATCTATATATTTATCTATCTTACGAAACAAACTGTCTTCTGGTACAATTTCTTCCATAGTAGTCATTAAGATTTCACTTTGTATATTTTTATTTATTGTTATCATTATTATCACATTCTTTCTTATTATCTCAACAATATAATTATACCATTTCACAATAAAAAAAGTAAGGTTAGAACGCTTAAAATTGTTGAGATAATAAGCAACCTTACATATTAATTTTATAACAATTTCAAAAAAAAGAAAAGAGTATTGAACTTTGTCAACACTCTGATCTTCTAGTAATAATACTTCATCACTTTTTTTAGGTTCTTCCTTTACTTCTTCTTTAGGTTCTTCTTTTTTACGGTTTAGTTTATTTATTAGTTTAACAAATGTGAAGATGCAAGCTGCGACAATTAGGAAATCTAAAATGTTTTGAATGAATACTCCATAACTTACTGTGGCATCTTTAATTTTAAATGTTAGGTTAGTAAAGTCAATTCCACCAATTATAATTCCAATTAAAGGCATAATGATATCATTTACTAGTGATGATACTATTTTACTAAAGGCACCACCGATAATAACACCTACTGCTAAGTCAATTACATTACCTTTAGATATAAACTCTTTAAATTCTTTAAATGTTTTATTACTTTTTTCTTTTATTTCTTTAGTTAATTCTTTATTACTTTTCTTTCCCATATTACTTGAAGAACAATTTATGTTTTTACTCAAATGATACTGATTTTGCCCATGTTTTAAATGTGCTTTCAAATTTTTCTTGATTGCTACTATCACATGCAAAATTAAATAACCAGAAGGCATCATTACTTTTATACATTGTAGCAATATAGAAATATGTTTTTCCATTTACATCACTTGTATAAGTAAAGTATGTTAGGCCATCTTCGGTTTTGATTTTGCTATCTTTTTGATTGTTAGTAGTTACTGCTTTAGCATAATCTTCGACTGTACTATCTTTTGTTAAGCCTGCTGCTTCTAATGTGCTGAATTCTTCTTTTAGACCAGTTACAATTGCATCCATACTTTCAAAATAGACAGTTGCAGATACTAAATCTTTTTCAGTAAATTCATCTGTTAAGGTTATAGACATACCTTTGTCTTTAAATGTTTTTTCTTCATTTTTATTCCTCTTTCATTTTAATTTCGATTGAACCTA